>CAZOJI010000008.1:92262-116243 GCA_964580055.1 uncultured Gemmatimonadaceae bacterium | reverse complement strand
ATGCCGGTAGCAGTGAAGTTCTCAGAGAGGTTCTACGAGAAGTTCGGACACGAGCCGACGGACGAGTTTGTGAGCTATCTCAACCAAATCGATACTACCTACCGATCGGAGCTGCGCGAGCTGAACGAACTCAACTATTTAATCCGGCAACGAAATACCTATGGTATTCGTTGCTCGCGATTGTCGCGACAAGCGGCTCCGCTTCGCGGCCCGGCCGTGCCGGCCGGGCATTAACCCGGCATACGCATTTAGATGCCGGGTTAATAGCACCGTTTTTCAGGAGAACCCACAGATGATGACCCGAACTCTGCTTTCCCTTGCGACACTGGTCTGTCTCGCCGTGCCGGCCGGGCATTCACAGGCCCAGGCGACGCTGGGCGGCGACTGGCGGGCGGACGTTCGCGACTTCGCCCGCCGCATGACCGCTGAAGGCCGCGCGCCCGGCCTGGGCGTGGCAGTCGTGATCGGCGACCGGGTCGTCTACAGCCAGGGCTTCGGCCTGGCCGACGTCGACAGCGGCATTCCGGTCGACGCGGGAACGCGCTTCTACATCGCGTCCAGCTCCAAGGCCCTGACCGCCACCGCGGTGGCCGGTCTGGCCGAGCAAGGCGTCATCGACCTCGCCGCGCCAGTGACCATGTACCTCGCCGATCTCGAGTTCGGCGAGGGCGTCGATGCCGACCGAGTCACCATTCACGACCTGCTGAGCATGACCGAGGGCATCGGCGACTCCTGGCCGGTGATCTTCCGCACCGCCTACACGGGCGATTTCACGCCCGAGCAACTCATCGATCTTCTCGCCAGTAATGATGCCGCCGAGGACGGTCGCGCCTTCGACTACAGCAACCTGCCCTACAACATCCTGGGCCTGGTACTCGACGCCGTGGATGGCGACGGACTAGAAGCGGGCGGCTGGAAATCGCCCGTGCGCAAGACCGTCCTCGAACCGCTCGGGATGCGTGAAACCACGGCGCTGGTGTCCAGCGTCGAGGCCGATCGCATCGCCATGCCGCACGCCCTGGCCCCGTCCGGTCGTTTCGAGCGCATCCGCCTGGCCAAGGACGACGCCAACATGCATGCCGGCGGCGGGCACCTGACCAGCGCCCGCTCGCTGGCGCGCTTCCTGGCCGTCCACGTCGGCGGCGGCACCCTGGAAGGGCGGCGCATCTTCCCGCAGCCGATGATCGAGAACATCCAGACCCAACATGCCCGCCAGGACAGGACCTTCGAAAGCTACGAACGCGACGGCTGGGGCTACGGCTGGGATCGCGCGATGTGGCAGGGCCACCGCATGCTGCAGCGCTTCGGCCGATTCCAGGGCCATTACTCGCACATGTCCTTCCTTCCCGAAGAAGGCATCGGGGTCGTGGTGCTGTCCAACGACGCGTCCGGCCCGCCGGCCGCCGAGCTGGTCGCGCACTTCATCTACGACCGCCTGCTGGGCCGTGACGACCTTCAGTCGTACTACGACACCCGCTTCGAGGAACTGACCTCGATCCACGAAGATCGCGCCAGACGCTCTGAGCAGCACATGGCCGAGCGCGCCGAGCGCCTGGCGCCGCTGCCGCACGGCCTAGACTCCTATGCGGGCACCTATCGCCACGAAGGCTTCGGAACCATGCGCTGGCGAGTCATTGCTGGCGGCCTGGAGGTCAGCATGGGCGTGGTTCACAGCCGGGCCGAGATCTACGATGCCTCCATGAACGCCCTGCGTGTCACGCCCACTGGCAGCGGCAGCGTGGTGGTCTTCCACTTCGACCAGGATGAGGAAACGGCAAGCCGGGTGGAATGGAACGGTGTGGCGTTCGAACGAACGGAACCCTGATCCGCGGGCATCCAGTCATTCGGATACCGGCACGGGATTTGTTCGCGCCGAACGGCGCAGTCTCCAGTCGCATTGCACGGGGCGCTGTGCACTGAGCGCCATCACGTTTTGGCGCTTGCTCGATGCCGGCGCTGTTCCGGCGTGCGCTACTTCCCACGCTCCGAGCCACGCCGCTTGGCGTGCTGTAGGGTGTAGTCCGCGCGGCTAGTCTCGCGTATTGGCCGGCACCGGGCGTGCCAACGCTTGGAACGCAGGTGTCCCGCGGAGGCCATCCAGGTCCATCTCTCGATGCACCCAGTGACCATGGGTGAGGCCCTGCGCCTTGGCTCTGCGAAGTAGCTGGAGAGTGCGTTCGTCGTCGCCCAGTACCGCTGCAATCAATGCTGCCTGGTAGCCGGGCCTGCCAAATTGGTAAGGCCGTTCGCCCATCTCCTCGAGCCGACCCAGCAAATCGGTAGCTGTTACGAAATCACCCTGCCGTGCTGCAATCCTCCCGATCAGTCCCAACACCAGGACTTCCTGCGGCATAGCGTCCTGCAACACTCGGGCGGCTCGCATCGCCTCGTCGTAGCGACCCAACGCGTAGAGCGAATAACTGCGTCCAAGTTGATCGCGCACCTGGAGTGGACCCGTTGACTCATGAAGGTCGTACCATTCGATGGCCAAGCCCCATAGCTGCCGTGCCGCTTCACCATAACCGTGGCCCCACAGTTCTTCGGCTCCTTCCCTTATTGCTTGAGCCGGTGACCAGCCCATGGCATCAGCTGGAGAATCGGCCATCTGCGTTGCACGCCGTAAGACATCATCTACATCTCCAAGCGCAGCCGTCGCGGTCAGTTCGCAGCCAACGGGCAACCACATCTCAGGGTGAATCTCGCGTGCTCGACGCGCGACTTTTAGTGCGGTGCGGTAGTCGCCAAGCAGATGATGCACGTTGGCCATGGCACCCCAATAAGGCACGAACCCACGAACCGGACCTATCTCCGGTGTCAGGCTCTCGAGCGCTTCCAGAATATCACTACCCAGACTGGCACTGCTCCCCTACCTCTCCCACTCACAACTCACCACTCACTCCTATTGACCCCACAGGGCCCTGACCGCATTCTACTCGGATTCCAGTTCACCGGAGCGAATAATGGATCACCGCGTATGGCATGACTCCTACGACGAGGGCGTGCCTCCATCTATTGACTATGAAGACATCACGATCCCCGAAATTCTAGCACGCACCACAGAGCGCTTTGGTGATAGGCCGGCGATATCCTTCATGAACTGCGAACTCAGCTACGAGCAACTCAACGATCAGGTCAGGAGGCTTGCGACTGCGCTGGCCGCTCTCGGTGTTGGGAAAGAAACGCGAGTCGCAGTGCACCTACCGAATCTGCCGCAGACCGTAATCGCCTTTTTTGCGACGGCCCGACTCGGCGCTCAGGTCGTAATGACCAACCCACTCTACACGCGGCGAGAAATCGAGCACCAATGGACGGACGCCGGCGTGACTGTAGCGATCGTGCTGGATGCCTTGTTCGAGAATCGCATCAAGCCGATTCGGAACCGGCTACCGGTCAAGCACTTCATCGTAGCCTCGATTCCCGAATACCTGCGATTTCCTTTGAACGTCCTCGCCCCACTGAAGCTCAAGAAGCAGACACCGCCCATGATCGCGAAGGTTCAGCCGGACACGGGGGTGCATCATTTCAAAAAGCTGGTGCATAACACTACGCCGAGGCCTCCCGGTGTTGCCGTGTCAATTGATGACGTGGCATTGCTCCAATACACAGGAGGAACCACGGGGAAGTCCAAGGGAGCGATGCTCACCCACCGCAATATCTCCTGCAACGTGCAGCAGGCGGCCACATGGGTGACAGGACTGAACTACGGCCATGAAGTGTTGCTGGCCTGCCTTCCTTACTTCCACATCTTTGGACTCACCATCTCACTGAACTTTCCAGTGTACTTCGGTGGCCTTCTGGTCTTGATGCCGAATCCGCGGGACATCCCCGGCGTACTCAAGAACATAGTCAAACACAAGGTGACGATGTTGCCCGCGGTTCCTGCCATCTTCGACGCGATAACAAAATCACCCAACGTCGAGAAATACGATTTGAGCAGCATATGGGTGTGCGCCTCGGGTTCAGCACCGATTCCAGTCAATGTGATGCAGCGTTTCGAAGCGCTCACGGGCGTCAAGATCTCCGAGGGCTTCGGCATGACCGAGACATCTCCCGCCACGCACTTCAACCCAATGTCGGGCACCAAAAAGCTAGGTAGCATAGGTCCGGCATGGCCCGACACCGACGCCAAAATCGTGAGCTTGGACGATGGCGTGACCGAAATGCCTCTTGGGAACGAGGGGGAGCTGGTGATCAAAGGCCCTCAGGTTATGAAGGGCTATTGGAACAATCCCGAGGAGACCAACGCGATCATGCAAGACGGCTGGCTTCACACCGGCGACATAGCGAAGATGGACGAAGACGGCTACTTCTACATCGTAGGTCGCAAGAAAGACTTGATCATCTGCTCGGGTTGCAATGTGTACCCCGACGAGGTCGACGAGGTTCTGGGAGCACATCCTGCGGTACTCGAGTCTGCAACTATCGGTATTCCAGACGAGAAGCGCGGCGAGACGGTGAAGTCGTTCGTAGTCCTCAAGCCCCAGTATTCGACGCCGGCAGAGGAGCTGATTGAGTACTGCAAGGATCAACTGGCGTCTTATAAGGTGCCGCGGTCGATCGAATTCCGCGAGGCACTTCCAAAGAGCACGGTACTCAAGATCCTGCGGCGACAGCTTCGGGATGAGGAAATCGCTAAGAGCGACGGGTAGGGATCGAGGGGAGCAAGGGAGCCGGACTAGACGAGGCTGAGACCAGATCCGAGCGCGGGAGGAAGCCACATGGCCATCCCTACCCAACTCACGACTCACAACAAACACCCATGAGAACTCTGCTGCTGACCGTTATCTCTATCTGCACGCTGGCTCCGGCCCTGGCGGGCTCTACAAGACGACGGATGGTGGCGAGACTTGGGAAGAAATGACCAATGGCCTACCGGACAATGAGCGCGCCGGAGCGACAGCTTTGGCGATGCATCCGGATGATCCGGCGATTTTGTTCGTTGGCCTGTACGAGCGGTTGCGCACTCCCTGGAACATGCACAGCGGCGGCCCTGGCGCGTACTTGTCAGTAGACGGCGGAGAAACCTGGACCTTCAAGCACCGGCACAACTCCCGCACCATGTACACGATAGACGAGTCACCAATGAACAGCGCTGGTCGTGTGGGCCGGGACCGACGACGGCAATGTGCAAGTGACGCGCAATGGGGCTGCTTCTTGGACAAACGCCCGCCGCAACATTCGCGGTGTTCCGGATCGGACTCGGGTGAGCAGAGTCGAGGCATCCCACTTTGCGGCGGGAACCGCGTACGTAACCTTCGACGGGCATTGGCTCGATGACACGAAGCCGTACATCTCTTGGTAGCTTGCCTACTGCGAAACCTGCAATCCAGAGACGAAAACCAGTGACCACCGGCACCATCTTCGACATAAAGAGGTTTGCCATCCACGACGGCCCCGGCCTTCGGACGACCGTGTTCTTCAAGGGCTGTCCCCTGGACTGCTGGGCATGTCACAATCCCGAGGGCAAGGAAAAGCGCATCGATCTCTTGGTTCGGGAAGACCGCTGCACGCTGTGCGGCGACTGCATCGACCTCTGCGAGACCGAGTCGATATCGCTTGATGGAAAGACGCTGCGGGTAGACAGAGCCACATGCACATCGTGCGGTGATTGCATCGAGGTTTGTTTGCCGGGCGCGCTGGCAATCGCCGGCAGGGAGGTTTCTGCGCGCGAGGTTCTAGTCGAGATCGAACGCGACATGGTGTTCTACGACCAGAGTGGCGGCGGGGTTACATTCTCGGGCGGAGAGCCACTTTCCCAAACTGATTTCCTATTGGACTTGATGAGCAAGTGCAGAGAACGTTGCATCTCCACGGTGGTCGACACCTCTGGGTTTGCACCGCTCGAGCTAGTCGAGTCGGTGGCCGAGTTGACCGATCTGTTCCTATATGACGTAAAGCTGTTGGACGCTAACCGTCACCAGGATTTCACCGGAGCCTCCAACGATACCATACTGCAGAATCTCGAATGGCTGGCGAAGCACGGGCCACCCGTCATCATCCGGGTTCCACTGCTGCCAGGCATCAATGACGACGCTAAGAACATCGAATCTCTTGGCAAATTCGCATCGGCGCTTTCAACCGAGATTCCGATCGACATTCTCCCGTACCACCGTGCCGGAATTGACAAATACACACGGATTGGCCACGCCTACCGATTACTCGACGAGAGGCCACCCTCGGAAGAGACGATAGGAACAACCGTCCGTACACTGCGGACATACGGCCTGAAGGTCAAAGTGCGAGGTGATTCATATGACGATGAGTGACAGAGTGCGGCAGTTGAGAGAGTGCAGCCTCAACACGCCGGCTTCAATATCGGCTGAGCGGGCCGAGCTGATGACCGAGTTCTATGCCGCCGACAGAGGCTCCCACTCTCGCACAATACGACGCGCGCAGGCACTAAAGCATCTGATGGAAAGAAAGCTCCTCTACTTGGGTGACGGCGAGCTGATTGTGGGTGAGCGCGGCCCAATGCCCAAAGCCACTCCCACATTCCCGGAGATCTGCTGCCACACACTGGAAGACCTGGAGGTACTAGATTCTCGGGAGAAGGTTTCGTTCTCGGTCAGCGATGAAGTGCACGCCGCATTCGCGGACCGGATCATACCGTTCTGGAAGGGTAGATCGCTTCGCGACATCCTCTTCAGCAAGATGTCTGAGGAATGGAAGGAGGCGTACGAAGCGGGCGTGTTCACAGAGTTCATGGAGCAGCGCGCTCCGGGACATACCGTGCTCGATGACAAGATCTACCACAAGGGCTTCCTCGATTTCAAGAATGATGTCCGGCGAAGCATCGAGAACCTCGACTTCCTAAACGACCCTATGGCTTACGAGAAAAGAGAGGAACTCGAGGCAATCTCTATTTCCGCCGACGCCCTCATCACCTTGGCTGAACGTTATTCCAGGTTGGCTCGCGAGAAAGCGGCGGCTCATTCGGATCCCATTCGAAGAACGGAACTCGAGACGATCGCTGAGATCTGCTCCCGGGTCCCGGCACACTCTCCCTGCAACTTCTGGGAAGCGCTTCAGTACTATTGGTTCGTGCATCTGGGCGTGATCACCGAACTCAACACCTGGGATTCCTTCAACCCGGGCCATCTGGACCAACACCTCTATCCGTTCTACAAGCAGGGCATCGACGACGGAACGCTCGAGGAAGACAAGGCGAGAGAGCTCCTGCAGTGTTTCTGGATAAAGTTCAACAACCATCCTGCGCCACCAAAGGTGGGCGTCACCGCGGAGGAGAGCAGCACATACACGGATTTTGCACAGATCAACACCGGGGGCGTGTATGAGGACGGTTCTGACGCAGTCAACGATGTCACTTACCTCATACTCGATGTCATCGAGGAAATGCGACTCGTGCAACCGAGCTCATCGGTGCAACTCAGCAAGAAGAATCCCGACAGATTACTGAAGAGAGCTGCAAAGATCATCAACACTGGCTTCGGACAGCCGTCGATCTTCAATACGGACGTCATCGTGCAGGAGCTGATACGTCAAGGGAAGACAGTGCAAGACGCAAGAAACGGAGGATCCAGCGGCTGCGTCGAAGTGGGTGCTTTCGGCAAAGAGAACTACAACCTCACCGGGTACTTCAACATGCCGAAAGTGTTCGAGCTAACCCTGAACCGAGGTCGAGACCCACGCACCGGCAAGACAATCGGAATCGACACCGGTGACCCGATCGAGTTTCGAGACTTCGACGAACTCATGGGCGCATACCGAAGCCAGCTCGAGCATTTCGTGGAAGTGAAAATGAGAGGCAGCAATGTCATAGAGAGATTGTGGGCCTCTTACCTCCCGACTCCCTTCATGTCTCTACTGATCGACGACTGCATTGCGAACGGCACTGACTATCACGATGGTGGAGCCCGCTATAACACCTCTTACATACAAGGGGTGGGATTGGGAACACTCACCGACGCAGTGACAGCGGTTCGCTTCAACGTCTTCGACAAGAAGACGATGACGATGTCGGAGTTGCTGGATGCTCTGGCGGCAAACTTCGAAGGATGGGAAAAGACCCGGTTGGCCCTCGCGGAGCGATCGCCGAAGTACGGCAATGACGATGACTACGCCGACGATGTGATGATGCAGCTCTTCGAGGCCTACTACCAGGCAGTCGACGGGAGACGAAACACAAAGGGGGGCAGTTACCACATAAACCTGTTGCCCACCACCTGCCACATCTACTTCGGCTCCGTCGTACAGGCCACCCCCGACGGCCGAAGCACGGGTGAACCGCTATCGGAAGGCGTGTCTCCGGTCCAGGGAGCGGACCGCCACGGCCCCACTGCTGTTCTCAAGTCGGTGGGAAAGATGGATCATGTCCGTACCGGGGGAACGCTACTCAACCAGAAGCTGACACCTGGAATCCTGGACAGTGACGAAGGCCTGAACAAGTTTGTCGGACTGGTACGATCGTATTTTCGAATGGACGGCCACCACGTGCAATTCAACGTGGTAGATGCCGACACTCTCCGCGCCGCACAAGAGAATCCCGACAAGTACAGAGATCTCATCGTTCGCGTTGCCGGTTACAGCGACTATTTCTGCGACCTCAATGAAGCGCTGCAAGACGAGATCATTGCGCGCACCGAGCACCGCAGTTTCTGAACAACACACGAGCTCCTTGAAAGGAAGTATGCAGTGAAAATGACTCGAGCTCACTTTGCGCTGAGTCTCGCCCTGATGCTGGCAGGACCACTTTCGGCGCAGCAGGATCCGTCGCATCTCACACTCGAACGCATATTCGCGACTCGCGAGTTCGCTTCCCGCGGTTACGCCTACACTCGGGCCACGTGGTTGGCCGACGGGTCGGCATACACCATGTACGAGCCGTCCTCCAGCGGTATCAGGGGACTCGACATAGTGCGCTACGATCCTGAGACGGGGACCCGGACCGTTCTGGTTTCTGCCAGCCGCTTGATCCCTCGTGGCGAGAGAGCACCGCTCTTCATCGACGGATACAGTTGGTCTCCGGATGGTCGCAAGGTGCTGATCTTTGCGAACTCACAACGGGTATGGCGCTCCAACACTCGCGGCGATTACTGGGTCTACGATTTGGACAGCCGGAGCCTCACGCAACTCGGAGGCGATGCACCGGAGGCCTCGCTGATGTTCGCCAAGTTTTCACCGGACGGCGAGCGAGTCGCTTATGTGAGGGAGAACGACATCTACGTCGAAAGCATCAACGACGGAACAATCACCCGGCTCACCAGTGACGGAACGCGCACGCTGGTCAACGGCACGTCCGACTGGGTCTATGAGGAAGAGTTCTCTTTGCGTGATTGTTTCAGTTGGAGTCCGGATGGTCGCCGGATCGCTTACTGGCAGTTCGATTCGGAAGGCGTACGCGAGTTCAAGATGATCAACAACACCGATTCGCTGTATCCGTATGTGATCTCCTTCCCATATCCCAAGGCAGGGCAAACGAATTCTGCAGTACGCGCCGGAGTGGTACCTGCATCAGGTGGTCCGACAACCTGGATGAACGTGGGAGGAGACCCTCGCAACAACTACATACCTCGCATGGAATGGGCTGCCAACTCAGAGGAAGTAGTGATACAGAGACTCAATCGCTTGCAGAACACCAATTGGCTATTGCTGGGCAACGCAACGACCGGCGTGATCGACACTATCCTAATCGAGCGCGACGATGCATGGCTGGACGTGGTAGAAGACCTTGAATGGTTGGACGACGGTGCTCGCTTCACTTGGGTAAGTGAACGAGACGGCTGGAGGCACGTATACTTGATCTCGCGATCCGGTTCAGAGGTCACACTCATCACTCGCGGCGACTACGACGTCGTGAGCGTCGAGGAAATAGACGAGGAAGGAGGTTGGTTGTATTTCAGCGCGTCTCCGGACGATCCGAAAACCAGGTACTTGTACCGCACTCGGTTGGACGGAAGTGGTTCAGCCGAACGTCTCACTCCCACCGGTGACACCGGGACTCACGGCTATGACATATCGCCGGGAGCCGAGTGGGCGGTGCACAATTTCTCGAGGTTCGAGGTTCCGACGGTCTGGGACGTGGTCCGCCTCCCAGATCACGAGGTGACTCGAACGCTGGTGGACAACGCTGACGTCAGGCGTCGGCTCGCGGGACTCAGTAGATCGCCAGTCGAGTTCTTCCGTGTCGACAATGGTGCCGGCGTACCGCTCGACTGTTGGATGCTGAAGCCTCCTGACTTCGATTCCACGGCTCAATACCCCGCCCTGTTCTACGTGTACGGCGAACCGTGGGGACAGACCGTTGCCGACAGGTGGACGGGGGCAACATACCTTTGGCACTTGATGCTGGCACAACAGGGTTACATCGTGGTCAGCGTGGACAATCGCGGTACTCCGGCTCCGCGGGGGCACGAATGGCGTAAGGTAGTGTATCGCAAGATCGGTGTTCACGCTTCACAGGATCAGGCGGCAGCCGCCCGTGAAATCGCAGCCCTCCCCTACATCGATGCATCCCGACTCGCGATGTGGGGCTGGAGCGGAGGTGGGTCCATGAGCTTGAACATGATCTTCCGTTATCCTGATCTCTTCAACACTGCCATGGCCGTGGCTCCCGTCCCCGACATGCGTTACTACGACACCATCTACCAGGAACGGTACATGGGATTGCCGGACGAGAACGCCGATGACTACAGGATGGGATCACCGATTACGTTCGCACACCAACTGGAGGGCAATCTGCTGCTGGTGCACGGTACCGGTGATGATAACGTTCATTATCAGGGCACCGAGGCATTGATCAACGCGCTCATCGCAGCCGGTAAGCAGTTCACCATGATGGCGTATCCGAATCGGTCGCACGGCATCTACGAGGGGGAAGGTACGACTCTGCACGTCTACAACCTGCTGACGAGCTATTTAATGGAAAAGATGCCTGCCAGCCGAAACTGACGGAACGACAAATAACGTCCAATGGTCAACACGGAATGTCCAATGACGAATCTCCAATAATCAACAAGGAATTTCCAATGTCCAATACTGTCCCCGCGTGCAACCCGGGCGTTCAGAGCACAACAATCGCGAGGAGCAACGTCGTTGGACACTGGCCATTCCGTGTTGGACATTGGATATTCCTTACCTGTTCCCGTCTCCTGAGCCTGCTCTCAGCGTACTATCCACCGGGATCATCTGATTGGCCTTCCATTGCAGAATCCGGTAGATCACGCTGTCCGACTCGACTCGCAGCCAATAGGCCGCGGCGGTCGAGTCCAATGCCAGAGAGGCCAGCGTTTCTCCTTCCAGCCCGAAGAGTGTGACCGTGCGATCCGGCCGGTTGAAGTCCGTCGAGTCAACCTGCGCTGGACTCGCGAATCCGCTTGCCTGCAACGAGTTGTATTGGTTCAACATGCGGTGCACGGCCGCAGAGTCAGCAGGCGCGCCACCGCCGATGACCCAACTGTCGTCGCCACGAGTCAATGTGTACCCACCTTCGCTGCGTCTCGCGACCACTCTTCCCACGCTGTCCGGTTCGATACTGACAATGGTCTTGTCGCGCCAGTCTGTTTCGCCACGGTCCACCACGCCGGCCAACTGACCCGAGTATTGATATACGTACTCCTCACCTTCGTGCCTGACATAGCGCGTGTTGTATGCGCTGCCCCTCTTGCCGAAGACTACGGTAGCCAGTTCCTCTCCGTCATTCTCCAGCGTCAGGAAAATGCCCTCCGCCGAGTCCACACCCATGCGACCATGCAATGCGGCACCGGTGGCGACCAATTCAGCCTCGCTGGAGTCACTGAGACCTGCGAAGAGATCTTGGATCGAACCCTCATCAGCCGGGTATCCGTTGACGGTCCAGGTGCTGTCGCCCACCTTCTCGAGCGCGTTCGTCCCGGACGGCCGAACGATTGTCACCGCATCGATTTCCGACATTTCCAGGGCAGGTAAGACAAACGCTGTTTCCATGTCGTTGGCACCGCCCCCGAGCAGCTCCGCCAGGATCCAGAACGCGACGACAACCGCCAGCACGATTACGACCCGTTTCAGCTGTTTAGGATTCATGCGACCCCCTGACGGGTGAGAGGTGTGTATTGCTGCCGCATCTTCTGTCTCCTGTGCAGCAACCTGAAGATCGCGGCGAGAACAATGAGCAGCGGCAAGCCGAACACGTTTCCGTAGCGAACGAAGTCGCGCAACGCTGCGCTCTCGAAAACGAGCGGCGGCGGTGAACGGTCCTTGGATCGAATCGCGATCAGCCCTTCGTCCTGCACCAGCCAATCAACTGCGTTGAGAACAAACGTCACATTCTGGGGCGCATTCCGCACCCACTGGTCCGTGGCGAGATCTCCATTTCCAACGACCACCAATCTTCCACCTGGAATTGGATTGGTTGCGTCGCTCTCATCGTTCGCGTCCGGCTCATCCTCAGGCGCGCTGCCCCCTTCGGACGGGTTCACTAAAACTCCAACGACGCGCTGGGCCAAGTCAGTCTGCGGAAACTCCCTGCGCGGGTCGACATACGCCTGCCCTTCCTCAACGCCTCCCGCCTCGCTGGTGACGAACAGCGGCGTTATGGTACCCGGTGCCGCCCCTGCAGTATCCACCTCGCTGGTCCATGGGAGAAACAGCGACTCGAGCTCCTGGTTCAAGGTCGTCGCCTTGGTGCTGAGCGCTCTGAGCCATAATGGATAGCTCACGAAGATTCGTCCGAAGTTCGCCGGCACCGAAACTCGTTCGTTGGCAAGCAAGTCGTATACCATGTTCGTCTTGATGGAAACGCCGTATGGTTCCAGTACTCTGTTCCATGCTACCGGTGTGGGGCCGGCGAAAGGCTGCTGCATTTGTGGCGACATTTGCATTCCACTTGCCATCACGAGTGCGCTGCCGCCTCCTTGCAGGTATTCCTGCAACTTGTCAGCGACAGAGTCTTCGACCATCGGAGGAGAGCCAGCCAGTACGAGCGCACCGATCTCACCGGGATTCAAGACGTGAGTGGCGGGATCGATGTCACGGATCTCGTACGTCTCATTGAGCGCACTGCGGATGGTGTTGTAGGTCGGTCCCTGCGACGGTTGGCCCGGAATGGACATGCCGGCCTCGGCGACCAATCCGATCACGGGCTCGGATTCCCGCGTGAGCGAGAGGATGTACGAAGCGAGTCGGTATTCGAGATCGTCCGTGCGGCGTACCAGCGGGATCGACTCCGTCTCGTCTGCGTATTGTACCGCGATCCCCATATATCCCTCTTGCACCGTGAGTTGATCCTGCCCGACCACGTTGAACTGGGCGGGCCTGATACCGAGCGAGCGAGCCTCCGATGCAATATCCTCATCTTCCGCCGGGTCTAGCTCGGTCATCCTGACGTTGCCACCGCCCGCGGCGCGAATATCGCTCAGAAGGTCATCGATATCCCGTTTCAACAGGGCAATTTGTGGAGGCAGCTCTCTCGAAACGAACAGCTTGATTGTCACGATGTCCGGAACGTTAGAGACGATGTTCTTTGTTGCTCGGGATAGGGTGTATACGTTGCCCGGAGTGAAGTCGAGACGCCCTCCTATGTGCCGCCCGAACAGGTTAACGACGACGAGCGTCACCACCAACACCACCGTCCCCAACCGCAGCCGTTTGAGCGCATCCCCTTTCGGGGCGAGCTTGCGACCGGTCAGTACCCCGTAAGCCAGAACCAGGAAGACGGCCGCCAGGGTCACGAAGTACACGACGTCCCGAAGGTCGATCACCCCGCGGCTGATGTTTTCGAAATGAGCCAGCACGCCAAGGTTCGCCCCTACGGTAGCAAGCATCGGCGGCAGGCCGGTTACGAGCATGTCGAGACCTATTAACACGAACAGGAACATCACCGCCACACCGACGATAAACGCCGTTATCTGCGTGTTGCTCAGACTGGATGCCCACACTCCTATTGCCGCGAACCCAGCGGCGAACAGCGCGGCGCCGCAGTACTGCGCGAAGATGACGCCGACATGAAGATCCGCACCGAGACCCAATCCGAGCGGAATCGCAAGCGTCAATCCCAGCGCGATCCAGATGAAAAGCACCTGCCCGAGGTATTTACCTATCAACAGCTCGAGCTCGGTGATTGGTTGGGCCAGCACCACTTCGATCGTGCCCGATCGAAAATCCTCGGCCAGGGCGCGCATCGTGACGGCAGGGATGAAGAAAAGGAAAAGCCACGGGAACAAGCCCAACATGGGGCGAAGTTCCGCCAGTCCAATCTGATAGGCCTGCGAGAAGAAGAGGAAGTTGTTCAGCCCCACGAACACGACCAGGAGGATATATCCCATCGGATGGTCGAAGAGCGACTTCAACTCGCGCCGCGCGATCGTCCAAATAGCAGTCATTATACCGACCCCGTTCCGGAGGTGAGTTCGCGGAAGAGATCTTCCAAGCTGCGGGTTTCCTGATGCAGTTCGTAAAGAGTCCAGTCACGAGCCTTCGCCAGGTCGAAGATACCGGGCCGGACGTCAGTCGAGCTGTCCGCAGTGACGGTCAACAACTTGAGGCCATCAACCTCATCTAGAGAATCATCCACCTGCCGCACTCCCTCGATTCCACGTATTGCCTCCGCGGCTCCGGCTCCCTTTATCCCCACCGCAATACGCACGGCACCGCTGGCCTGTGCGACGAGCTCATCTACTGGACCGTCGGCAGCGATTCTACCCTCATGAATGATCAGCAGGCGCGTGCAGGTGTGCTGAACCTCTGGTAAGACGTGCGTGGACAGAACCACCGTGTGATCCCTTCCCAGATCGGCGATGAGCCTGCGGATTTCGATTCGCTGGTTGGGATCCAGTCCCTCCGTCGGTTCATCGAGAATCAAGAGATCCGGACGGTGGAGAATAGCCTGTGCAAGCCCGACGCGCTGCTTGTAGCCCTTGGACAGGTTGCCTATCTGCCGGTAGAACACCTCGGCAATGCCAGTGGCCGCCACAGCATCATCGATGGCTCCTTGCCGTTCAGTTCCCGCAATTTCGCGCAGGTCTGCAACGAACCCGAGATACTCCGAGGTGAGCATTTCCCCGTACAGCGGGTTGTTCTCAGCAAGATAGCCAATGCGACGTTTCGCATCCCGCGACACCTCCGGCAGCGGTTCGCCGTCAAAGAGGATATATCCCGAATCTGGCTCGAACAGCTGGTTGATAATCCTCATGGTCGTAGACTTCCCGGCCCCATTGGGCCCCAGGAAACCGACTACTTGGCCCCGGTCCACCGAGAAAGAAGCTCCGTCCACTGCCCTTACCGGCCCGAAGCTCTTGGAGACATCGTTGAGAGTGAGTAATGTCATAATACCGTCTTCCTAGCTGGAATCCACGCGAAAGATTCATCCCACCGATAGCGCAAAGATTCTAATCTGGTGGAGCGGGGTCATTCAAGCCCCAAGGAAATGTCGTCTCTTTGGGACCTCCAGGCGCGTCCAGCGCCCAATCATACAGGTTCCCAGGGTTCGGCAGTGTGTTCCGCAAGACTGGAATCGCACGCCCGTTCAACCGTAGCAATCCCTCAGATTTGCGATCAACGTGCAGCAGGTGAAAAACCCTTGCGCTATTGTTCGCTCTTTTTACTTTGCAGCATAAAGTTCTTTCCTGCCCCAGATGCGATTGGAGGCTCGGTGACCACCTCGAAGCCAAAAGACCAACGAGACGCAAAAGAAACCCTCGACTATATACGCCGCACTATGGAGTCTGCGTCAACCTATACGGCCGTGTCGGGATGGGGGCTCATCGTAAGCGGCGCGGTCGGGCTTCTCGCGACGTGGCTCGCGTGGCTACGCCGCACTCCCGCTGACCTCTACGTATGGATTCCCGCCGCGTTCATATCTGTGGTCGCTGCGAGCATAGCGAACGCCATGAAAGCACATCAGATCGGCGAACCCGTCTGGTCAGGAGTGCTCCGCCGCGTCTTCTGGGTGGTCGTGCCGGTTCTCGTCGCAGGCGCGTTGCTCACTTATGCACTCGTACACGACGGCGCTTCACAGTTGCTGCCCGGCACTTGGCTTGCGCTCTACGGCGCGGGCGTCGCGGCGGGAGGCACCTTTTCGGTGCGCGCCATCCGCTGGATGGGAGCGATCTTCTTGGTACTCGGCGCAGTGGCCCTGATACAACCGGGGTTGGGATTGGTGATGCTGGGCGTCGGATTCGGCGGCCTCCACATCGTGGCGGGGTTGGACATCACTTGGAGACATGGTGGGTAACGGCGACGCTGACGAGCTGGATCGTCTCATCCACGAACGGATGCGGCTCGGCATCGTGTCTGCCTTGGCCGCCGAGGAGAGTCTCAGCTTTGGCGACCTCAAGACAATACTCAAAACGAGCGATGGCAACTTGAGCGTGCACGCCCGCAGGCTTGAGACAGCCGGCTACATAGCCGTGAAAAAGGGGTTCGAAGATCGCAAACCCAGAACGGAGTATCGCCTCACGTCGAAGGGACGTGCGGCGTTGGAAACTTACTTGGTAAACATGGAAGCCCTCCTCAACGAGGCAAGGGATGCGTTGGAGAAGAAATGAGCGGGATTCACGTTGGAATCATCATGGATGGGAACGGACGCTGGGCAAAAACCCGCCGAATGCCTAGATGGCGTGGTCATCAGGCGGGAGTGGACAGTGTCCGGGATATAGTGCGCGGTGCGCCGGGCCAAGGGATTACTACCCTGACCCTTTATGCGTTCTCCGCCGACAACTGGAAACGGCCGGCGATGGAAGTTGGCCGGCTGTTCTGGATGTTGCGCGAATACTGCCGACGTGAACACGACGAGTTGATCGCTAACGGCGTGAAGGTTTCGGCAATCGGACGCCGCGACCGGCTGCCACGCGCGGCGGTGGATGCTGTGGAGGAGTTGGAGAGTGCAACCGGTGACTGCTCGCGGCTACACCTTCGACTCGCCCTGGACTACAGCTCGCGTTGGGCGATCGCCCAAGCGGCAGCCAATCTGGCGAAGAACGTCGAGCGCGGTACTCTGGCTCCGGAGGAAATATCTCCGGAGCTTATGGCGAAACATATCTCCGGCGAAACGCCCGACGTGGATCTCGTGATTCGAACCGCCGGTGAACAACGACTGTCCGATTTCCTGTTGTGGGAGACCGCGTACGCGGAGTTCTATAGTACAACTGTACTGTGGCCGGATTTCCGACAACCTGACCTAGCGCTCGCAGTTTCAGATTTCAACCGAAGGGTGCGGAAGTTCGGCGCACTCCCGGAGCAGGTTGCCGCCGCGAATGCCGGTTGATGTCAAGATCTCTCAGGCGTCGAGTTGATCTTCTCCAATTCGAGCCGAGCGATTGGTCCGAGATTTTAGAGCACGGCATCGCACTTCGCTTTGCCCAGGCACGCCGGTGGCATCAAACCTGCTGAAGGATTCCTTCGCATGCGTATCGACTTACACTGCCATTCTTCAGTTTCCCAGGATGGGTGGATGTCGCCGCTCGACCTCGTTGAAGCGGCTGTTTCCACCGGTCTGGACAAGGTGGCCATTACCGATCATCGAGAGATCGATGGCGCCATCGAGGCACATAGAAAATTTCCCGAGCGCGTAATCGTCGGGGAAGAGATACACTGCGACGATGGCACTCATATCATTGGATTGTTTCTAACCGAGTTGATCGAGTCGGGCCAAGCGGTGGCTGAAACCATTCGCACCGTGCGAGCCCAGGGCGGGCTAGTATACGCACCTCACCCGTTCGCCTACGCTTGGGGTGCCCAAAAGCACGCCGATTTGGCGCTCGCCGACGCCGATGTCGTAGAGGTATTCAACTCCCGGGCGTTCCTGCCAGGGTGGAACCGGCGCGCGGCCGCTGCGGCAGCGGAAAGAGGTCTCCCAGGCGCTGCGAGTTCCGATGCACATTTCCCATGGGAGTTCGGGAGAGCCTACACGGAGCTGCGTGACTTCTCCGACGCCGAAGGATTCATCTCGGCAATTCAGAACGCGCATCCCGTGGGCCATAGGCTTGGCGCGCCGTGGCTGCACGTAGCATCCAGACTCATTGCGGAGACTCGGCGTTTCTCTCCCACACCAGCTCGCGCGGCTGTCCGCCTGACACCTGCAATGCAACGCGATCGGCGGAGAACTAGTTCTTCAGTCGAGAGCTAGCCAAAACCTGTCGAGGCTGCGGCTCGCCCCGCAGCCTATTCCAGAACCAACCATCCTGCTCGCCCGCTCGGAGCTTGAACAAACAAGAACTCACCGTACGTGCCCAGTACTGGAACCTCTTGCCCCGCAATCAGGCTATCGGTTGCGGTAGCCGTATGTATGGGCGAACTGCGCAGCACCGCACCGGTCGCCAGTAGCTCGCTGCGGATAGGACGGTCTGCTGGCTCGACGAAGCGCGTTTCAACGAATCCGATCGTACCGTTTGGAAGCAACACACGATACCATCGCCCCGTTCCAGCGATCACCGTGACAGGCGTGTGACGGACCAGAGTAGCGAGTGCACTCGAACGCGCTGCGGGAAGCAATCTCACTCTGGCGCGTTCGGACCGTGCCCTCACCACAGTACCCACTAGATCCCCGTCACCCGAGAACCGGGGCGGGGGAACGGACCGTGAAGCGAGGGCCGGTAGCGGATCGAACCAACCGCGATACGCAATGCCGAAGTGGAGATGCGGCGGCGTCGTGCGTGCGTTACCAGTGTTGCCTACGAATCCAAGCGTGTCTCCGGCCTTCACCCTGTCTCCCCGACGGACCACCTGGCTGTCCAAATGGGCGTAGTAGTGCGATCTACCAATACCGTCACGGAGCCACACGACTTTGCCGCCCAGCCTGTTGGCCCGCGTGCTGCGCACTGTACCGTCGGTCGCCGCCAACACCGGGGTGCCGCGCGGGGCGAATATGTCCACTCCCTGATGGGTGCGCCCACCGACTCTCCAATCACCCCAAAAACTCCGTATAGCGGCATGATCGTGACCCTCGACAGGGAAGCCGAGAGACCCTCCCACCTCAACGGTTACGGTGTAGCGACCTCCACGCAGCAACTCCGGCTGTACACGAACGACGTAATCTCCATCGCGTCGCGCAACGTACTCGATTTCGTGCGAACCGGTGTCAGCGCTGGTTAGAAGCACCGGCTTGCGCCGCGCACCTGTCGGCATAACGAACATATCGAGGAAGACAAGGAAAGTCGTATCACTGCCCAACTCGAACCTCGCAGCGATCTTCTCACCTCTCTGGAGCTTCACCCTGTAACCGACCGCACCTGCCTCGCTCGGATCCAGGTAACTGACCTCGCTGTAAGGAGTGGAGATCTGCACGGGCGCCTCCAGCGCTCGTTCCGCCGCAGTCAACCAATCCTTTCCCAAAGCCGTCAGATGCAGACCGGCCGCCCGCAATCCGTACTCGTAGCGCTCGTGTGGGACGTATCCAGCAAAAACGCTGCGTTCCCCTCCTCCTCCGCAACCGGATGCGAGCAGACCTGTGAGGAAGCAGACAGTTACAATTCGAAGTCGCGTGCTATTCATCTGTAGGGTTACGAAAAGGGCCTCTGTTTGTTCCAGGAAACCATACAATCAGGTCGCCGCGAAAAAAGATGCTCGGACTGCAAGATATCTCCAGCAACAACGTCACTCATGGATGAGCACATTGGTTCACCCACGGAAATCACCGTTGCAGGAAACAAGCCAAAGGTCATACAGGAGTTTTTCGGAAGGCTCAACACCGGCACCAGTAGTGTCAGCATAGCGCGCATGAAAAGCCCTCCGCGGTGGCGCAAGCCGCTGCATGGCGGCGGCGTGTCGCAACACGGAATGCCGAACCGCTGCACTTGCCCGAGCCTCTTCGGTATTGGCTGTCCGATAACAAAGTGGGGCCTTAGCTACCGTCCGTCCGCCTCTTCGAGTCCCAAGGTTCCACCTTTGCGAACCGCAGGAATACCCTCGGCCAGCCAGACCGGTGCCGGCGCGCCCTTCAGGTAGTGATCGAAGAACTGCTGCATCCGGATATTCCAGTCCCGTTTATTTGCGTAGGATGTCGGCCAGTGGGGCTCGTCATTATAGTTCACCATCCAGACGGGTTTGTTGAGGCGCCTCAGCGCCACGAACATCTCGATGCCCTGGTACCAGGGCACGGCGCCGTCGTGATCGTTGTGCATCATCAGCAGCGGTGTCTCAACCTTGTCCGCCCAGAATATCGGGGAATTCTCTATGTACCTCAGCGGCGCTTCCCAGAGTGTGGCACCTATCCTGCTCTGAGTCTTTTCATACTGGAACATGCGGCTCATTCCCGAACCCCATCGAATCCCACCGTATGCGCTGACCATGTTTGAAACGATTGCCCCGGCCCCGGCCGCTTTGAACAGGTTCGTCTCCGTCACCATGTAGGCAATCTGATAGCCGCCCCAACTGTGCCCCTGGACCCCGATGTTCTCCTCGTCCACGTAATCCTCGCGCGCCAACTGCAACGTTCCGGGGATGACCGCGTCCATCGCGCTCTCACCGGGATACCCGACTTGGTACACGATGTCGGGAATGAAGACGATGTATCCCCGGCTCGCGTAGAAGGTCGGCCGAATCACGGATCGGTGCGGGACGGGCGGGTAATGAGCGTGCAGGTTGTGGGAATTCCGTTCGTAGAAGTACACCATCATTGGGTACCTCTCCGACGGGTCGAAGTTCTCGGGCTTGTAGAGCAACCCCTCCAGCGGCGTTCCATCGGCGGACAGCCAATCCACCAATTCGACGGTCGCCCATACATAGTCCTGCTGTTGCGGGTTCGCGTCGCTCACCTCCCTCATGTTATCGAACTCGAGGTTGCTGACCCATAGATCCGGAAACTCCGCGACACTCTCTCGCGTGAACATCACCATGTTGGCGTTCTCCGCCTTCGTCGGCGTGGAGAAACGCACGTCCATGAGGACCAGGCGCTGCGGTTCCCGGTCGCCGCGCACTCGGTCGCGATAGAACCCCGAGGCCTTTGTCTGCATGTCGAAGACGGACAGAACCAGTGGCTCGCGGGGATCGATCGCCTCTACTTCAGGATCCAGGTCCACGTACCGGAATCGCAGGCTGTCGCGCCTGCCGGCGCCCTCAGTAACGACCCGCGGTTCACGATGCCCCGTTGGGTCGAGGGCCCACACGTCGAAGCGGTCATAGACCAGGAATTCGTCGTCTCCCTCGGTCCAGCCGGCCGAACCATACGGATTCGGACGATAGGGCCAGTCGTGATCTTCGTTGTGAACGGCTTCAGACAGCGATGCGGTGAGATTGACGCCTTCCTCGCTGTCGAGATCCCTGGCATACCAGGCTAGCTCCTGGTTGTCCCACCAGACAGCGTAAGCACAGTGAGGCGAAAGGCTCATCGTGCCATGCAGTTCCTCGTGAAAGAGCAGATGCTCGCCGGTCGCCACATCAACCAGGTAGTAGTCGTGGTACGTGGGGGTGTCCCAGGAAATGCGCTGCCTGTAGGGAAGATCCGAGCTGCCGAGCGCCACCGCAGCGTCACCTTCCTGTCCCACTTCCACCTCCGGCATGTCCGCCGTGGCGAGTTGAACCACATCACCGGTCTCGAGATGTACAACGGCGAGGTACGTTCGCCGACGCTCCCGGTCGGCCTGGAGCAACTGCATTGGCTGTATGTAAGGATCCCGCCAATGCCATATGTCCAGTTTCACGCGTTCCTCTTCCAATAGGCTGTCCTCGACCTCCGGCTCGGGCCGAGGCGCCGTCCCGAAAAACACCCGCGATCCGTTGTCCGAGAAAGCCGGATCTTGGTGCTCACTCACCCACCAACCGTCGGGTATGGAGGCTTGCTCATGGTCGGCCACAGTTCGAGCTTCATCCATTCCCATCCTCCAATGGAACAGACTGTAAGCCGACTGCTCGGCATCGTAGTCGTCACGGTTCGACAGAAATGTTACCTGTTCGCCCGCCTCGTCGAAGACGGGGGCTTTGTAGACGCCCTCACCATCGGCGAGACTCGAGGATTCACCGCCGTTAACGTTCAAGATGTAGACGCCGTCACCTCCCCCGTTCTCGGTCGACACAGTGTAGACCAAACGGACTCCATCGTTCGAGAACGCGTAGTCGGTCACTGCGTGAACGACGGTTTCGTCACCAGACTCGAGGTTGCGAACGACCAGATCCGTACCCGACTTCTTCTGCTTGTGGCTCGATTCTTCGCGCTCCTCCTCGAGCTGCTCCTCCTCCACTTCCGCTTCGCCTGAAGTCGCCGTGTCGGCGCGCGACGCGGTTTCGTCGAGCAGGTAAGCCGCCCACCCGCCGGCCTCATCGGGAAGCTCGTAGGACTTAACTCGGGCCACCCGGAAGACATCTCCGTTTGACAAGTTCAAGATGGCGAGTGAGTCCTTGGGTTGTTCGTCCGAAGACCTGTTCTCGCGCTTGGCTTGACGACTGGCTTCGAGCTCCGGCTTGACGATCGTAACCACGAAACTCCCGTCGGCACTGAACTCGGGAGAGCGCCCACGCGGCATCGTGTAGGAGACATTCGATATCAGGCTGTGCACGCGTAGCTCTGCGTCGCCGTCTTGCGGCACCAAGACATAAAGGAGCCAACGACCGTCATTCGAGATTGCCTCGTCTTCTATCTCCATCCAGATGTCGTAGGCATCGTGGTCCAGTTGGCGTTTCGACTGGCCGTAGATGGATCCGGGAGATGCGAGAGCCGCAAGGGCGGCTAGGAGGATGAATCGGCGCATAACAATCTCCGATGTTGATCGGTGAACGGCTCGACGGCCCCGAAAGAAACGGCCGGACGGCCGAGCGATGACCGGCTCCGGGCCAAGGGCGTGCGCCCGGGGAAGATACTCAGGCGACGACACACGGCAAATTCAACCAAGTGCTGTCGAGCTTCTGTGTCATCGACGTTCGTAGAGACGATGAATCACAAAACGTGCTATCTTCATATTCATGATGCACTCTGCAACCATTCTACTGGTTACGTTACTTTCATCAGCCACAATGGAGTCCGAATGCAGCGGCGATTCCTCGCGGCTGCGATGGGTTCCACCGGTTCCCACAGAGGGATCCGTCGTTCAGTTCATCGTGACGCCGGCGCGCGATGAGCCACTCGGCGGCGGTGGGGTTTCCGTGCACGGCGAGGTTGCCGACGAGCCACTTCATTTCCTCTCGGAAGACGGCGTCGTATTCCGCGCGTTGGCACCGATTCCTGTCGGCTCGCCTGACACTCTCGTGGTACCGCTGAGCATTGAGGGCGAGGGTCACGGCAGCGAGCGACTTCTGGCCCGGGTGCCGGTGGCCCGGGTCCGATCCGGGATCCTGGAGCTCAACGTCGATCCCCGGTTCATTTCACCACCGGACTCGGAGATTCCCAGAATCCTCGAGGAGCGTGACCTCGTGATATCAGTCTCGAGGAGGTCGCACTACACGCCGCGCCTTTGGCAAAGCTCCTTCCTTCGACCGCGTGCAGGCCGTATCACGGCCGGCTTCGGACAGCGGCGAGAGTTCAACGGTGAGCTACGCAGTCTGCACATGGGCGTGGATTTGGCTGGCGCTGCCGGCACCCCGGTAATCGCTTCTAACGATGGTGTAATCGTGATTGTACATGACTTCTATTACGCGGGCACGGCAATCCACATCGATCACGGCAGCGGTCTGACTACTGCCTACATGCACCTGAGTGAGACTGCGGTATCGGTTGGCGACACCGTCGCACGAGGTGAAGTGATAGGCAAGGTGGGAGCTACGGGTCGTGTGACCGGCCCCCACCTTCACTGGCATGCAAAATACGGATTGGTGACGGTAAACCCGCTGACGTTACTGGAGCTGCAGGCGACTGATCTAGCGCCGGACGGGTGACCGGCGCTGGCACTCTTACCGGTGGCCGCAGTCCCCCGGACTCAAAACGACTACTTTCCTTCAAGTTTCCGACCGCTCCGTTTCGGTGACTTCTTTTTCTTCACCACCGTCTTCTTGGCACTACCTTTCTTGGCGCGTCCCTGCTCCTTCATTGCTGCAGCGGCCTTCCTTGCGCGCTCCTTCTTCTTTCCGGCTGCCGCAGCCTTCTTGCCTGGTTGCTTCTCGCTCATTGCTGCAGCGGTCTTCTT
>CAZOJI010000008.1:0-92162 GCA_964580055.1 uncultured Gemmatimonadaceae bacterium | reverse complement strand
AGCGCGCTCCTTCTCCTTCTCTCTCGCTGCGGCCTTCTTCGCGCGTTCTTTCTCTCGTTTTGCAGCCGCAGCTTTCTTGGCCCGCTCCTTTCTAGCGCGCTCCTTCTCCTTCTCTCTCGCGGCGGCCTTTCTGGCGCGTTCCTTTTCTCTTTTTGCGGCGGCGGCCTTCTTGGCACGCTCCTTTCTAGCGCGCTCCTTCTCCTTCTCTCTCGCTGCGGCCTTCTTCGCGCGTTCTTTCTCTTTCTTTGCCGCGGCAGCCTTCTTGGCACGTTCCTTTTCCTTACCCGTCGGTCGGCTCTTTGACTTCTTCGCCGCCTTCCCCTTGACGCTTTCCACTGCCTGTTTCACGCTTTCAACCGCCTCTCCTGTCTTCGAGGCCTTTCGTCTGGTTGCCATAACGTTCCCCCGATAGAGAAGTCAAATGCCGATGTGCGCCAACCGTCGAAGACCGCCCATTCTCCCACAACGGTTCCCGCGCAACACTGATGTTGATGTCGATCTTAACACCGAAGGGGCGATGCTCCAAGCACGAGCTTGCACCGGCCGTCGATGTCACTCCTGATCGCAAGCCGCCGAGCCGACTGGCTGTTCGAAGATGGGATGAGGATTCCCACGAGCGAACAAGAGGCTTCGCAGGAGCGCATCCGCTCACCGAACAAATGCCTGCCTCTCGCGAGGTTATGCCTTACCCACGGCCGGCACATTGGTTGCTACAGTAATGTCACGAGTACCGGGTGGCCGCCAGTGCCTCGGAGGAGAGCGGTCCCCTCTTGATCTTGAGACGCACTTGAGCGGTTACCCGGTATATCCAAGCGTTATCGCCACTCCGCGACACCGACTCTCACCAGATCTTCGATAAAACGAGCTACCGCTTCGGTCGGTACCGGCTCGAACTCGGCACTCAGTGCGTTGCGGATTTCGGTGACCGTGCGTTCACCGTCAATGAAATTGAGCAGCTCGAACGTCAAATTGCCTCCGAGTGGGTATTCACTCGACGAATACCATGCAGCGTCTTCGGCGGGGAGCTCACTCGCGGGCAGCCCCGACCCCAAAGGCCCCCGTGTTAGGCGAGCCGCAACTCGGCCGTCCTCGCGATCGGCGGCCTTCGCTCGGGCCGACAGCCCCATGGTCCTGGCCTCGGATCTCAACCCCGCCACCAACCCCTCCTCCTGTCGCTCGAGCTGTCTCTGGACCGCTTGGACAGCTTGACTCACGCGCGAATCGTTGTTGAACTGAAGGACCGACCCTACCGCCTCTCGTTCCCATCTTCCGACATGCGACATCGTGTTCAACATCTCGAACCAAGTCGCTCCGTCATCCTCACTTGATTGAGAATTCAACAGGCTCCTCACCCGCCGCGCTGTCGCCCCCAGTCTCGCCGCCCCATTCGATCCAACCAGATATGCCAGATCAACACCTTGCTCAGCCGTCATGCTCGCGAGAAACAGCATCGTTGCCGTAGTGATTATCTCACTGCGTTCGAGCTCGACCGGGTCCACTTTGTCAGGAGTATCCTCGGAGGTGTGATGCGTGTAGTCGGAGTGGCCGAGCATCATGCTGGGAATCTTGCGATCGATCAACACCACATGATCGCTGCCACCGCTGTAAGGCGTAATACGATAGTTGAACACAGACATGCTCCCGCGGGGCGTCCGCACGTTCATCCGGTCTACCATATGCGCCATGTTAGCCACAACGTCAGTCAGCACAGTAGGGATTGAAGACGGCACGCTCGTCAGATTCATCCTGGAATGCAGCAATTCGAGATGCTCGCCAACCATGTCCAGATTCATGCCTGCGAGGAACTTCCCACCGAGATCCGGACCCGTCAGCTCGGGATGAGCATCCACGTAAGCGATGATTCCGTAGAACTCGGCGATCCATAGCAGCCGTATCGAGCGCTGCGGCCGCGACATTCTCCCGGAATCGATCAACTCCTTCAGCGTCCGAGCAATGTCCAGCATGGCCGCGGAGCCACTCGCGTTGTCGTTCGCGGACTCTTTCGGGTGGTCCAGATGTCCACAGATCAGGAGTTCCTCACTCGCCGGATCGGAGCCGGGAATGTGGGCTACGACCGCATCCATGTAGTAGGGTTCCAGACCGATACCAGAGACCTTCCCGCTCAACACCACGCGCTCACCCGCCATCAGCATGTCTCGAAGCCGTTCACCCTGGCGATTGGTGATGTTGAACCCGAATGTAACGTCATCGAGCTCCTCGGTCCGAGGCCACATGCCGGTGTACGCGAGCATGTCCGGATACTCCTGCGCGCGCTCGTCGTCGAGATAGACGACCACCGCCGCCGCCCCATGCTTCAGTACCGCGTGCCGGTGAACCTCGCCTCCGTATCCCGTGGCGAGCACGAACTTGCCGGCAACGTCCTTCCCCACATAGTCGGCATCGCTCGTCCCGGCACCAACCCACACGAGCTCGGCAGTTACGTCCCCAGGATTCGAGTAGGTTATCACGCTCATGGCTATCTCCGGATACCCAACAATCCTTTCGTCAAAGGGCTCCACCATCCGCAGCTCGGCGGACTCGATGTCCCAACCGGATGGGGACTGCCAGGTCTGATACACGATCCGCCCATCCGACGGGGCCGACTCGATGTAGGCTTCAGTTTCGCTAAATCCGTAACCGCGCAACTGCTCCAACACATAATGTGCCGAGTGCCTGTAGCCGCGTGACGCCTGTACGCGATGGTGTCTGCTTATCTGAATCACGTGTTCCTTCGTGAGTTCACCGCTCAATTCTTCGTGCAGAAGATCGCGCAATTCTGGATCGAGAAGCGGCGCGTACTGTTGACCGCGCGCGGGACCGGCAAGCGTAAGGACCAATACGAAGACGGTGAGTGCTCTATTCACGGTTATCACTCCTGTGTACGTTTGTTGCTGGTTGCAGCCATTCGAGACTCTGCGTTTGGGGAAAAGATATGCCCAGTGCCAGACGGCCGCGAGCGCTCGTGACACCCACAGGTGGAGATACCCGTCGACCGATGACCCCGTTGAACCGGCAATAGAAGGATTGCAAAGATGTTGAGCGGCAAAGTGAATATCGGTGGTCACGAATGGAACGTAACCGGAGAGAAGCGTGGCGGGCCGTTGACCCAACTACTGTCGCTCATAGCGGTGGACGCTCCGGACGCGTGCATGCAGATCCGTTTGGGTTCAGGCCGGGAAGCCCGGTCCATCGAAGAAGTACAGCCTTTGTCTACACTTGGGCTTCAGCAGAAACGACGGGGTTTCTGAGGATCCCAACCCCGGGCATCTCCACCTCCACCACATCACCCGGCTCAAGTTCCCCCACACCCGCAGGCGTTCCGGTAGCCACCAGATCTCCCGGCTCGAGCGTCATTATGTGGGAAATGTAGGACAGAATGTGAGGCACGCTGAACGCCATCTCGGCTGCCACGCCACGCTGCCGTTCGACTCCGTTGACTCGGCAGATCACCTCCAACCGCTCCGGGGCCCCGAGCTCTTTCAGTGGTACCACTCGAGGACCGACCGGGCAGAAAGTATCGAAGCCCTTTGCACGAGTCCATTGGCCGTCCGTCTTCTGAAGATCTCGAGCAGTAACGTCGTTCACGCAAGTAATTCCGCGGATAGCGTCTACCGCCTCCGCTTCACTGGCTCGCCGTAGCTGCTTTCCTACCACCACACCGACCTCTCCCTCATGCTCGACTTGTTTGGATGCAACCGGCAGCACGATGTTGTCGCCATCGGAAATCACGGCTGAAGGAGGTTTGAGGAACAATAAAGGCTCTTGCGGTACTATATTACCCAATTCTACGGCATGCTTCAGGTAGTTGCGGCCGACACATACGATTTTACCGGGACGGATCACATTTCCTCCTCATTGCTTTACCATAAGATTCTCGAAAACCGACCGATGGGAATGACCAAGACAACGACGAAACCCGCATATTACCGACTCCGATTCACCGTTTCAGGGAGCGAAATGTAGTGGAAGACCTGCACGCGGCCATCTCCTCGGCGTTGGCCGGCCGATACGTAGTCGAGAAGATCATAGGAAAGGGTGGTATGGCCACCGTGTTTCTGGCTCGTGAGCATCGCCCTCCGAGACTCGTGGCGATCAAGGTTTTGAATCCGGATTTCGGCCATCAGATCGGAAAACAACGGTTCACCCGGGAGATCGAGATCGTATCGGGGCTCACGCACCCCCACATCATACCGATCTTCACGGCCGATGAAGCGAAGGGTCTCCTGTTCTACGTCATGCCGTTCGTATCGGAGCTTTCCCTGCGTTCGAGACTCGAGGGAGAGAAGCGACTCGCACCAGACGACGCTGTGCACATCACGTTGGATGTCGCCGACGCACTCAAATACGCGCACGCGCAGGGAGTAATCCACCGAGACATAAAACCAGAGAACATCATGCTGCAGGAAGGGCATGCCCTGGTTACTGATTTTGGCATCGCCAAGGCGCTGACAGACGCTCTGCCAAACGGGGAGCACCTGACTTTGGCGGGACAGGCGATCGGCACACCCGGCTATATGAGCCCTGAGCAAGCATACGCAGCCGAGGACCTGGATGCTCGGTCGGATGTGTACAGTCTGGCGGCTGTCCTTCATGAGATGTTCTACGGCGAACGCCCGGCACTGGGAATCGGTAGGCGGGTTGGCGTCCCCACGGGCAACGGATCCGGCAAGTCATCAGGTGTCACGGTACAGACAGAGATGGTGCCCGGGGCTGTCAAGGAGGTTTTGGATCGTGCGCTGGAATGGGATCCCGCAGATCGATACCAAACCGTTTCCGATTTCTCTGCGGCACTGACCGCGGCGTTTCCCTCTTTCGTGCCTCATGCAGCTCCACGACTCGTCGTTCCCGAGCCCGCACAAGAAAGCAAATCCGTCGCCGTTCTGCCGTTCGTGAACCTCAGCAATGATTCGGAGAACGAGTATTTCAGTGACGGAATCACTGACGACATCATAGCACAGCTTTTCAAGGTACCGGACCTCAGGGTTACCTCCCGAACTTCGACGATGCAGTACAAGAAGACGACGAAGAGCCTCCGCGAAGTTGGCGACGAGCTGGGAGTGGCGACGATCCTGGCAGGAACGGTACGTCGCGCCGGCAACCGGGTGCGAATCGTGGCACAGCTGGTTGATGTGCGAACAGATCGTTACCTCTGGTCGGAGACGTACGACCGTGATCTCACCGACATCTTCGAGATCCAGAGCGATGTCGCCCGCAAGATCGGCGGTGCTCTACACGCCACGTTGTCCACCACGGTGGCATCACGAATAGACCGCAGACCGACGGAGGATTTCGAGGCATACAAACTCTACCTGCAAGGTGTGTATCACTGGAACAAGTTCAGGCCTGCGACAACCAAGATGGCCCTGAAGCTGTTCGAGCAGGCTGCCGAGCGCGATCCGGATTTCGCGCTCGCACATGCATGGCTCGCCAACGCCCACTTCACGCTGGCCATGGGCACCGGGGTCGACCCCGAAGCCCCGGCAAAGGCATTCTCGAGCGCCAAATCGGCTGCCGAGCGTGCCCTCGAGATTGACGCAACCCTTCCGGACGCGCAGGCTACGTTGGGAGCAGTGTGTTTTTTGTACGACAGAGACTGGGAGGCTGCGGAGAGCGCGTTCGAGAGACTCAAGCTGCTCGAGCCCACTACACTGGAGCCCAGCATCAAGTACGGTTTGTTTCTGGCGAATTCCGGACGCCACGACGAAGGAATAGCAACGATTCGAGATGCGTTGGACCTCGACCCGGTGTCGCTCATCGGCAACGCGCATCTGGCTCACCAGTTCTACTGGGCGCGTGAGACGGAACACGCAATCGAGCAGTACAATCGAACTCTGGAGCTCAACGAGATCTTCCCGCCGGCTCGGGTCGGGCTTGCGTGGTGCCTCATTCAGACAGGTGAGGTCGAGCAGGCAACCAACCACCTTGAGTTGGCCGCCCGAATCAACCAACGGTTTTCGAGGGTACTCGCATCATTGGGTTGTGCGTATGCCGCTGGAGGCCGTACGTCTGATGCCAAGGCAATTCGCGACGAACTGGTAGAACGAAGAGCTTCTGCAGAATCCTACACCTCCTGCCACGATATCGCCTTGTTGACAGCCTGGCTCGGCGAAAAGGAGGCGGCGCTGGATTGGCTGGATCAGGCGCTCGAAGATCGCGCCGCATGGACATCCTTCTTGAATGTCGACCCGATATGGGATGCGATTCGCAGTGAGGCTCGGTTTCGAGGAATCGTGATGAAGATGGGATTCCCATTGCGGGAACAGACGACTTCGGACTCGGGCCCCAGTGTAGTGCACTACCTCCGCGCCTGGTTCCGACGGCATGCTCGATAAGGCAAGGTTCGTCTTGGTCAGCTGGATTCTCATACGAAAGCCCCGATCGTAGGGGAAGTGCGGCTCTTACGGGTCCAGCCCCTCCCCACCTACCCTTAGGCCGCTCCCGCGAAGTACATTGGAGATCATGTCAGAATCCAAAAAGAGACTGGTTGTTGTAGGCGATCGCGTTCTAGTCACACCTGAAGAGGGCGAGGAGCGAACCAACGTTGGATTGTATCTGCCCCCGACGGCAGTAGACCGACAGGCGGTGCAGAGCGGACGCATAGTAGCCACTGGCCCTGGCACCCCGCTTCCGGAACCGAACCAACTCGATGACGAGCCATGGAAGATCACGAATTCCAACTCCACGCACCGATATGTACCGATGCAAGCGCAGGTTGGCGATTTCGCATTGTTCTTCAGAAAAGCGGCCGTCGAGATAAACTTCGAAGACAAACGTTACCTCGTGGTATCGCAAGCAGCGATCCTGGTGCTGGTTCGCTCAGACGATCCACTCGACAACCTCTGAGCCGTCGCAGTGTCTACGCAAACCGACGAGTCCAAGACCATCGTCTTCATCGGAGCCGAGAATTCCGCCCGCAGCCAGATGGCCGAAGGCTTGGCACGTGGCCTTGTTCCGCCCGATTGGCGCGTGTTCAGTGCCGGTCCCGATCCCAGCATCGTGCATCCCCTTGCCATCGAAGCCTTGCGTGAAATCGACATCGACATTTCGGGCTCCCAAGCAAAACACTTCGATGCTGTTCCCGTGGATGAAGCAGATATCGTGATCACGTTGTGTGAGGAACAGGTTGCTCCCGGCATTCCGCCGGGCGCAGAACACCTCGACTGGGCAATGCCGAGCCCTGTTGGGCGCGGCGACCAGATCCGCTTTCAGCTGGATGCGTTCCGTGAGACCAGAGATGAGATCAAGGAGCGCCTGGAATCGTTTTTCGAGGACAGGACCGACTAGGCGAGACACATGGGGCTTGTCATAGTGCTCGTATTGGTGGCCCTCGTTTTGGTGCTGTTGGCTTTTCCTCTTGGCAAGAGTGCACACGTCGAAAACTTGCTGGGAGAAATCGATCGAACTGACGGGCAAGAGGAGTTGGCCGAGGCCGAAGACGAGGTAAAAGACCTCGACGCCCTCGCCACCCCCGAGGATGCTTCTCGAGAACTCCCAGACTGGGGGCCCGGTGCACCGAGAAAGAGGCGGCAGAGCTGAGCCGATGAAGCGATTCTTGAGGGGCTTCAAAATCGCGATGCTCGTGTGCATTCCTGTTGGCCTTTCCAGCCAGGAGGTAGAGGAGTACATCGAGCGAGGCGATAGCGCCTACGACGCACTCGACCCCTCTGCGGCGCTGGATTATTACCGTGCCGCCCACCTCACCGATCCACAGAACTACGAGGTCACCTGGAAATTCGCCCGGTCTCAGATAGATGTGGCCAAGCTACTGGCCGGCGATTCTGTCCGCGATCGACGCGACAGCCTCTACGGCGTGGCAGCAGCCATGGCCCAAGGCGCGATCTACCTGGATTCTATGGACGCTGAAGGACATGCCCTGCTCGCAACCGCCGTCGGGCAGCTGTCGAGAACCAAGAGCGGGAGGGAGAGAGTACGATTCGGTAGAGAGATATACGAGGAAGCGGCGAGGGCTTTGGAGTTGGATCCGGATCATGACGGAGCTCATCACGTGATCGGTGCCTGGCACGCAGAAGTCACTCGTCTTTCAGGATTGACTCGTTTCATCGCCAAGACGTTCATGGGGGGTGGGTTCATGGAAAAGGCGAGTCGTGATTCGGCCGTTGCTCATCTGGAACGAGCAACCGAAATCCGTCCCGACTACGCCTTTCATCACCTGGAGCTCGCGGAGGTGTTGATCGACCTTGAACGCTTCACCGAAGCGCGGCGTCACCTTCTGATCGTAACGGACCTCCCGATCACAGACGTCGCCGATCCCTCTCACAAGGAACGCGCCGCCTCAATGTTGGAACAGATCCGCGATAGGAGCTAATCGCGCCGGCTGCGGCCGAGCCTACGCTTCAGCTTGCGTTTCTGCCTGCGGACCTCGCGCTGAGCGTCGCCACGCCAGTCTTCGACTTGGTCGCGAGCATCTTCCTGAAACTCCCGGAAGCCACGCCCGATGCGTTTTCGAACCACCTCGCCCCTATCAGGCGCCAAAAGCAATGCGCCGCCGGCCCCAATCAAGACACCCACCAACACACCGGCTACGAAGCCTCTGGCTCCACCGCCTACCACGTAGTCGTCGAGATCCATCAGATCCTCCTCATCCAGATCGTCAACGTCGACATCTTCATCCTCTTGAACCGGATCCAATTCTTTGTCACGTTTCATCGCGTGCTCCTCGTTAGTGTCGAACTGACCGAATTCATCAAGCTTTCGATCTCCTCAACGGTCTTTGGCGCTCCGCTGGACAGCACCTCGCAACCCGACTCCGTAACCAAGACGTCGTCTTCTATCCTCACACCCAGGTTCTCACCAGGAAGGTAGATGCCGGGCTCGAGAGTGAAAACCATGCCTGGCTCCAACGGCATCGAGTAATCCCCTACGTCATGCACCCTCATGCCCAGCCAGTGGCCCAGGCCATGTATGAAGTATTGCGTACAATCTCGAGGACCGCACGAACTGCCGCTGTTCGCTCTCATGTACTCCCGGGCGATCATGCTGAGATCGCCGATGGTAACACCAGGTCGAATGGAGTCGATCACAGCCAGCTGCGTACCGAGCACGAGGTTGTAGATCTCCTTCTGCCTCGTGGTGAAGCGACCGTTGACTGGGAAGGTCCTGGTGACGTCTGCCGTGTATTGTCCCCACTCCGCGCCTACGTCGGCCAGAATCAGATCGCCGTCTTCCACCTTCCTTCGGTTCACGTCGTAGTGCAATATAGTCGTGTTTGGCCCGCTGCCCACGATAGACGGAAAGCCCACCCGGTCAGCGCCCAAATAGCGAAACGTATATTCGATCGTGGCCTCGACCTGATATTCATACATGCCCGGCCGCACGACCTGCATGGCTGCTTTCTGTGCCTCTGTCGTAATGTCTATTGCGCGACGCAGTACGGCGAGTTCCGCGTCGTCTTTCACCACTCGCATACTGTCCACGGTCGGAATAATATTCAGCGGCTCCGCACCACCCTCCAGCCAGCTTGCCACAAGAGGATGCAAACGCGTGCCTCTGTACAAGACCGTGAAGAGAGGTTTCTCATCCCGGGGAAGCAACGCTTCCACATCCGCTGCCAAGCTGTCAGGATGCATGGCTCGGACATCGCTAATTCCGGTCAGTAGCGCTGCTTGGGGACCTGGCCCGAGTTGTTTCCCTGTCCACCGTTCGGCCCGCGGATCTCGAGGTGGAAGGTACAAGATTTCCGTATCCTCGCCCTCTTTGGACGCGGCCAACAGCAACCACGCATTGGGGGCCTCGAGCCCGGTGAAATAGAAGAAGTAATCGTCCGCGCGAAAATCGCGGTCTTGAAGGACCATCTGTTCGAGATCGAACGGGGCACCAGACCAAAAGGCCACTATCCCCTCACCCACGTTGGCCATCAGCGCCGCTCGCCTGGCGCGGTGGGCTTCAATCGCTATCGGACGCCCTACTCCTGGTAATTCAGGTATGATCTCCGGAGGGGGCGGTTGAGTTTCTGCCCCAACTGGAGCTACCACCAGCAGCAGCAGCAAGATGAGTAGATGACGCAATTGAGAATCCTCCGGTTCATCGAGCATCGATTCTCGGATTCTAGTACCTTGACGTACGTCCGTCGAGACCGTCAGACTTCAATTGACCACTGCATACTATCCGAGAGTCGCTATGTCAGATCCTCAAGTAGCCGTTGAAACGGCTGAAGTCGACCGACTGCGAGCGCAAGTAGAAGAACTGGAACATGAGCGCCGCCTACTGCTCGCGGTTATGGACATACTTCAAGAGATTTCCGGCACACTGCACTTCGTGGATATCCTTCAGAAAATTACCAGTAGACTTGGCGAGACATTTGGATTGGACCGTTGTTCGATCTTTCTGAGCGAGCGCGGAACCACGAAAGCTCGTCTGGTCGCTTCCTACGAAGATCCCGGTATCCGCAACTACATCGTGGACCTCGGTCGTTACCCGGAGTTGAAGCGCGCACTCGAGTCCTGCGAAACCGTCTACATTGCCGACGCCCAGTCGGATCCCACGCTCAAGCACGTCAAGGGAGTGCTGGAAGATCGCCGGGTACAGAGCATAACAGTCGTCCCTATCACGTGGCGCGGCACCTCCATAGGCGCGATCTTTCTGCGGACCTTCCGTGACGGTCCCGCCTTTTCCGATGCCGACGTCGGGTTCACACAGATGGTTGCAGGTCTCGCGGCAAAGGTTCTGCGAAATGCATACCGTTACGAGCAGCTCATAAAGCAGCAATCTGAGGCTGCAGAGGACACGCGTCGCATGGACCTCGAGAGGACCGCTTTGGTGGGCTTCCTGAGGCGTCTCTTGGAGGCCTATGCGAACCGTGAGGGGGCATGGGGAGAAGGACTCCTGTCGCGGACGTCAGCCGAAGAACTGGACAGACTCGTTGATGTGGCGATGACCGTGGTCGAGGAAGAAGCGAAGTGCCGTTGAACCTTGCGCTCCACCGAAGCATGGACCTATGTTGCCAGCTAACCAACAAGACCTGATCTCATGAACGCCAATTTGACTCTCGATGACAACATGATCAGTGTGGGCAACCGAGTCCTGCACAATTTACGTTACTCGCTATCCCGTGATCTTGGCGACCGAGCGCCTGAATACCTGCAAACGGCCGGGTTCGCAACGGCGCCACAGGTCTACGCGCGTTTTCTGAAGTGGCTTCCCGAGTTCACTGGAGTCGATGACCCGGAGGACCTCGTCTCGTCGAGCCTCGGTGAGGTGCTTTCGGGCTTTTTTTCGGCACTCGGATGGGGCACGCTCGAAATCGAACAGACAGGCAACGGTGCTTTGGCGCTCACCACCACCGACTGGGCCGAAGCGGAGCCCGGTTCGAACGCTCACCAACCGTCCTGTTACCTGTCGTCCGGCTTGTTTACGGACTTCTTGGGACGTCTTTCCAAGGTTCCGGTTTCCGTCATGGAAGTGGAGTGCCGTTCCAGGGGGGACGAACGCTGTCTGTTCATTGCCGGATCGCCGCAGACCATGGAAGCCGTCTTTGAGGCACTCGCGGCAGGTGGGAGCTACGAATCGGTTCTGGTCTGAGAAACCTTCGAGGTGGTCCAGTAGACGGTCTCGACACACCTGAGATTCCTACTAAGAACCGAACAATCCGAGCATACTCGATGCTCGTTGCCTCCCTCACCGACGTTCCTTATCTTGGGCTTGGCCATGGGTTTCTGGAAACTCTTCAAACGGCGCGGTAGCAGGGAGATCAAGCCGCAGCGCCTCGATTACCTGAACGAAGCGCTCGCCTTGGAGCGGCAGGGCGACTTCGATGCGGCGCTCACCTCCTATCGCCTCGCACTCCGAGATCACCCCGACGATCTTCGGATCCTGCAGAACATGGCGATTGCGTTCACCAAGACGCATCGCCCGGACGATGCCATTCGCTATTACCGTCGCGCTCTCGACATAGACGATACACTTGCCGGGGCCCACTACGGCCTCGCATTCCTGCTCCTCAGACGTGGCGAGAAGGAGCAGGCCGCAGAGCATCTCCGGACTTTCCTCGCGCGCCCGCCGAGAGGTCCCGACGCAGCCAAATGGATAGAGCACGCTGAAAGTGCCCTCGCTAACCTGGACTTTGGTGAAGAGAGCTGAGAGCCCTTTTAATTCTTCCAGTACTGTGCGCCGCTTGTACGGTTATCACCGGCGATCTCAACAGGATCGTCGCGATCGAGATCGCGGGCGAACCGGTCCGCAGCGTTGAGGAAAACGACACCCTCATGCTCAATGCACGGGCAATCGACGCAGCCGGCGACTCGGTTCCCGACGCCACGGTTGTGTGGGAGTCGCTCCTGCCTGACAGCGGAGATGCTGGATTTGGATTCGAGCTCGATAGCGCCACCGGTCTCGTGCGCGGACTGTATCCAGGCGGTGGCAGGGTTCGCGCAAGAGTCGACGAACTCCGGTCGGACACGATATCCATAGTCGTGACCGCAGCACCGGATTCGATAACTGCCGCTGGAGACACGGTACTCTATATGGGTCCCGACGCTGCAATGTCGCCCCCTCTGGCTACGAAGATCTTTGACTACACCACAGATCCCGATTCCATTCGGACACTTCCCGAAAAGAACGTGACCTATTCCCTGATCGATCCTGCACCTGGGCACGTCGAGGCACAAGGGTTCTTTCTGACCGAAGCCGACAGTGTCCCCGGAATAGACCCGCACTCCGTCGCGGCGGTCACGGATGCATCGGGTGCGGCATCGATCGTTGTGCGTCGAGTCGCAGGCCAGGCCTTGCCGGATAGCGCCGTAGTGGCAGCCGTCGCCGTCACCGCGTTGGGTGATGTGGTGAACGGTTCTCCAATACGCTTCACTATCGTATTCGGGTCCGCGCCGTAGCCAGCGAGAGGCCGGAGGTAGAAAGTGAGTACACCTGGAACCCTGACTCGGTTGTTCTTCTAGGCCATCGAGAGGTTCTCCTCAAAGGCCGCAGCGCTTCGGTACAAGCAGGACGGAAAGTGGCACGACGTTACGCACCTGGAATTGGCCCATAAGGTACACCATGCGGCCGACTTCTCAATCCAAACTGGCAAATTGACGCCGGCACTGAAAGTCCGGCACAACGTCATCGAAATGAGATACAAAGACCATATAGAGCAGATGTACCGCCAATAGGACCCACTTCACTCCGCCCCGCCACCGCAACAGCTACCTGGTATGGTGGATGGGGCGTTGGGACTCGCCTGTTTCTCACCAACCCACATACCCTTACCAACCGCTAACTGTGTCACACCTGGTGGAGCAATCTCCTCAATCACGGCCACCAATCGTCCGTTGGCAGTCAACAACCTACCTGCTTCACGCATCCATCGATTGCGCACATACTCTCTACCCACCATAACGGCTCGAACACAGTTGTCCTTGATTGGGACAGCCATCGGGGCGCGAACCAGGCTGAGGGTGGGGGATTCCCGTAGGTCCGGAGGTGGATTGTAGCCGATGAAGTGGACGCCTCCGATCTTCGCCGCCAAAGCCCCTGCGAGACGTCCGGCGGAGCCAAAGAGTGCCACGTAACCACCGGCTTCATCGAGGTTCAAGAGTGCCTGGACATCTCCGGCATCAGGCATCTGCTCCACGGTGAGGTCGTCGGCTCGACTGCCAACTCCCAGCAGCGGATCCTCACCGAACCCCACTATTCCCTCTGCGATGGAGTGGTCTTTCCTGCAAATCGGACAAGCGATAGTGCCCTTGACCACTCTCCTGCCATCCATTTCCTCAGGCGCTAGGATACACGGAACCTGTTCATGGCTTTCTGGACAACAAATCAGCTCTGCGAGTTCAATGAACATAGCGCCTCACCCGGACATTCGTTCGTGCGGTCCATGTCAACAACGAGGTTCCGGTTAGGGATATCCTGGCAAATCACCACAAAACTCAATCCAGGAGACTACCTCCATGAACGAGTCTTAGAAACTCGTCCCTGGTCTTTTGCGCGAGGAAACATCCCCGCAACGAGCTGGTAACCGTCTTTGAGTGCTGCTTCTCGACGCCACGCATCATCATGCACAGATGGAAAGCCTCCATAACGACGCCGACCCCCAACGGTTCAACCACCCGCATCAAGGCATCGGCAATCTCGTCAGTGAGTCGTTCCTGTATCTGGAGGCGTTGCGCAAAAACGTCGACAACTCGCGGAATCTTGGACAGGCCAATGATCTTCCCTTTGGGGATGTAGGCAACGTGTGCCTTTCCGAAGAATGGCATCAGATGGTGCTCGCAGAGTGAATACACCTCGATATCGCGCACCAGAATCATGCTGTCATGCGCTTCCTCGAATACCGCACCGTTGACAACTTCGTCCACGCTGGTTCGGTACCCGCGACACAACCGTTCAATGGCGAGTTCCACCCTCTCAGGCGTCTTGGCCAAACCCTCTCTGTCAGGGTCTTCGCCGATGTGCAACAAGAGTTTTCGCACGTACTCCCGGACAGACAGTTCTTCGTCCCCGCCCTCGATTGCGCCAATATGGTTTTCATCCAACACACTGCGCGCGCCATGGACCACAGGGCTTGAATGCGTCACTACTCTATCTCCGTTCATGGACTAAGCTCGGCAATCGACCAAATGCAAGCCGGAAAAACCGAATTTGAAAGCGTATTGCCACTGAAGCCGCCAGTCAAGACACCCTTTTTGCCCTACAACGAAAATGCGCGCCCTTCGGGCGCGCTTGGCAAAAAAAAGGACGGAGCAAAGAGTATTATTGAAGCCCGATTCTGTAGGACCCGTGACCTAGCCACCGCTTCTGTCGTCCCCAATGTTGGGCATGACATTCACCGCAGCAAGCGGTCACGTTATCGAGCTTGTTGGCTCAATAAACGGCTCTTCGCCCCGCATTTATATTGCTAATCTAGTCGACGGTCTGAACAACCGTCAAGGAACTCACAGAATCGAGAGAACGGAAATGAACCTTGCCGGGCTGGCCGCGATCCTGTCCCTGTTCATTTGGGTCCTAATGACCTTCGTACTGGCCCTCCCCAGCGGGTTGGTGCACATCCCACTGATATTGGGAGTTCTATTGATAGTCAAGGCGATAGTCGACGGCGGTAGAAGGTAGTCATATCTCCCAATTGGAGAAGAGGATCTCCCCAAGCTTGAGTCTGGCTTCCGGAAACCCGAACAGAGTCATGCGAAGGTCGGTCCAACGCACCGAATACCTCAGTTTGACAAGAGCGCGAAAAGCATCCGGATATGCAGTTTGACAGCGAACGGCAACCCGTGCAATGCCCAGATCTACCGCACACTGTTCTGCGGCGGTCACGAGACTCTCGAAGGTCTCCACCGAATCCGCGAACACTTTGAGTAATCTCAGTTCGTCACTCGGTCCTTCACCTGTTAGCGGGGCCGAGTGCCATAGTGCGAAACCACGAATCTGTCCCGATCTCTCGACGAATACCGCGTCTCCTATGCCGAGATCGTGCGTTATGACGATCTCTCTAGTGAAGTCGTAGGCAGGCGCAGACTCGTTCAGTCGTTCCCTGCACCTTCTCATGACGGCTTCTTGATCTGATTCAACGAGGTCACCGATGCAGATCGACGGCAGTGCTGGTTCCCTGCGGGTCGCACCGGCGGTCATTGTTACCGTTAGATACCCAGGCACGAACCCCATCTTCGCATAGAAGCCGATATTCTCGACTGTTCGAGGCATAGTCTCTAAGCCAATGGTGCTGACACCCTCTGATCTCAGCCAGTGCACCGCAGCTCCCACGATCGCCTTGCCAACTCCCCCGGACTGACGGTCTGGCCTGACAGCTAGTGGCCCCATCCAGCCCTCGACTCCTGAATGATGCGCAACGTTGAACGCTACGAGTTCGTTTCTCTCGTCAAACCACAGCATCGCGCCAGGACCAGCGTCTCGAATCGCGTATTTCCAGATGTCGCAATTCAACCTCGGAACTCGAACGCCCGTGAGGCCGTCTCTCCTATAACGATCCGTAAATGCTTCTGAAAACAACTCGTTGAGTGCATCCAGATCGCCTTCACCCGGAGGCCTCGGTCCTCGCAGATTACTCGTTCCGCCCAATCTCATTGACTCAGCCGCCCTCCACCTTCGAATACGTTGGCCGCGCCGCGACTTTGATCGTATTCGACCCTCAAGACACGATCAACGTTATCTACGACAGTTTCTATGTGGGTTATCAGCACCACCTGAGGAAAGCGACCTCCCAATTTGTGCAGCAGGTCTACGACTAGGTTGCGTCGACCCTCGTCCAGGCTGCCGAATATCTCATCGAGCACCAGCAACGATAGCGGCTGACCAGCTCGCTCAGCCACCATCTGCCCAATCGCGAGTCGCAGGACCAGATTGACCAGGTCCTCCTCTCCCCCTGAAATGACGGGCTTTGCTATGCCATCCTCGACGATCACACTGCGATATTGCTCGTCGAGTTCCAACTGTCCGTAACGCCCGTCAGTCAACTCTACCAGAAAATCCGAGGCACGATCGGCTATCTCGGGACGCATCGACGCATTCAACTCCGCACGCAACTCCTGCAGCCCCCGATCCAGCTCATCGTGCAGGCGGATCTGCCGGCGAATGGCACGCGCGCTCGTCGCACGTTCTCGCCGTTCCCGTATACGTTGCTCTGCTGTCTCTAGTGCCTTCGTGGACGCACGCCGGTCGGCTTCGGCCGACGCCAATTCCAACTCCGCTTCGCGCACAGCAGCCTCGGCCATCTCGAAGTCCTTTCGCACCTTCGCGAAGACTTCCTCGCTGAACCCCAGATCCTCCATGGATTTCTTCAAGCGACCGAATCGCGCCTCACGTTCCGAGAGGGCTTTCTCAGCAGACTCGGCCTCGGCGACCAGCGCTTCCGCCTTGGCCGCCTTGACCTGGAGTTCGATACCGCGCGCTTTGATCGGCTCGAGCACACGCAGTGCTGAACGCACTTCGTCGAGGCGTTCGTCGTCGTAAGAATCCGGTAACGCCTTCAACTCCTCATTCACTTGTCTCAACCGATCGTCCAGTCGTTCGATCTCAGAAACCGCTTGATTGCGCTCCTTCAGACGGTCTTCGCAGCGCGCGACCTGCTGCAATGCAGACTCAACCATTTCAGCGGCCTCCGAGGTATCGCATTTGGCCTTGCGTACCGCCTCGGGCTCCTCGGTCAATTGCTCGACACGACTCGCAAAGTACTTCCCGTCGATCTCGATTTCCTCGAGTTGCCGATCCAGCGCCGCTAGAGCCGAATCGTAATGATCACCCAGCGGCCGCTTGCAGGTTGGACAGATGCCCTCTGGTCCGGCAGCAACAACGCCTTGACGGTGTTTGTGGAGGTCACGATACTGATCGCGAAGAGATTGTCGCTTCGTCTCCGCGTCCTGCTTGTCCCGGATCCAATCGGTTCGTTCCCGTTCCTCGTTTCGCTCTGCTTCCCTGTATGTCTCACGGGCTCGCCCCAGCCCCTCGCGCGCCTCCTCGGCGGCGCGCGACACATCCCCCAGCTCTTCCAGTCGTCTCCCGAGCCGTTCCAGTTGTTCTTCGATCTCGCTTGCCTGACCCGCCATTGCCCGACGTCGACCCGCCGCTCGAGCTTGCCGTTCGAGCTGCTCCAACTCCTCGTTCAACGGCTCGACCTTGGCCAGGTCGGGAGCAACAGCATCGAGGTGAGATCTGGCATCCAGCGCCTCAGCTAGTTCTCTGTCGAGTCGCTCGAATTCCCGCCGCGCCTCGTATACATCCCTTTCCGCCACACGCAATTCGCTGTTCAACGATACGACCGACTCCCGCAGTTCAACCATCTTTTTCCAGGCAGGCCCCGTCTCCTCGACTACATCGAGGGCCGTAGCACGGGTTTGCGCAACCTCATCAACCCGCCTCTCGGCCTTTGCCAGGTGCTCGCGGGCCTGGTCCCGCTCGCGAAGCAGGTCTTCCTCATTCGCAAGTCCTTGCTCGAGGCCCGCAAGCTCACCCCGCCGGCGAGTCCGAACCTCCCGAAGCTTGTCCTGCCCCAGTTTCAGCCTGTCGTAACCCAGGATTCTCGAAAGGAACTTGGCCCGTTCTGTGGACCCCATCACAGCCATAACGGCAAGTTCCTTTTGTCCGGTGAAGAAGGTGTTGAAGAACTCTTCCCGCGTGAGCCCCAGGATTCTCGCCATACGCCCGCTGACTTCCTGATGGCTCTCTGCGATCGCGCGATCATCGCGATCTTGATACAACTCGGCCTTGTAAAGACCACGAGAAACGCGGAATTCGTGTGCCCCGAGCCCAAAATCCACGTCCACGCGTACTTGTGACCGCTCGGGAGCCCGATGCCGTCGAATCGTGTCCCTGCTGCCGCGTGCCGCTGGGCTGCCGTAGAATGCCCACGCAATTGCCTCCAGCAGAGTCGACTTGCCGGAACCATTCGGGCCGACAATAGCGGTGATGCCCGGTCCGAGGTCGATTTCCGTGTCTGCATGCTGACGGAAGTTCACGAGCTTGATCCGATGGAGCTGCACCTATTCCTCCAGCAGATCCCGTTCGACTTCGTCCATGTATTTCAATCCCAACTCTACCAGTTGGTTACGGTCGATGTCGCAAGGCAATGACCGTTTCTCGAGATATGATTTCAACACGTCCGAGAGTGTCTGGCGCCTTCCGGGGTCACCTACGCCAACCACGCGGGAGGACGCAGGTCTTCGAATATCGAGATTGTAGTGAAGCGCTTTCGATTTGAACTCTCTGATTCGGTGGTGATCCAGGTCGTGAACTACCGGACGCGACACGTCGAGAACAACCTGTCTCACAATCTGATTCTCGTAGCCGCCCTCAATCGATTCCATCCTGTCGGCGATGAGCTTGTCCAGCTCGGCGGCACCCATTCCCTTGCCCTGGATGGGCTGTAGATCGAGGACGCGGCGCTCCAGTGTCACAGGCCTGAATTCCACGCTCGGCATATCGCCCAATTCGACCAGAAGCCAACCTTTGCGTCCCCTCCTCCCCTCCACCTCCTCTTCAGTGAGTTCCCCCCACGGATTCGTGCTCACGTAGTCAATCGATCCGGAGTACCAGACGTTGGGCAATACTGAACGAGCCACATGATAGTGGCCAAGAGCGACGTAGTCCCACCGCTCCGCATGGAGTTCGTGTGGCTCGACCACCACGCCACCGTATTCCAGCGGCGCGGCGTCACGACTGAGCACACCTGCGATCTCACCATGCATCACGAGAACGTTATGAGTTGTACCGGATTGCGGCTCCGGTATTATCCCTGGGCTAGACGCCAAGGCGGCGTGAGGAATGCACCATACGGTCGAGTCGAACTGCTCGAAAGGAAACTCCTGCACCTCACTGGTCACGACCGTAACGCCACCAAGCGCCTCGAAGAGCTTCAGTATCGTGCCTGTCTCGGTTGACCGCGGTGTGTCGTGGTTGCCAGCGACAATGATGACCGGTGCATGAGGCAGCCCCACACGCAGCCTACTAAGCTGCTCGAATGCGTGCAGGATCGAAGTATTGGTCGGTCTAACGGAATGGAACAGATCGCCGGCGATAATTACCAAATCCGGTTCGGCGGCAATTACATCGCTCAATGCGCGCTCGAACACACGTGCAATGTCTGCTTCCCGTTGGTTGATTCCATCGGCCGTCTGGCGATGGTATTGCCGGCATCCGAGATGCACGTCCGCGAGGTGCGCGAGCCTCACAATTCTACGGCCGCACCTGGAAACGCGTTGTGACCCGAACCCGCACGACCGGATCGCGGCGGTCTATCATCGGCGGGTCAGGGACCGGGGTCCTCCAAATTTCCATAGTAACCCTCGTCGCACCGGATACCAGCCCCGACCACCCGCTCGACCAAACCAATTGACCGGCTAATTCCGAAGACACGGCCACACCCTCGGACCTGAGAATCTGCGCGTCTGACGCGGAAGCAGGCTCGATCGGTCCTGAAACGGACAGATACGCCAGAGTGTCCCGCTTTCTTGGTACCATGCTGTCCAGAGTGACCTGTACAGAGAAAACCAAAGACGGCAATGCCACCAGGCTCCGCGGGATCGCCGCCACAACCCTTTCGGAAAGCTCCGAAGCGACCGTCCACGATCCGCCAACTCCTACTGGAGAATGCGGCAGCGTCAACCCCGGCATTCCGGTCGCTATGTCCAACAATCCGGTGACCGAAGGCAACGGCGAGTTTCTCGTGATTCCAGTTACTGCCAAACGATCGTCCACTGTAGCCTGTGTCCATGCCGAGTCTGCCCCCGGCACGTCGAACTCCTGCCAATCACCTGCCTGAGTGCGGATCCTCGAGCGAACTGAATCGTAGGCCAGGTGTAATGCTGGTCCTCCCTCCTCGCGTTCCAGTGCGACCAATCGGATCGAGCCCAAATCGGCAGTTTCGATCGCCCGACCGTCTCCGGTGATAATATCGGCCACAGTCTGAAACACAATGTGAGTAGTGACGTCCGTTGCCGGATCATACCTGAGAATTAGCTGCCCCTGGCTCAGCAAAACTGCGGGCCAATACAGGAAGCACACGAGAGCTATGGATATCCGCACGCTAATCACAAACAAGCCTGTGCTCGGGTTACGTCTTCTTGCCACGTTCTCCAGGGCACGAACAATGCCGCATGAAGCTAACCGGTCTCGCTAGCCAACGCCGCCGTTTGCTCGTTGATTCGATCGAGACCTTTCATCAAGTTCTTCTCGGGCCCGGCATAGGTGAGCCGCACCCACCGATCATCGCCGAAAGCCCCACCGGGTGCAAGCACGACTCCCGATCGATCCAGCAAGAAAGCGCAGTAATCCGTTGCAGATCTGATCGTATCGCTGAAAAAGCCGTCAACTCTGAAGAACAGGTGCAGTCCTGCGAGCGGCTCGACATACTCGATTCCCTGCATGCGCTCACGGAAGTAGGTCACGACTAGGTCGCGAAGACGACGGGTTTCTTCTACCATCCTCGCCAGATCACTCTCCACTCTTTGATCCGAGTAAGCCGTCACACCGACCCACTGCGCCGGGCGGGCTGTACCACCCGTCATATGTGTCTGCAATTCAGCCATAGCCTTCACCACCGCTCGGGGGGCCAGACAGAACCCCAACCTCCACCCACCCAAAGCGTATGTCTTACTCGCCCCGCCAACGACCACAACACGCCCCAACAACTCATCCGGGAGGTCGAGCACCGACGGCGCAGGACCGGAACCGAAATGGATCCTACGACAGACCTCGTCCGAAATCACCCAACATCCTCGCTCCAAAGCCCATTCCAGAATCGCCCTCAATTCCGCCTTCGTATAAACCGCACCTGTAGGATTTACAGGATTGCACAGGACGACTCCTGCGGTGTCGGGCGTGGCAGCTCGATTCAGTTGATCCACACCCACCTTGAGACTCCATTCCACCTCACCTGGAACAGACACCGGCCTTGCTCGGGAAAGTGCAACCGTTTGAAAACCGTGCTCCCACGAGGGAGATGGCAGCAGAATCTCGTCAGACGAATCGAACAGTGAGAAGCACGCTCCGAAGATCGATTGCCTAGCCCCGGTAGAGACTATGATGTTGTCCGCGTTCACCGCTCTTCCGGCTGAAAGCAGGGAGAGATGTCGAGCTATCGAAGCTCGCAGCTCGAGAAGCCCCGCATCAGGCGTCGAGCCGCCCCTACTCTGCTGTAACACCTTGGAACCCGCCTCGGCAACCGGGCGAGGCATTTCTATGCGCGGTTCGTCGAATGCCAGGTCCACTACATCCTCTCCGGCAGACCTGTGCTTATGGGCCTGCAGACGGATGTACTCCAGTGGAGAAGGCGGCATCCCACGGACATTCTTCGACAGTGTCGTGCCCGATTCGGCAGGTCTATCCGTCATTGCGGTATCACTCCGTAGCGTCGCAGGATTGCCATCGTTGAATCCAGAGGCAAAGCCTCTGCCGTACCTCGATGGCCCGTCACCGTGGTGGCCAAGAACAGTGAGTTGTAGATCGCCTCTTCCGTTGCTTCTATTGCGGCCTGAAACAGTGGACTCATAGCTTCGTTTGACAGGGGGCCGGCCGCTGCGAGCTCAGACACGGGGACCGTGCTGAATGAGACTACGAAGTCGCCGGAACCGTTAGTCATGGAGCTCCCAGTGCGGGCGAGTCCGGCAAGCGCACGCTTCGACAGGCGAGTGAGATTGCGGTTGCCGAGCGGAGCGTCCGTGGCGACTACAATCATTACGGAACCGTCGGCGACATCTTGTCCCGCCAAGTCCGCTGTTGAACGAATCGGGGTGCCTGCCCGCGAACCATCCCCACTCGCACCTGTATTCTCCACGCGGCCCCTCAGGTAATATCTCCGCAACTCACGGCCAACCGGGGCGCCAGCTATCGATAAAACCCCGCCGAAATTCGACTGAACAAGCACACCCAACGTCCATCCCCCCAGGTTCTCCGGCAGCCTTCGGCTTGACGTGCCGATGCCACCCTTCCAACCGAAAGCTCTTGTGCCTCGCCCCGCACCTACGCTTCCCTGCTCGACGGCGGCGCCGTGGGCGTTCGAGATCGCTTCCAAAACATCGGACTCTCCAATGGGACGTAACCGGATATGACTCAGGAACCCGTCGTTCGTCTCACCAACCAAGGGATTTGCCGATCGTACATTCTCGTTGCCGGGAAGATTCAGCAGGTAGGTGAGAACCGCGTCAGCCGCCCTTGGAACGCAGAGAGTGCAGGTCAATATCACTGGAGACTCCAGTTCTCCGAGTTCCTGCACCTGAGTCGAGCCCGCTAGTTTTCCAAATGCATTCCCTATCACCACCGCCGCCGGCACTTTCCGCTGAAAGATGTTTCCCGAGTGAGGTAGTATTGCAGTGACACCGGTATTGATCGAATCACCGCTCGTCACTGTCTTATGCCCCACGAGCACGCCTTCGACGTCGGTAATCGCATTATGCGAGCCTGGGGCAAGAATCCCGATCACGACTCCAAGCTCTCTGGGAGTCGCTCTCTCCTGGGCGTCGAGTCTGCCCTCGAAAAACAACAGTGCGACACCAACAAGACCTGCAGCAATGAGCGCCAGACGCACACAGTTTCGTTTCATGATGTGAGCACTCCGCCGTTTCTTGTCTTAACCTATGAGTTCATGGATGCTCTGCCTGCCCGACTTCAGAGACACCAAGCGCACGGCACCTCTCGAGGCACCTACGGCTACAGCAATCTACTGGTTGCGGTATGACCCTACGCAAGCTAGCATCCCCAACGCGCCGAGTGCATCGCCGGTCACTATTTGAAAATCGAGGGCACCGTGTCTTGGGAAATGGCTCCACAGTTCGATGCAGCATTCCGTGCCGCATTCGCCAATGGGAAGAACGTGATATCCGTCTGTCCGCCGGCATGGTGGACGACGCTTCCATTGTTCAGACAAATCGCTGCTTCGCAGGACACCGGTATCCGGAACGTCGTCCTCATTCCAGATGGCTCGGGACTGCAAGAGGGCGTCTCATCAATCTCCTCAGTCGAACACTGCCGACCCGTGCTGGGGGCCACCGGCCTGACGCGAACCGGGCAACTTCTCCGCACCAGAAGACTTACGACACTCGTCTCCACCCCCGTCAACATGCTCAAGCTGCTGTCGCGTTCATGCGTAGACCAGGACGAAATCGACAGATTCATCATATGCTGGCCGGAGATGCAAGTGGATCCGGGGGCTGTCGCGATGCTCGACACGATTCTTGCCGAATGTCGTGGGGCGCAAAGAATGGTGATCACGGAAGACTGTGCGGCCAACACGGGGTTTTTGGAACGTCACGCCTACAGAGCCCCGATTGCCGTGACCGAGCCATTGGAGTGGGAACCCTCCGGAAACGCCCGTTACACCGTCACAGATTTTCTGCGAATTCCGGAGGCGCTGGTAGCCGCACTCGACATTCTGAATCCTCGGACAGCTCTCGTCTGGGATCCGATTCCGGAACAAAACCGGGCGGGTATCCACGTCGCACAGCAGCCCGGTGTGACGGTGAGCGACGATCCCGCATCGGGTCAGGTGGACCTGGCAGTGGCTCTGGAACCCCCTACGCATGAGGTATACACCAGTTTGGCGGAAAACGCCGGAAACGTGCTGCTGCTGATACGCGCTTTTCAGTTGCCATATGCTCGGGCATTGGTGAAGTCCGCCAAACCGCTCAGGCTCCCTTCGGAGTCTGACAGGGCCCGCGACATGGCATCCAGGTTGCGTGACCAAATCCGCAAAGACATTCAGAGCCAAACACTTGTGGACGGGCTCCTTGCCCTTGGTCCGTTGTACGATGAGCACGACCCGGCTACCGTGGCAGCCGCCCTAGCCAGCCGGCTTTCCTTGCCCGAGGGTCCCGAAGGGGAGGAAACCGAGCTTCCGGCTTGGGTCCGCATCCGCATTGAGTCAGGGAAACGTCATCGGATTCGAACAGGAGATGTGGTGGGCGCCTTATTGAACGCCGTGGGAGTGCCCAAGAACCGCGTTGGCAAGGTGGAGGTGCGCGACGGCTATTCCCTGGTCGAGGTTCGAGCGGAGTCCGCAGACGTTGCAGTTAAGGGCCTCAACGGCCTCATGTTGCGCGGCAACAAGCTGGCGGCTCGTCTAGATCGCCACTGAGCGACCTTCGAACCGCCTCACAGCCATGATGCCGGTTGTCCAAACGCAACTTACTTGTTGTTGATTTCGTCCTTCAGAGCCTGGCCAGGCTTGAACGCCGGCACATCGGTGGCTGCTATCTCCAAGCTCTGTCCAGTTCGCGGATCGCGACCGGTCCGGGCCGCACGGTGGCGTACCACGAAACTGCCAAAACCGGTAATTTGGACTTTGCCTCCGCTCTTGAGTTCAGAGGCTATGATCCCACGTGGCCCAAACAAGGCGTCGATTGCGCGCGTGGCGTCCGCCTTCGACAAACCCGCCGCAGATGCCAGTGCGTCCTGCATGGCTGTCTTGTTCACCGTACCCCCAGTCTCCGAATAGAGTGTACTCGCATCCCGCACCGTGAGTGGAGCGGAGTGCGACATCGCATCTTACCAACAAGTAGTATCCAAACGCCGCAATCGCAAGCGCCTTGATTCTACCGATTGTGGGCGGTAACCTGATTCTTCCCTCATAATCGGAGGAATTCTAGGTGTCGGCAACCACGCACGTCGGACGCATAGAGGTAATCTCCGGCGTGATGTTCAGCGGAAAGACCGAAGAGTTGATTCGACGCGTTCGCCGTGCGGTGATCGCTGGAAAGAACGTCCAGGTGTTCAAGTCGCATCTTGACGAACGGTTTTCATCCGTCCACACGGTGACCACTCACGACGGTATCGCGGTGGAGGCCCAACCAGTGGACTCTGCCCGGGAGATTCTGCAGGTGCTGCGCCCCGAAACCCAGGTCGCGGCTATCGATGAGGTACAATTCCTCGACACAGGGATCGTCTCGGCTGCAACGGGACTCGCTGGCAGAAACGTGCGGGTGATCGTCGCCGGGACCGACACCGATTTCCGAGGCGAGCCGTTTGGTGCAATGCCGGCACTGATGGCGGTCGCTGAAACCGTCACCAAACTGCATGCGGTTTGCGTTGTCTGCGGCGCGCAGGCCTGCCGAAATCAGCGTTTGATAGACGGCAACCCAGCTCACTACGACTCTCCAACCATCATGGTAGGAGGGCACGAGAAGTACGAGGCTCGCTGCAGAGCATGTCATGAGGTACCGAGAGAGGATGAGCTGCAGACCACCCTCCTCTAGCAAGTGTCACCGGACCGACAGGTGGGTAGCAGTGTACCAACGCCTTCCCAAATACTACCTGACCACGTCGAAGCCATGTTGAACGTCGCCCTCACCGGCAACGTGGCGGCCGGCAAATCCACGGTGGTGCGTTGGTTTGCGGAGTGGGGCGCCACTATCATCGATTCCGATGCATTGGTAGCGGAAGCTCAAGCACCAGGATCTCCCGTACTGACCCGGATCGCTCGACGATTCGGTGAGCAAATCATCCAACCGGATGGTTCGCTGGACCGCGCCAGGCTTCGCCGCGCCATCCTCGCCGACGAAGGAGCACGGGCCACTCTGAATTCGATAATGCACCCGATTGTCACCTCCAGACGCGAACAGCTCGAAGCAGAGGCACGGCGCCGCGGCGACAGCGTTCTGGTAAACGATATTCCGCTACTGTTTGAAGTATTGGATCCCGATGACTTCGATCTCGTTGTGCTAGTCGATTCACCCACCTCACTGCGCCGCGACCGGCTGCTTGAACGCGGACTTAGTCTGGAAGAAGCCGATCAGTTGATGGCCACTCAGCTCCCGGTTTCCATCAAACGTGAAAGAGCGGACATAATCGTTGAGAACCGAGGCTCTTTGGACGATCTCAAGAAGTCCGCATGGGCTGCGTGGGAGAAGATCCTATCCCACTCTGGAGCATAACAATATCCCCTCGATTGAGCGTGGCATACCGTCCCCCTCCTGAGGGTGCGCCGGCGAATCATCAGAAGCCGTCGCCTCAGGTGGTTGACAGCCACTGTATCCCAGAATAAGCTACGCCTCGCGAACCACTCTCTCAGGAAGAAGCCACAGATGTCAAACATCCCCGAAGAGTTGTACTACACGGAAGAGCACGAATTCGTCAGGCCGGAAGAAGAGGGCATTGTCGTGGTGGGCATCACCGATTACGCCCAAGGAGAACTAGGCGACGTTGTGTTCGTTGAGCTTCCGGAGATCGGCTCCGAGTATCAGAGGATGGATCCGTTCGGCACTATCGAGGCCGTCAAAGCCGTCAGCGAGCTATTCTGCCCGCTCGCAGGAGAGGTTGTCGACGTCAACGGCGATTTAGAAAACAACCCCGGCCTAATCAACGAGGATCCATACGAAGCAGGCTGGATGATGAAGCTTCGCCTCGATAATCCGGCCGAGATAAATCAGCTCCTGACAGCGGCCAACTACGCTGAACACGTCGGCGAATAGCGGTATAGCCCTGCCCCGGTCACCCGACCAAAGGTCTCTGAACGCTCTGGTGGCTGCCGGGGCGTTTGCGTAAAGGACAGCCTCAGCATGCCATCCCCATTGCCACACTCCGATTTCGAGCAATTCATCTCGCGTCATCTGGGTCCGCGCCCTGATGACATCGCTACGATGCTCGATACACTGGGTTACGATACGATAGACGAACTCATGGATGCCGTTGTTCCCGACGACATCCGCATAGGACATTCACTGGACCTTCCACCTGCAAGGACAGAACACGAGGTACTCGGCGCACTTTGCGATGTCGCAAGTCAGAATGAGGTGTTCCGGTCCTACATAGGCATGGGGTACGCAAACTGCGTCACGCCAACAGTGATACTACGCAACATCCTGGAGAACCCGGGGTGGTACACCGCATACACGCCTTATCAACCGGAGATCGCCCAGGGGCGGCTCGAAGCGCTGCTCAACTTCCAGACGATGGTCGCGGACCTGACGGGTCTTGCGGTAGCCAACGCGTCCCTCCTGGACGAGGCGACGGCCGCCGCCGAGGCGATGGCCCTGTCGTTGGCGTCGAGCAAGGAAATCCGGAATCCCGTCTACCTTGTTGACGAGGACTGCCATCCCCAGACGATCGCAGTGGTCCGTACTCGGGCCGAAGTACGGGGCGTTCAGGTAGAGGCAGCCGACCCGGCATCGTTCCGCTTCGAAAACGCAGTGATTGGGGCTTTGGTTCAGTATCCCGGCAGTTCCGGAAAGATCGAAGACTACCGACGGATCTGTGAAGAAGCCCGCACCGCCGGAGCAATGGTGACGATGGCAACAGACCTTCTTGCACTAACCATGCTCACGCCGCCGGGGGAGCTGGGCGCGGACATCGCTGTCGGCAATTCGCAGCGGTTTGGCGTACCCCTTGGATATGGCGGGCCACACGCGGCGTTTTTTGCCACCTCCGAGAACAACAAGCGACTGATACCAGGCAGGCTCATCGGAATCTCGCGCGACAGCAACGGGAAGCCAGCCTTACGCATGGCACTGCAGACCCGCGAACAGCACATACGGCGGGACAAAGCGACTAGCAACATTTGCACGGCACAAGTGCTCCTGGCCGTCGTGGCTGCTATGTACGCGGTTTACCACGGTCCGGATGGCCTGCGACGAATCGCACGCCGTGTACACGCTCTGACGAACACGCTGGCAGAAGCACTCCGACGCCTCGGCTTCAATGTCGTACACAGACACTATTTCGACACTATTTGCGTCGAATCAGAGGCAACACGAGTTACAAATGTGATCGCTGCAGCGTTGGCGCGTAGAATCAACCTGCGTTTGGTTTCTGAAACACAGATCGGCATATCTCTCGACGAGACCACGACTCTGAAGGATGTCGCCGACCTGATCTCAGCGTTCGCCCTCGAGCAGCCAGTTGGCTTCGACTTGGACGAACTCGCAGTGGCGACGAAAGACACCAGCGCGCTACCCAAGGAGTTGAACCGCTCGACTCATTATCTCACGCATCAGGTGTTCAATAGGTACCATGCCGAGCTGGAGATGACGCGATATCTGAACAAACTCGAGTCTCGGGATTTGTCTCTGACTTCGGCCATGATCCCGCTCGGCTCATGCACCATGAAACTCAATGCCACGACCGAGATGATGCCCATCACGTGGCCCGGATTCACCGAGATTCATCCATTCGTACCGGTGGATCAGGCAAAGGGCTACCAGATCCTTAGGGAACAGCTGCAAGAACAACTGGCGGAAATAACTGGGTTGCCGCACGTCTCCATGCAACCCAATGCGGGAGCCCAGGGTGAATTTGCCGGGCTTCTGGTGTTGCGAGCTTACCACCGGGCACGCGGCGAGAATCGACGGCTCACTTGCCTCATTCCAAAGTCGGCACATGGAACCAACCCTGCCAGCGCCGTGATGGCTGGACTCAACGTGGTCACCGTGAAGACCGACGAGCGTGGTAACGTGGAACTTGCCGATCTGCGAGCCAAGGCCGTAGAACACTCCGAGACTCTGGCGGCGCTCATGATCACCTATCCATCCACTCATGGCGTCTTCGAGGTCTCAATTCGAGAAATCTGCGCGATCATTCACGATAATGGCGGCCAGGTGTACATGGACGGCGCCAACATGAATGCGCAAGTGGGTCTCTGCCGGCCGGGCGACTACGGAGCCGACGTATGTCACCTCAATCTCCACAAGACTTTTGCCATCCCTCACGGCGGGGGAGGCCCCGGTATGGGGCCAATCTGTGCCGCCGAGCACCTCGCAGAGTTTCTACCGGACCATCCGGTGATCCCGCTCGGCGTCCGGCAATCATGCGGCACGGTGGCTGCCGCGCCATGGGGTAGTCCGTCGATCCTACCCATTTCATGGGCATATCTAGCTTTGACCGGACCTGATGGACAGGCAGCGGCAACTAAGGTGGCGGTTCTGAACGCCAACTACGTGGCGAAGAAACTCGAAGGCGCCTACCCGCTCCTCTATTCCGGGCGCCAGGGACTGATCGGCCATGAGTGCATTCTCGATGTGCGGCCGTTCAAAGCAAGCACCGGTGTTGATGTCGAAGACATAGCTAAACGCCTCATGGACTACGGATTCCATGCTCCTACGGTCTCTTTCCCGGTGCCAGGAACTTTGATGGTCGAGCCCACGGAAAGCGAATCGAAACAGGAGTTGGACAGGTTCTGTGATGCTCTGCTGGCCATTCGGGAAGAGATCCGCGAGATCGAGGACGGGCTCGCCGACAAGGATGACAACCTTCTCAAGAACGCGCCCCACACCATTGAGACAGTGGCCGCAGACGAATGGGGTCATCCCTATTCTAGGGAACGTGCGGCATTCCCGACAGCGGAGACTAGGGAGCACAAGAGTTGGCCGACCGCTGGGAGAGTCCAGGGCGCCTATGGCGATCGGCATTTCGTTTGCACGTGTCAATCGTGGGATCCGACCTCGTTCGAGGCGGACGCCTAAGGAGACTAGCGAGCCGTGAGGTGGAGCCTAATCGTCGAGCCGACGGGGCGTCCAGGAAAAGAAAACATGAGCATCGACTACTCCCTCCTCCGCCTAGCGCAGGAGGGAGTGGCGTTCTTGAGACTTTACCGTTGGAGTCCCCCCTGTCTCTCCTTTGGCCGCAATGAGCCCGCGAAACGCAGGTACGACCCGGCGGAGATCCAGAAGCGGAACATCGACACCGTCAGGCGCCCGACAGGGGGACGTGCTGTATGGCACGACGCTGAACTAACGTACGCCGTTGCAGCACCGGACACTACGTTTGGAACTCTGAGAGAAACGTACAATATTATTCACGTCACACTGGCGGCGGCGCTGAGGAAGCTCGAGATCGACGCCAAGCTCGCTGAACCACGAGCGCGGAGGACGCATCCCCTGAGCAGCGGTGCCTGTTTCGCTGCTCCAGTTGGAGGCGAGATCGTAACGGCAGGCATGAAGCTGGTAGGCTCAGCACAGGTGAGAGAGGGTAACGCCTTCCTTCAGCATGGCTCGGTGTTGCTGTACGACAGGCAAGAGGTCGTGACACAGGTGACCGCAGGCGTGTCCACGATTCCGGCGTCGACTTCACTCTCGGCGGTTCTTGGTCGGCCAGTGGGATTCGACGAGGTGGCGGAGGCTATTGCTCAGGAGGCTCGCGAAACCTGGTCTGGCGACTGGTCAATCGGAGAGTTGCCCTGCGCTACAGCGGAACATCTCCACTTCGCAGAAGAAGAGTGGACCTGGTGCAGGTGACTAGATTCGGTCTGGGATGGTGTAACATGAGAAGATCATTCGAGCCTCTTGTTTTCCTGGTACTCGCGTCGGCCCATGGATGCTCACCCGAGGTCGCGTGCGAGAGCGGTTGGTGTGGCACGATCGTGGTAGCCAGTGCACCGGTCCAGTCGCTCTTCCCACCTACTCCGCGAATGGACGTCGACATGGGGATCGCCGACCTCTTGTTCTCCAAACTCGCCGATGTCGGACCCAGCTACAACACAGTAGGCGACGATGATTTCGTACCTCAGTTGGCTAGTTCGTGGAATTTGGAGGATAGCCTCACCATCTCCGTTTCCATCAACGAGCTGGCGCAATGGCACGATGGCACGCCGGTAACGGCTCGGGATGTGGTATTCACATTTGATGTGTATGACGACCCAATTGTTGGCTCCAACGCACGATCACGCCTCAGCAAAATCGAATCGGTCTCCGCACGCGACTCTCTCACCGTAGAATTCCGGTTCAGCGACTACTACCCCGAGCAGTTTTACGACGCAGTCTCGCATATGCACATCCTGCCCGCTCACATCCTCGGTTCGGTTTTTCCCGAGGATCTCAGATCTCATGAGTTCACACGCAGTCCGGTTGGAACGGGACCGTACCGGTTCGTAAGTTGGACGCCGGGTGAATCGGTTGAGCTCGCGGGCGACTCGAATCACTTCCTGGGCCGCCCCGGTGCGCCGCGAATCATCTGGCGCGCAGTTGCCGGACCCACCGCTGCCATCGACGAAATCATAGCAAACCGCGCCGACTTCGTGCACCACGTGGCTGAACCCGCCGACCTGAAACGGTTATCGAATTCGCAGCACGTCCATCTCACCGAATACCCATCCAACACGTTCAACCTCGCCTCGTTCAATCTTCGCGACCCGCAGAACCCGGACAGACCACATCCGTTGTTCGGCAGCCGCTCCATTCGCAGGGCTGTAGTAATGTCCGTAGATCGCTCCGCCTTGTCTCAGTCCGTGCTTGGCCCCTACACTCTGCCGTGCGTGGGACCCGTGACGCCGGCGTTGTGGATTTGGGACGATCGTCTCGAGGGCTCACTGCCATACGACTCGGCACAAGCACGATCGGTGTTCGAAGAGTATGGTTGGAGAGATACCGACAACGATGGGATCATGGATCGCAATGGGCGATCGTTCTCTTTCGAGCTGCTAGTGCCGCCGAGTCCAGCCCGCGCTCGTGGGGCGCTGGTTCTGCAAGCTCAACTCGCACGAGTTGGTATTGGAATGGAAATCGTCGATGTGGATTGGCCCCCGTTCATTAACCGGCAAAGTGAAGGTAGTTTCGATGCGGCATACAACTCGCTCGGGCAGGACCCGAGCCCGGCTGCCCTTGCCACTGACTGGACCGAGGACGGCTTCGACGAATTCAACGTGGGCAAATACTCCAATCCGGAGTACACGCGGTTGGTTAGGGAGGCCCGTGAATCCACTGACCCTGAAGCGAGCCTCGAGAAGTGGCACGCGGCTCTGAGAATCATCAATGAGGATGCGCCCGCGATCTGGATGTACGTACCGCGAAAGTTTGCCGCGGTACACGAGCGCTTCGAAGGCGTGACGATATCACCATACCAGCCGTGGATTGGCCTACCGAACCTGACAGTGCCGCTTTCCCGGCTGATCGAACGCGACCAATTCGGCGTCAACTGACGTGCTGTGGAGCGTTGCTGGACGACTGCTACAAGGCGTAGCCATCGTCTTCGTGGTGGCCACGTTCACCTTTGTGCTATTGCAACTGGCGGAGGGCGATCCCGTCGACGCACTGGCAGCGGCAGAGAGTGTACCGGCGGAAGTGGCCGATCAGCTGCGCGTGAATTTCGGACTCGACCGGCCGCTCCCAGAACGATATTTGCGATACATGTGGAACGTGGCGCACGGAAACCTCGGATACTCCTACTCGTGGCCACTGTCTGTATGGACGGCAATAAAGTCGAGGATACCGGCCACGATAGTCCTCGCTATTGCAGCTCTGCTGATCGATTTTTCTTTGGGCATTGCGATCGGCGCTTTTCAAGGTACGCGCCACCGATCGCTCATCGACGACGGGCTGTCTCTCATCATTCTCCTCGTGTTCTCGATCCCCGTATTCTGGCTGGGATTGATGTTGATATTGGTCTTTTCGATCGGGCTCGGCTGGTTCCCTCCAAGTGGCATGCGGACTCCGTGGCTGTATCCGCACCTTTCGCTGTTTGGATCGGCCTTGGATCACGCAAAGCACCTGGTGTTGCCCGCAATCACATTGGGCGTCATCGGAGCGGCATCAACGGCCCGCTTCCAACGTGCCGCGATGATCGATGCCTTGAGCCAGGAATACGTTCGAACCGCGCGAGCAAAGGGGCTTTCTGAGAACAGCGTACTCTACAGACACGCTCTCCGTAATGCCCTTCTGCCAGTCATCACCCTGTTCGGACTGTCGTTTCCGGTGTTACTGTCGGGTGCGGTTCTCGTCGAAGAGGTGTTCTCATGGCCTGGACTGGGTAAGCTCGCTGTGGATGCGTTCAGGAATCGCGATTATCCGCTCGTGACCGGAATGGCGATCGTTGCAGCAGCAATGGTCGTGGTGGGTAACTCGATCGCCGATCTGCTCTACCGCCTGACGGACCCACGTACGCGACGGGAAGCATGAGCAGTCCGCTGAGGCGTTTCCTTAGAGATCGGAGAGCGAGGCTCGGCGCTCTCCTGGTATGCGCGTTGATTCTCGTGGCGGCTTTTGCACCTTACTTCATTCAATACCACCCCGCAGAACAACTGGGATACGCGCTGCAACAGCAGCCGCCTTCGCCGGCACACCCCTTCGGTACCGATCAAATCGGGCGCGATGTGCTCAGCCGCGTGGTCTCCGGCGTGAGGCTGTCCCTCGCGATAGCTACGGTGTCGATACTACTGTCATTGTCGATCGGGACGGGCGTCGGTCTGCTGGCCGGTTACTTTCGGGGTATCGTAGATACGGTGCTCATGCGACTGGTGGATGCAGCTCTGGCCGTGCCAAGGCTGGTCCTGTTGCTCGTGCTGATTACCCTGTTCCCCTCCGGAGTATTGGGATTAATCTGTGTATTGGGACTCACCAGTTGGTTCGGCACCAGCAGGCTCGTCCGAGCGGAGGTGTTGAGCTTGCGTCAACGTGATTTCGTTCTGGCTGCGCATGCTTTGGGACTCAGACGGTTGCGCACCTTGATGAACCATTTACTTCCGAACATCATCGGCCCGGTCGTGGTTGCCGCAACGCTTGGCCTGGGACACATCATTCTCATCGAGGCAGGGCTTTCGTATCTTGGCGCCGGAGTACGTCCGCCCACCGCCTCTCTGGGTGGGATCATCAGTGATGGAATGCACCTCCTGAATCAGGCCTGGTGGATCTCGACGTTTCCTGGACTCGTGATTGTCCTCATTGTCGTTGGCTTCAGCCTCATGGGTGACGGCCTGCGCAACGCTATTGACCCCAAATCGTAATGACCACTTTGTTGAGTGTCCGGAACCTCAGCACTAGGTTCAGCACCGACAAGGGCACGGCACGTGCCGTCGACAACGTGTCATTCGACCTCATGGAAGGTGAAACCCTCGGCGTCGTGGGGGAATCCGGGTGCGGTAAGACGGTCACAGCGCTCTCGATCCTGAGACTCATCGAGCCTCCCGGCGAGATATCCGGAGAAAGCGTCGTTGAATTCGACGGTTCCAACCTATTGGAACTGCCTACGCATCGACTGCGTAGAATTCGAGGCGCAGAAATCGCAATGGTCTTCCAGGAACCAACCGCCAGCCTCAATCCCGTGTTGACCGTCGGATCCCAGATCTCAGAGACTCTTCAGTCCCATGGAAGGATCACCAAGAAAGCCGCGCGCGAAAAGGCCGTAGAGCTACTCCGGCTCGTCGGAATTCCTGATCCGGCCAAACGGATATTTGATTACCCCCATCAGATGAGCGGAGGCATGCAGCAACGGGTGATGATAGCCATCGCGTTGTCGTGCAACCCCAAGATTCTGATCGCCGACGAACCCACTACCGCTCTCGACGTCACCATTCAGGCACAGATCCTCGAGTTGTTGACGGACCTCAGGGAGCAACTGAGGATGTCGGTACTCTTGATAACGCATGACCTGGGCATAGTAGCTGGCATCGCGGACCGCGTTGCCGTTATGTATGCAGGGAGGATAGTCGAGACGGCGGCGACCCTGGCGTTGTTCCGAGACGCCCGGCACCCCTACACCCAGGCCCTCCTGCGGGCGGTCCCAAGGGTCGACCAGCAAGTGGAGCGACTAGAAACCATACCGGGTGCGGTACCACCTTCAACGGCGTGGCCACTCGCCTGCCGTTTCCACCCAAGATGCCCTCACGCTTGGGACCGCTGTCGAACGAACGAGCCGCCGCTGCTAAGAGTAGGGTCGGGTCGCCACGCTCGATGTTGGCTGGTGGAAGATTCCCATGGTAACCAGGTATGACTGAAGCGAACGGCGCCTTGCTCGAAGTGATTGAGTTGGTCAAGGACTACCGAGCTTCCGGGGAGTTATTCTCCAAAACGGCCAGCATACGTGCGGTGGATAATGTGACACTATCAATCGCTCGTGGGGGATCGCTTGGTTTGGTCGGAGAGAGTGGAAGCGGCAAGACGACGCTCGGACGATGCGTGCTGAGACTGGTTAAGCCTACATCCGGCCGAGTCGTCTTCGATGGTATCGACGTGCTCGCATTAGATGCAAAGAGGCTGCGTGCCTTGAGGCGTCGCATGCAGATCGTGTTTCAGGATCCATATGGTGCACTGAATCCACGAATGACCGTTGGAGCGGCGGTCCACGAGCCGATCCTCGTTCATCGCATTTGCGAGAGGAGAGATGCGAGAGAGCGCGTCGCCAGGTTGTTCCATGAAGTGGGAATGGACGTGTCGCACATGGAAAGCTATCCGCACGAGCTGTCCGGTGGTCAACGCCAGAGGGTGGGAATCGCTCGTGCACTCTCGGTAGAACCGGAATTCCTCGTACTCGACGAGCCTGTTTCCGCACTAGACGTCTCCGTGCAGGCGCAGGTCTTGAATCTTCTCGCAGATCTCCGCAAGTCGCGTGGCCTCACGTATTTGTTCATAGCCCACGATCTCGCCGTCGTACGCCATGTCGCCGACCGCGTCGCCGTCATGTATTTGGGCCGGCTGATGGAAGTGGCGGCGGCGGAAGACGTCTACGCGGAGCCACTCCACCCCTACAGCGCATCGCTCCTTTCGGCAATCCCGATTCCGGATCCCGATGCCCGGAGCGCGCGTATCGTTCTCAGTGGAGACATGCCCAGTGCCCGGATGCGCCCCCAAGGATGTGTTTTCTATTCACGGTGTCCCCACCCTCGCAAGGACGATACATGCCGCACTGTTGAGCCCGTCCTGAAGGAAGTTCGCCCCGGACGCCACGTAGCCTGTTACTATCCGGAAGAGATGCTGCTGTGATGACTCACCACGCCCGAGATCATCCTAGCCAGGCGCAACGAATCTGGGAAACTTTCAGGAAACAGCGGTTCCAGTCTGTTGCCGATATGCTTGATTGGTGTGTCTCATCTGGAGCACAGCCACAGAGAGCAGATGGAAGCTGTAATTGGATTGATTCACTGGTAGCCACACAAGCGACTTCGTGCTATTTATGTCGGTCGTATTGTGCCGCCTTTGTTGAGCCTGTGCACGCCATTACAGTGGATCGCCCTGCTCATCGCAGGTGTTTAGGAGGGCCCATATGAGCTTTTTGGTTACAGTTGTGCTTGGTTATCCGCTGATCCTCATCGGCGTGAGCCTGTGGCGATCCAAGAAAGTGCAGAGCCATGAGGATTTCGCCGTGGCCGGACGCTCTGTGCCGGTCTTCTTGCTCGTAGGCACGCTCGTGTGCACCTGGATCGGATCGGGTTCGCTCTTCGGAGGTGCGGGGCTCGCGTATCGCACGGGAATCGCCGAGCTATGGTTTTCGTTCGGCGCATGGGTGGGTCTGGTCTGTGTCTACTTCCTTGCCGGCCGAGTGCGGCGGATCGCAGAATACACGGTCCCCGATCTACTCGAAAAACGCTACAATGCAGTCGCCAGAATACTGGGCACCGTTGCAATCATTCTCGCATACGTTACCATCGCGGCATATCAGTTTCGTGGCGGCGGTTGGATCCTCAGCATAGTCACCGACGGAGCGATCTCTCCCAACGCGGGAATGCTGATTACCGCTACCGCGATAGTCGTGTTCACTGCCCTCGCCGGCATGGTGTCGATCGTGACGGTGGACATCTTCAACGGAATCATCATCTCGGTAGCCGTGTTGCTGGCACTGCCCTACATGGTATTTCAATTGGGCGGCGTCAGCACCGTCATCGACGCGCTACCGAGCGGCCACACAACAGTGCTGGGCGGCCACAATGTCCTTTGGGCGTTTGGAGTGGCCATGCCCACTTTCCTGCTGCTAATGGGTGAGAGCGGCATCTACCAGAAGTTCTTTTCTGCCAAGAACGCACGCGCGGCCAGGCAGGCGGTTCTGGGAATGGTCACAGGCGTCGTGATTCTCGAAACGGCGTTAGCACTACTGGCCATTGTGGGCCGTGCTGCGTACCCTGACTTGATGGAGCAGACCTCCGTGGTCGGACGCGCTGCCTCAGAGACAATCATACTCTTCCTTGCCAAAGAGGCGCTCCCAACTCTAGGTGGTGCGGTTTTGTTGGCTGCTGCTGTGGCGATCGTGCTTTCGACTGGCAACACGTTTTTGCTCGTACCTTCGACCAATGTGAGCCGCGACATCTACCAACGTTTCGTCAATCCTCAGGCTAGCGAGAAGCAGAAGGTGAGCGTACAGAGGGCCTCTATCGTGTTGTTTGGAGCCCTGGGAATCGTTCTGCTAACCCAGTTCACTACGGTGCTCGAAATGGCTCTCTATGCCTATTCACTGGTGGGCGCAAGCCTCACACCGGCTTTGCTGGCCTGCTTCCTGTGGAAGCGTGTCACGCCTCAGGGAGGGGTCGCATGCATTGCAGGCGGGCTGGCGAGCATAGTGGGAATCAAGGTGTTGAGTGTATTGGGTATCGATTTCACACTTGCTTTCGGTGGAACCGAGTTTGATTTTGCCAGCAGCGACTACATCGTGATACCCGGAGTCGTGTTCTCGGTTGGTCTTCTAATCCTGGCGAGTCTCCTCACTAAGCCCTCTCCGCCGGATAAATGGGCGCCGTTTTTCACGAAAGAACGACGAGAACCAATCTAGCCGAAGAGGTCGCTCTGGTTTTCGGAAGCCTCGGGTGTCTCCACCCTCAGCAATGCATGGATCCGGCTTCTCCAGGCTGGGACATCGAACTTTGCCTCTGCAGCGAGCATTCGCCCCAGCACATCCGGGATATCTTCGAGCGCATCGAGTATGTCCGCGAGAGCCTCTCGAACCTCCTGAATCTGGAAATGCTGATCGCTCGCTACCGCCATGTCTCGCAGAATCGCCTGCTCGCTACGTGATGCGATGACCGGATCCTCGATTGTTGCCGTGTACACCTCGGTGCGCCGTCCTGGGCCTCTGTCCTCTTCGATCGGCGTGAGTCCCACGATCGCATCAGAACGCCAATACTTCCCGTAACCGAGAGAAACCATGCGGTCAGGCTTGATCTCCATGCTCATGGGCCTATCTCCCCATCCGCTTCTTGAGAGCTTCGAGTTGCGCATCCGCCTGGGCTTCGCGTGCAACTCTGTCGAATCTCTCTCTTAGCACTTCGTCGTTGGTGTCAGCGCCGGGTCTTGTGCCGCCTGCCGTCTCGATCCCCCGCCACGCGTTCTCAACGGAACTCGATCCCGCAACCTTCTTCATCTGCGCCTTCATCTCACTCAGTTCTCGTTCCATGAGCGCGATCTCCGCGCGTTGTGCCTCCACTTTCCTTTCCAGCACACTCACGCGCTCCTTGTGCTTGGCGGCGAACCGCTCAGCGATCTCAACGGTCTCATGATCACCTATGCCAGCAGCCATTCGGCCGCGGCGTTCGGCATCTTCGAGATTCTTCTTCTCCGCAGCAAGTTCCTGTTCGGTTCGCGAAAGCCCGTCCCGCATTCCCTGCAAGGCTGCATGCGCTTCGATTACGGCATCTCTCATCCCAGACACGATGTCTCGCTTGTCCGCGGGTGAACTGGCAGCGTCCAGAGCGGCGTCAATAGCTGCGCGAAGGCGTTCGAACATCGGGCTCCACCTCAGCTTCGTCCTTTTTCTCCGCACCTCGTCAATGGAAAACGATACGCCCCACCCCGAGCCTGGTCAAGCAAACCTACCTGGCATAGACTGGTCAGCCACGGTATCGTGAGGTAAGATTTCAGACATGAAACCCAGATACTTGATTTTCGTTCTACTGCTAGTGTCTTGCAGCGAGCGAGACCCCGAAAGCAACCCCGTCTGTGGTATTTCGGCAGTCGCCGGAGCCACGATGGTCCTGAACCAACTCCAAGAACCGGGCAAGATCCTCCAAGAGAGACCCGCTGGATTGGAGGGTGTCGTCCCAGCCAGAGTCGTCGGATACGGGACAGGGCACGCGATAGTGGCAGAAGGAGCTGAGGGGGTCATCCTCGGCTACGAAGGCGAGGGGTTCCCTTCGGAACCAGGATTCGCACTCGCTCTGGTGGAAGATTCCCTTGAAACCTTCAAGGGAGTCCTCATCTATGACTCCGATCCTCTACCGTCTTCGGTGCCGCAACTGGGAAGCGTGTCCAGCGCCACCGCGACCGTTCCACTATACGGGCTGCGCGTAATGTGGAGCGCAGTGAGCAGCGAGCGATGCCCCTTGTTCGCACCTCTCGACACGGGCGTCGTGGGTACCGAACGCTGACAGCACTGTTTGATGGCACTGCTCGGCAATCGGGGCGGTCGAGAAAGTAACACCTGTGCAACTCCTTCGCGGGCGAACAAACGCTCGTCTATATTGGATACCTCGACGCGTCTGTGGGGTAGGGGGTAGTATGCATGAGCGAAACGCCGGGAGACTTTGAGAGACGACCATGATTTACGTCTGCGTTTCAACACAAGACAATTCGCCTACTGCAGGCCTGGTTCTCTGGAAGGTCCGCCGGGTGTTCGAGGAGTTTGCTCGAGAATACCAACTCCTGGTACTGGACCGTGGATCGACCGACGGGACCACGGAGACGCTGGAAGCTTACAGGCGCGCGCTGCCGTTGACCCTCATCACAGCAGAAAGATCAGTCGGATATGCGACCGCCATGGAAACGCTCGTGCGGGCGGCATTGGAATTGACCGACAGGCCCAAACGGGATTGCCTCGTCACGCTCCCTGCAGACTTCTCGATATCTCCCAACATCTTGCCTGAACTCATACGGAGAACGGAATCCGGTGCAGATGTGGTGGTTGGCGAGACTATCCACCGGACCCTACCCTTCACATATCGCCTCGTGCATCGGTCGGCGTCCTGGCTTTTGAAACCCGGGATACGTCTACCTGGTTTCAGAGATGTAATCTCCGGTGTCTACGCTTTCCGCCTCGCAACATTGAAGGCTTGCCTCCGCGCAAACGGAGATTCGTTGCTGGACACCACGGGAGGATGCGCGAACGCTGAACTGCTCGCTAGAGCTGCATCTCTCGCCCGTCAAGTTGCTGTAGTTGACGTGCCCGCAACGGTTGAACCACACGTTCCGGCCCGGCGAGCGGAAGGCGCCTTTGCACTTGCACTCAGCCTTTTCCGCACGGGACGGAGACTGTCGATTCCCGCTCCCAGCGCACCTGTGCAACGAGCTTCATGATGAAGTGGGTCTTCGCACTCTGTTGCATCGGGTCGATTTGCAGTGGGTCTATCTGGGCGCAAGGCGAATCGCATTCCGACTCTGATACCGTCTTGGGCTTCGAGATTGGCGAAACATTGCTCTACGAGGCGAAGTTCGGCTTCATTTCGCTCGGTAGCGGCATGATGAACGTCGCCGGAATCGACACGGTGAGAGGTGAGCCGACACTACATACCATCTTCGTCCTCAAGGGCGGCGGGATGATCTATCGCCTGCACGATCGTATGGATTCCTGGATCGGCACTGAAGACTTTGCATCGCGCCGATTCATTCAGGATTTCCATGAAGGTGGTAGCTACAGACGCACAGTGTGGGACATCTATCCCGACTCCGGCTTCTACGTGGAAGAGGGAGTCGATTCTGTCACTCCGACGTCGCCGACCCCTCTCGACGACTTTGCTTTCTTCTACTTTGTTCGAACCGTGGATCTCGAGGTAGGAGAGAGGTACGAGTACCACCGCTACTTCCGCCCCGACAGAAACCCAGTCGTGTTGGAAGTGCTCGGGCGGGACACGCTCGATTTGCCGGCAGGTAGGTTTCCGAGCATCGTGGTACACCCGATCATTCAGGGGCGCGGCATACTCGCTGAGGGGAAAGAGGCGCGAATGTGGATAAGCGACGACGAGCGCCGCCTGGTGGTACAGTTGAAGGTGAAGTTCTCATTTGCCACTATCACCCTGCGGCTCAGGGAAATCGTCAGCGAACCCCCAGCCGACATGCTCCAACGTCCCGAGGGCGGAAACTAGCAGCACTACAAAGACCCCTCCGGGGGCATCAACAGATTGATGCCGTAGAACCTAGAAGCCGAGACTATTCGACTCTAACTCCGCTCTCCTTGCCCGTTATGATCTCACGAACCCGCCGCGCCGTGCTAGGGCTAATGACCTTCAGTATGAAGTAGAACACCAGACCAACCGCCACGAGCCACACCAATGACATCAGCAAGTTGAAAGCAAGGCCCAGCAGTCCCACGATGAGCTTGAGCACAACTATGCCAATAACGGCGATTACTGAGTATCCTGCTATTGTGCGAATCATCGATTTCTCCCACGATTACCGTGCAATATTCATTACGAAGCTACGAAGCGACCAGTTTCACACAAGGTGTCTGAATGCCCAGAGCTGACGTGCTGATTGTCGGAGGCGGTGTCATAGGAGCATCGTGCGCGCGCTCTCTATCTCGCCGCGGTGCCTCGGTGAGTCTTGTTGAAGCGGGCCCCAAACCAGGAACAGCTTCGCTCGCGGCTGCCGGTATGCTAGCTCCACTGGCGGAAGCGGAAGCTGGAGACCCACTCTTGTCGCTGGCCGTGAGAGCACGCGATTACTACGCTGAACTGGCACCAGCTCTACTGGAGGAAACAGGAATCAACATCGAACTCCGGCAAGGCGGCGTTCTGGAGGTTGCCTTCACAGAGGATGAGGTCGCTTCCGTTAGAGCAGAAGTAGCCTGGCAGCGACAGAGCGGTTTTACAGCCGAATGGCTTTCGGGCGAGGAGTTCCAGGAACTTGCGCCTGGAATGGCTCCAGAGGCTTTGGGTGCAGCATACGCAACAGAGGATGGCGCTCTGAATCCCTTGGCACTGCTCCAGGCGTTGTCGAGCAGCGCAGAGGCAGCCGGAACGGAGATAGTGCGAGATGAAGAGGTCACAGAGGTGTTGACCGACGGATCTTCCGCTCTGGGAGTGGCTACAGCGAAGCGACAGCTCGACGCTGGCGCGGTTCTGATCGCAAATGGTGCATGGTCGGGCCGGCTCGCCGGTTTACCTCGCCCGCTCTCGGTTCAACCGATCCGGGGACAAATGGCAGCGACCTACTGGCCTCATGAGTGTCCTGAGATGGTCGTTTATGGAGGCGGCGGTTACGTGTTGCCTCGGTCCGGTGAAACAGTGGCCGGCTCGACTATGGAGAATGCCGGATTCGAAATCAATGTAACCGACGCGGGACTGGATCATATCCGCGCAGTTGTCAGGAAGATATTGCCTTCGTTGGGTGATGTTCGCTTCGACAGGACTTGGGCCGGACTGCGCCCGTGCACCCCCGACGGAAAGCCCATAATCGGTGCTGATCCGGAGATTTCAGGGTTGTGGTATGCTACTGGGCACGGTAGGAACGGAATCTTGCTAGCTGGGTTTACCGGAGAATTGATAGCCGAGTTATTGCTTGGAGAAGAGGTCGAGATCGATCTCTCCATGGTATCGCCGACTCGATTCTGGAGTTGGTGAGCACCTTCGATTTCAGATAACTAGCCTAATCGATCCTGCGCCACGACAATGCCTCAAAGCGTCTACGCTGGCTCCCCACAAACGTCTCAACTATCTTCAGTCCGCCCATGAATTCGAATGAAACCAAGAGAACCTCGGGCGCCCGGGCAACGGCGGGGGCGAGGAAACCCGCCTGGCTCAAGGTGCGCGCCGCCGGTGGCAGCGATTTCGTATCGGTGAAACGAGTTGTCAGGGACCTCCAATTGAACACCGTATGCGAGGAGGCGCGGTGCCCCAATCTGGGTGAGTGTTGGGGTCACCGTACGGCAACTTTCATAATTCTGGGAGATGTATGTACTCGGAACTGCGCATACTGTGCAGTGGCTCACGGCCGGCCTCCGCAATACGATGAAGGCGAGCCAGAACGACTCGCCTGCGCTGTGGAGAGGATGAAGCTGCAACATGTGGTCGTCACCAGCGTCAACCGCGACGATTTGTCCGACGGTGGAGCCGAGATTTTTGCCAGATGCGTGCGCGAGATCCACACGCGCCTGCCCGAGACATCCGTAGAGGTCCTCATACCCGACTTCGCCGGATCGGATCAGGCTCTTCAGGTTGTATTGGACGCAAAGCCCGAGATTCTCAATCACAATCTCGAGACCGTACAGAGGCTATACGGAGTCGCCCGCCCTGGTGGGAAGTATGCGCGGGCTCTGCGCCTACTTCGGGTTGCCAAGGAACGAGCCCCGAGGCAGTTGACCAAATCGGGCCTGATGTGTGGGATGGGAGAAGAGTGGGACGAGCTGCTTGGCGCGATGCGAGCTATTCGTAGCGCCGACGTTGACATACTTACGCTTGGGCAGTACTTGCGTCCTACCTCCCGCCACATCGCGGTCGGCCGTTACTATACGCCAGCCGAGTTCTCCCAGTTGAGACAGATAGGCAGGGCTTTGGGGTTCAGGCATGTGGAATCCGGGCCCCTGGTGAGATCGTCGTACCATGCCTGGGAGCAGGCCACGAGGGCAACCACAGCAACCTGACCACCCGAGTGCCAAGTGTGCACCGTGGTTCGGAGGAACCGCACCAGCTTCCGGAGGCTTCAGCTTCTTCGGTTCTTGTCTGGCATCGGCAACATGTAGGTCGGCGGTTGCGGGTCATGGTGCCAGCAGCTGGCCGCGGCAATTAGAGTGACATTCGCAACCCGAACCGGTGAGCCGGATCACCGCTGAGCTCTGAATCCTGATAGGCGTAGTCCAGCGTAATATTTGCTAGCCTGACGCTACCGCCATAGCTCATGTGTGAGTAGTACGATTCGGACGGCACTGACACATACGCCGCTCTACCGAGAAGACCTATCCCTTCCAATACGATTCCACCCTCCGCTCCCAGGACAACCCGAAGATCGTCTCCTTCAGGCCACTGCAGCTCGACAGTGGATAGCAGTCTATACGATTCCAAAGGATCCACATAGTTCCACATGGTTGCCAGGCGTGTGACCCCCCTTAGCTCAACCGCTGACTCTCCGGCCCAGTTTCCAGCGATATTCTGCCTCGAGAAGCCGATGGCCATGATATCGAACACCGCGATCGCAAAGCCAGCGTCTGCACTGAATGCGCCTTCACGGAAATCATTGACTGTGCGTTGCACGTATTTGCCGCTGCCACCAAAGGCAATCATCCCAAATCGGTATATTAGAGACCCGATTCCTGCCAATTCCCCGCCTTCGGCACCGACCGGCACGCCAGGCAGAGGCGAGGAGCCGGGATCTGTACCGTATCTAAGTCGCGCCACTCCAAAACCGACGTCAAACTGCCGCATTCGCCATGCGAGTGCGCCAGCATGGAGATTACCTCCGGAAGGTGTGGCCCGATATGCTCCTTCGATAGCGATGTGCCGAATGGTTGCAATGCCGGCAGGGTTGGTGAATACCGCCCCCGAATTACCAATCAGCGCCGCCCCCGCGCCATTCATGCCGGCACTGCGAACTGACAAAGGCCGCTCCAGAACCGCCGCTGGCACGGTATCCGGTACCTGCGCAACTACCGGTCCGGACACCGACACCAATAGGCACGTAGTCGCCCGAAGCGCGCGGCTCGTAGCAGAATTCCGTCGCGTGCGCTCGATCCTCAGCAACTATCTGATCCGAATCACGTTCAACCTCGTCGCAGGATCTTCGGCCAAAGGATTCCCGCCTTCTCCTAGCAACTCGACGGTGAAACCAGCTTGCCCACTTCCCTGAACAACCCTGAAAAATGCCCCGGATCCGGCCTTGAGACCGCCGCTCACATCAAACGACCCTCCGCTGTACCCCGTTGGCCGGATTGGGAATTGGCGGTCGAACAATGAAGGCTCTTGCGAGTATAGCGCAGCGTACACCTCTCGAAGATTCCAGGTCTTGTAGCTCAGACGATCGGGAACCTCAGCCAGATCTGGATGGTCAGAAACATAGTTGGTCAGAAACCAGTCAGTTAGCAACTTTGGGATTGGCTCTCCAGTTGCCGCCTCAACGTTAGCGGTGCTGGTCAGGGAGGTCTCAGATAGCCGCCGCAACACGTCCGCGCCAAATTGATCCGCAAGCCAACGCAGGAAGAGCCAACCAGCTCCACGTTCCTCCAGTGTTCCGGTTCCTTCCGAGTACATGAGGAAGTGTTGCGACGGATCCTTGAGATACTCGAAGGCATTGAACAGATCGCCGAGCGAAAACGTGGAAAATCGGTCAAGCTGGCCCATCGACTCGAAATGAAGCGCACCCAGCTCCTCGGCCATATGCGACATTGCCTCGTTCAACCACGTATTTTCCGTGTTGCCGGCTCGCAGCACTACATGCTGATGATAGTTGATCATGTGCTGCATCTCGTGGATGAAAGTTACAGGGACGATGCGTTTCACCCTGCCTACAGTATGCTTGCACGTAACCGTGCCCTGAGGGTCGGGTACGATTGCATAGAAGATCTCCGCCTGATTTGACCGGTTGTCCCGATACGCTGTGGGGTCGATATCGAGCGGGAAGAAGAAGCCGGTGACATACGATTTGGAGCAATCCTCCGTGTCGGTCATCCCATTCACAATCGGAGTCAGCAGAATAACCAGGTGACCGTCGCCGTCCACGTCCGACTCGGAGCCGAACGATCGAGTGGCTACACCGTACAGATCCCGATCGAAAAGCACACCCAACTCCTGGAAGTCCTGATCGCTGAGACCACCAGCAGGTGCGTCTTCATCCTGGTAGATCAGTGCATGATCACCTATGTACCTGACCGCAGCGGTTATCGTGGGGAAATCCTCTTGCTGCCTGCAGGTCACCTTGTTGCATACGCGAAAGCGCCGCCGGTCTCCAACCTGGAGGTCGAGTTCGATGGGTGCCCGCTGCAATTCGGGTTCAGAGAGCGGCTTTCTGGGACGCATGGCGAGTTCAGCCTCGAGCCCGCGCAGGAAATCGTCGAACCGCAAATGAACTGGGCGCTCTTTCTCCGGCGGCGATGTCAATTGCACCGTAGTTATGACGGAGTCGCCCCTGAGCCGGAACGAAAGCGTGTCGCCGGGCTCACCCGATACCAATTGCGGAGCTAGAATGTATTCGGCGCCGGCAGGACCGGCCGCTGGGAAAGATGCGCATCCACCTAGCGCCCTAGGGTCGACGCTGAGGTATTCACCCGTGCCCAGACCGAGCGTGCCCGTAGAGGCGAGGAACGTCCCTGCCAGGATGCTGGACTCGGACAGACCTACGCGAGCAGAAACGGTCACGTTGCCAGGCACGAGACAATACGGTACCACTGCCACAAGTTCGTCGCCGCTCGGTGAGACCGACGAAACAGCAGCTTCTCGACCATTGAACTCGACAACCGTAGAATCGGTAAGGTGTGAGCCATGGAGAGTAATGCCTTCGCCGCCCGAGAAAACCGAGGGAGTGGCGGAAGTGATTTCGGGTGCCTCGACCGCCGTCGCTCCAAATGTCACTACTACTGATTCGGGGTTTCTATCGAGTACGGCGTTGACGCCGTATGCACCAGCCGTGGGGCCAAGCGTGAGATACGCCTGCGCATATCCTTCTCCATCTGTAACCGTGATCGAATCGGAGACCACCGCACCGCTGCCCTCCACCACAATCCACCTAACAGCCTCACGCGGTACCGGCGTACCATCATGAGCGGTAGCCAGCACTGAAAGAGGTACTTCGAGTCTGTTACCGGCGGTAGCCACTTGGCCGTCCCCACTGGCCTTTTCCATCTGGTCCGCTTCAGGTATATCGAAGCCGTCATTACATGCAGCGAGTATCGTGACTGCCACAAGGAGCAGGGAGTTCGCATATCGAGTGCTCAACCTTCCCTCCGTCGTCTCTTCTGGCTCGTGATACCGTTGCGGATCATTGACGTTCCAAGATCGACTCGGTTGAGCCTCATTGTCGTAAGCTTACAAAAGGGCCCGAAATAGCGGAAACGACTCCCAAATGGTGACGCACAGGAATATACAACTGTAGCTGTCCCGACCCATTCGAGCTTGCCCGTAAACCTCGGCGTTGTCACAACATACGGCGTTTTTGAGCGTTTTGACAATGCCCACTTTGCCGGGTAGCTTATGTCTGTGAATACTCGAAAGTCCCCATCGGGGGCGGACCTGCAAATCCTCCGTTGGGCCGCCGTCCCGTCGAACAATCCACCGATGCCTGATTCAGTTCCCGCGTTTCGGGCGCGGGATTACAGCGTTCAATGAGTTTCGTACACCTGCACACTCATTCCGAATACTCGCTCCTGGACGGCGCCAACAGGATTCCGAGCCTGGTCCAGAAGGTAACCGAACTGGGGATGGACAGCCTGGCGGTTACGGACCACGGGAACCTGTATGCAGCCTGGCGTTTCTACACCGCTGCAAAGGCGGCCGGAATCAGACCGATTCTCGGGTTCGAGGCATATGTTGCGTTCGGTTCCCGGCACGCCCGGGAAAAACCGCACGATGCCCCCGCTCAGTATTCACACCTCATCTTGCTCGCAAAGAACCGCGAGGGATACAAGAACCTCTGTAGGCTCTCCTCGCTCGGCTTCCTGGAAGGCTTTTACCGGCGGCCACGAATAGACCGAGAAGCATTGGAGCGTTACAAGGAGGGTGTCGTATGCTCGGCGGCGTGCTTGTCCGGCGAAATCGCGCTGTGGCTCCGCAAGGGGAACTTCGAAGAGGCCCGGCGCTCAGCAGAGTGGTATGCCGGCACTTTCGGTCCGGGGAATTTCTGGCTCGAGATCCAGGACCACGGAATTCCCGATGAAAGGGTCGTGCAAGACGGAATGCTGCGATTGTCCGAGGAACTCGACCTTCCAATAATCGCAACAAACGATGCCCACTACCTCGACCGTGCCGATTATCAGGCTCACGACTGCCTTCTCGCAATAGGAACCGGGAAAGACCTCGATGACCCGGAGCGATTCCGGTTCCATGGACAGGAAAGCTACGTGAAGTCAGAGGCAGAGATGGCCGAGCTGTTTGGCGACCATCCCGAGACCCTGGATAACACGCAAAAGGTGGCGGACCTATGTGAGTTTGACTTCGAGCAGCGTTACTTCGTCCCGGAATTTCCCCTACCCGAAGGCAAGAACACGGAGGACGAATTACTCGTCGAACTCGCCACCGAAGGCATGTTGCGTCATTACGGGGACCCGGCACCTCCCGAAGTACTCGAGAGACTAAAATATGAACTCGGAGTAATCACTCGCCTCGGATATTCGGGGTATTTCCTCATAGTACACGACTTCATACGGGCAGCCCGGGAAAAGGGGATACCTGTGGGTCCGGGACGCGGCTCAGCCGCAGGCTCGCTAGTGGCATACGCTCTCGACATAACGGCCGTCGACCCGCTCAGATTCGACCTGCTTTTCGAGCGCTTTTTGAATCCCGAGCGCGTTTCCATGCCCGACATCGATGTCGATTTCTGTTTCGAACGCCGCGGTGAGATAATCGAATACGTCAGGGCGCGATACGGGAGGCGCAGCGTCGGCCAGATAATAACCTTCGGTACCCTCAAGGCACGCGCCGCGGTGCGCGACATCGCCCGCGTGCTACAGATAAGCCTTACTGACGCGGACAAGATCGCGAAGTTGATTCCCTCGGGCCCCGGGTACTCGCTTACGGTGGCGGAGGCAGCCGAAAAGGTGCCAGAGCTCGCGGACCTCGTTAGGAAAGACTCCAACCTCGAACGCCTGGTCGACCTCGCTCAGAGGGTTGAGGGGCTATCCAGACACGCATCAGTTCACGCCGCAGGTGTCGTAATAGCACCCGGGCCTCTGGACGAGTACGTGCCGGTATGCACTCCCCCTCAACGCGGCAGCGGAAACACTGCGAACGGTACCGACTCTTTGATAACGCAGTTCGACATGATTGCGCTGGAAAAGGTCGGGATGTTGAAGATGGATTTCCTTGGCCTCCGTACTCTCACCGTGATACACGATGCCACGGAGATGATTCGCCAGCGCCACGGAGTCGAACTGGACTTCGATGAGATAGACCTCGACGATCCTACCACTTACGAACTCCTTCGCGCAGGACGCACAGCCGGAGTTTTTCAGTTCGAGTCACCGCTCGGTACGGACATGTTGCGACAGCTCCGCTGCGATACGTTCAATGACCTCGTCGCAACAAATGCGCTGGTACGACCCGGCCCGTTGGACTCAGGCATGCACAACGTCTACATCCGCCGCAAGTGCGGACAAGAGGATACCAGCTTCCCTCATCCAGACCTTCGCGAAGTGCTTGGACACACGTTCGGTGTAATTCTCTACCAAGAACAGGTGATGCGCATTGCAAACGTCCTTGCAGGGTTTTCTCTAGCGGAGGCTGACGTTCTGCGGAAGGCAGTCGGCAAGAAAGACTCTGAGCTGATCGAGCGCGAGTTGGAGAGGTTTGTGGAGCGCTGCGCAGAGCGAGGCTATGACCGCACCGTAGTGAAGGAAATCGCGTCGCAAATCAAGACGTTCGGCCGCTACGGTTTCAACAAGTCGCACTCGGTTGCGTACAGCATCATTTCGTTTCAGACGGCATGGCTCAAAGCTCATTATCCGGCGGAGTTCTTGGCTGCGCTGCTTTCGTCGGAGATCGGAGATACCGACAAGGTAGTGGCATACATAAGTGAAGCACGGGAAATGGGCATACGAGTGTTGCCGCCGTCAGTTAACGAATCGGGATGGAAATTCACCGTAACTGGTGACAAGGAGATCCGCTTTGGGCTCGGCGCAATTCGCCATGCTGGGCGTGCAGCAATCGACTCAATAATAGAGGCCCGGGATTCCGACGGCACATTCGCTTCACTGGCCGATTTCTGCGAGCGAGTAGATCTCAGGACATGCAACAAGCGAGTATTCGAATCATTGATAGCTGCAGGAGCTCTGGATCAGCTTGGTGGACATCGCGCGCAACTCAATGCGGGGCTCGAATCGGCACTGGCGGAGGCACAACTGCGTCAGGCGGAGCGGAGCGCCGGGCAAGCGAGCCTATTCGGCGAGGAACCCCAGGATCGACATACCTCCGGGAGCCAAGATCTCCCCGAGGTACCATCGTGGTCAGAAGCGGAGAGGCTGGCGAACGAAAAGAACGTGATTGGCTTTTTTATATCCGGCCATCCTTTGGACCGCTATCGAGAAGAGGTGCAGATCCTGAGTTCTCGGACAACCGCAACTCTGAGCACCTGGAGTGAACATCAAGTAACTGTGGCCGCCGTGGTCACAGCGGTGAAACGCCGCGTCAGCAAAAAAACCGGCTCCGAGTATGCTAGATTGACTCTCGAAGACTTCCATGGTACCGCGGAGGCATTGGTTTTTCCCGAAACCTGGAGTAACCTTTCGGACACAATTGTTGCTGACAGCGCCCTGCTCCTGACGGGCTCCTACAGCGCCCGGGACCGTGGTGAGGATCACGCTCCGTTCATTGTCGAGAGCGCAGAACCGCTCTCGCAGCTTCGATCATCTGGAGCGCTTGGCGTGGAAATCCAGTGGCACAAAGATCTTGGAGACGGTATAGAAGTCGCACGCGGACTTGCGGCGTTATGTTCTGCACATCCCGGCAACGCCCCGGTGTTCGTGACCTTGAGCGACGGTAATGGCACGGAAACTCGGCTTCGCGCCAGAAACACGCGCGTGGATCTGAGCGACTCATTTCTCTCCGCCGTACGGGAGCTGGCCGGAGTCGGCCGGGTGCGACTGGCAAAAGCAAGGTAGGTGACAAAGTGGCAGACAAGCCATTCCATGCAGAATTCGAGAAGCCCATAGTGGAACTCGAGAAACAGATCGCGCACCTGAGACGTCTTGCGGTGGACCGGAAGCTGGACGTCAATGAGGAACTCGAGCCTCTCGAAGCAAAGCTCGAAGCTCTGCGACGCGACATCTACAACCATCTCACACCGATACAGAAGGTACAGGTAGCGAGGCACCCGAACCGTCCGTATACCAACGATTACATAGAGTTGCTGTTCACCGACTTCATCGAGCTCAAAGGTGATCGACTCTTCAGGGACGACCCTGCAATAGTAGGAGGCTGGGCCCGTTTTCACGGTAGACCGATCATGGTGATCGGGCAACAAAAGGGACGCGATGCCAAGGAGAATCTGCGGCGTATGTTTGGGTGTGCTCACCCCGAGGGATATCGCAAAGCGTTGCGCCTAATGCACATGGCGGAGCGATTTCAAGCGCCCGTCATCACTCTGGTAGATACTATGGGTGCCTACCCCGGTATTGGCGCCGAAGAACGGGGGCAGGCCTCCGCCATCGCGCAGAACCTCGAGGCAATGGCAGCGCTACGGACGCCGATCTTGACCGTAATCATAGGAGAGGGCGGATCCGGTGGCGCGCTCGCACTAGCATTGGCTGACAGAGTGCTGATGTTGGAACATGCCGTTTACTCGGTGATTTCACCGGAGGGCTGCGCGGCCATCCTTTGGAAGGACGCGGCGCACAGAGAACGAGCCGCTGAGTCTTTGGGATTGACAGCTCAGCGCCTTTACAAACTAGACCTGATCGACGAAATAGTCGAGGAACCGGCCGGAGGCGCGCATACGGATCCGGCTGGGGCAGCGGCGTTCATCGACGCCGCTCTCGAAAAGAACCTGAAGGAGCTAATCAAGAAGAAGCCGGATCACCTCACCCGTTCACGCGCTGAAAGGTACTTCGAAATGGGCCTGTTCGCAGAGGGCTGAGTTGGCTGAGTTTGTAGAGGTCCAATTCAAGGGCAACCGCAGGCATTGTTTCTCCTGGTCAAATGAGTATCCGCTGACTCGGGGCGATACCGTGATCGTCGAGTTAGAGCGGGGACAAGACCTCGGAACAATAACGGCGGTCGGAGATTCGGCGCTGAAGAAATGCTCATCTGCCGACAACGGCGATTCCACCAATACAGGAGCGGATTGCGCTGGTAAGGTTCTCAGGGAAGCTTCCGAAGAAGACATACACCTCCACGAGGAACTGAGCAAAGGTGAGCAGGAAGTCAAACAGGCTGTGGCTGAGCGCGTCGAGCATCACGGCTTGGCGATGAAGGTCTGCGACGCGGAATGGCAATGGGATCGGAAAAAGCTCACCGTGTATTTCACGGCCGAAGCTCGCGTCGATTTTCGCGCGCTGGTTCGTGATCTCGCTGGCCTCTTTCGCACGCGAATCGAGTTGCGCCAGATCGGGGCCCGCGACGAGGCAAGGCGTCTGGACGGTGTGGGACGTTGCGGGCGCAGGTTCTGTTGTGCGTCTTGGTTGTGCAACCTCAAACCCGTGAGCCTCGCGCTCGCCAAAGACCAACGCCTTTCGCTGAATCCTTCGCAGATCTCAGGCGGCTGCAGCCGGCTGCTCTGCTGCCTCCGATACGAACATGACTTCTACGCCGCCAGCCGCAAGCGGTTTCCGAAGGAGGGGCGTCCCATAAGGAGTGCGAACGGCTCTGAAACGGTCGTATCGGTGGACATACTTCGCGAACGACTCCTGTTAAGAGCTGAGGATGGCTCGACACGAGTGGTGGGACTTCAGGAACTCAAGGAGGAAGTGACGAGTCTGGAACGCAAAGCCAGGAAACGAGAGAGCAAACCACCGTCGGCGCTGGTCAGCTTTGACGAGGGCAACGAGAAAATCACAACCGAAGAGGCGGTAGAAGCGATCACGCCAAAGAAGCGGCGTCGGAAACGGAGACGCGGTCCCCGCAAGAGCCGAAAGAACCCGGACGAAGGTCCACAGACTCGAAGCAAGAAAGAAGATCCACGATCGGAGAATGGGCGTGGCGGATAAGTTCTACATCACGACGGCAATTGACTACTCGAACGGTGAGCCGCACATGGGACACGCGTTCGAGAAGATAGGAGCCGACTGCGTTGCGAGGTACAGAAGACTCCGCGGGCAACGTGTGTACTTCGTCATCGGCATGGACGAGCACGGCCAGAAGGTGGCCCAGGTTGCCGAGGAGCATGGAGTCGATCCGCAGACCTGGGTGGACGGAATCGCAGAGAAATTTCAGCAAATGTGGCAGGAACTCGCCATAAGTCACACCGACTTCATACGCACTACCGAAGAACGGCATCACCGCACGGTGCACGAACTCTGGAGGCGAATACAGGAAGCGGGCCAAATAGAACGAGGCGTGTACCGCGGTCTCTACTGTGTTGGCTGCGAGGCTTTCAAACGCGACAAGGATCTCGAGGACGGTAAGTGTCCCGAGCACCCGACACGTGAAGTCAAGTGGGTCGAGGAACCAAACTTCTTCTTCAAACTCGGGTCATTCAGCGATCGACTGATGACCTTCTACGACCAGTCTCATGACGGAAGTGAAGGTTTCGTGAGACCGAAATCGAAGTTCAACGAGATTCGAAACGTCGTTAAAGAGTGGGACGAGAACTACACGATGTCGGTCAGCCGAGCCAGCGTGCCGTGGGGAATACCATGGCCTGGAGACAGCGAACACACAGTGTACGTTTGGGCGGAGGCTTTGATAAACTACCTGTCTGCGACCGGCTTTCCCGACCCCGGTTGGGACAGGATGTGGCCAGCCGACCTTCATGTCATAGGCCCCGACATCCTCAGGTTTCACGCAGCTTTCTGGCCAGCGATGCTGATGGCTGCTGACCTGCCGCTGCCTCGCTGCGTCTGGTGCCACGGCTGGGTCAACATCGGAGGCTCCCGTTTCTCCAAGAGCGCAGGCGTGACTCTTTCTCTGAGAGAGGCAATCGACAGACACGGTCCCGACGCCCTGCGCTATTTCCTGCTTCGTGAGGTCCCCTGGGACGCCGACGGCAACTTCTCTTTCGAACGCTTTGACGCTCGCTACCTATCGGAGTTGGCCGACGGATACGGTAATCTCGCGAGCCGCATACTCGCGATGATAAAGCGCTACCTAGACGCCATCATCCCAGGCGACCGTAACGATTCCGAGTTGGATCGTTTTGGCGAGGAGGTAATTGAGGAATACCGAAAAACAATGGATTCTCACCTCCTGCACGAGGGAGGTGCTGCGCTTTGGCAATTGGTGACGAGAGCAAACCAGTTCGTAGAGGAAGAAGCTCCTTGGTCGCTTCACAAGGAAGGGCGCAAGGATGAACTGGAGTTGGTACTCGGTGCTCTCGCAAGAGCGCTCGCGAGGATTACACTGATGCTGTCTCCCTTCATGCCGGGCAAGACACAGCAGGTATGGGAATCGCTCGGATTCAGTTCAGAATTTGCGCTTGCAAAATGGAACGACCTCGTCGACCCGCCAATGGCGGGAAACTCCGTATCCAAGCTGGCGCCCCTGTTCCCGAAACCAGACCGCCCCAACTAAACTCATGTCGCAGATGGAGTTAGATATCGGACACGTTTTTGTGACAAATCACCTTGACATGTTCTGGCCCCAAGGTCTACTTTTTTCCTCCTGGCCGAACGCAATTGGGCTGCCGTCGCAACATGTTGGCTCGTCGCAGAGTCGTGGCAGTCAAGCTAGCTTACGAGATTGCCGAAAATCAGAACACTGATGTCGACAATTTGAACCGTGGGATGCCATTCTTGATACCAAGACAACGATGGACCATTGTTGTTGTTCCTCCAGAAGCTGGTGTGACCAGATCCATGCGGATCTCTCTGACCTGGCTTCGGTTGGGTCTGGGCGTTCTGGTCACCTGCGGAATCATCACGCTGGCAGTCGGCTATGTCGCGATTTCTAAGGCAGTTGCGCTTTCGCAACTCGACCGCCTTGAACGGCGCAACGAGTTGCTCTCTGAGGAACTCGCGCGCTCCGAGCAGCTCCTCTCCACCGTCGGAGACTCGATAGCGGCCATACAGGAGCGCGACCGCACAATGAGACTTCTGGCCGGTCTTGTTCCAACCGACCCCGAAGTGCAACAAGCCGGCATAGGCGGGCCGGTCGGCGAGTGGACAGAGCGAGAGCTTCTCCTCGCTGAAGGTGCTGCCGGGCAACGTGCTCTCGATATGCGTACCGACCTCGACGCTTTGGTTCGCAGAGCCAACATGCTGGCAGCCTCCTTCGACATCGCACACGACACACTCCAGCACCGTGTTGATCTGCTGCGCCGCACCCCGTCAATCGAGCCGACGGTCGGCTTCGAGATCTCCGGGTTCTCCGACCAGAGAATGCACCCCATCCACAACAGGATTCTGCCCCACGAGGGTCTCGACATCGTGGCGGACGTGGGCGCACCAGTGCTCGCTGCCGCCAGGGGAAGAGTGGAGCGAACGTTCGAGAACGGTGGCTATGGCTTGATGGTTGTGATCAACCACGGCAACGGTCTCAAGACGCGGTACGGCCACCTTTCCAATTGGGAAGTACGAGTAGGTCAGATGGTGGAACGCGGCGACAAGATAGGTGAGGTAGGCGAAACGGGCATTTGTACCGGGCCTCACCTGCACTATGAGGTCCTACTGAACGGCATCCCGCAAGATCCAAAGAGCTACATCCTCCCCAAGGTGGTCGTCGACTAGCCGGTCGTTTGCGCTCAACCCATCAGGACGCAGACAATCCAACCATGCGATTCGCCAGGATGACCACAAACGGGCCGGACTACGTTGGGAAACATGGACTATTCAGAACCCGCATGAGACTTCAACGCCCCGACAAAACTAGGCATCTACGCACCGGGCTCGGCTTCACATTACTAGGTCTTTCCGGATGTCTGCCGTCCGACTTCGATATCGAGGTGCGCGCCTACGACCCTAACGACGTGCCCCTGAGCAACTTGGAGATCGTTGCCCTACCATTCGATCATGACGCATTGCGGGACTCGCTTGCCCAAGCCAGCGGTGTAGACCGTCCAGAGTTTCCCGACCTGGAAGCAGAATTGCTGTCCTACGAGCGGCCAGACATCTCCGGACTCGTGGAATCACTTCAACCATGGCAGGCGATATACGACAGTGTGCGGCATCTGGCGGACTCCCTCCATATTGCAGGAACCGACGGATCTGCCGCATATGCAGCCGCGTACGATCGCCTCCGACAGCAATACCGCAGGCTTGCGCAGAGCACGGCGGAACGGGACGACGCAATTCGAGATCAGATCGGCGCTGACAACGAACTCGCATTGAGGGTGGCTGGCGCGGCTGACTCACTCCGCGACTGGGAAGGGACTGCACTCGCTCTCTACCCGACGCTCGCCGACTCGGCCATCGCCAAGGCGGGACGCGAACCGCGACGTGCCAGCACGGACAGCAACGGAGTGGCTTCTTTCACTCTCGAACCGGGTAGATGGTGGTTCGTTGCGATTTGGACCGATCCTGAGAACCCTTTCAGGGAGTACTATTGGAATGTGGGTCTTTCCGTCAGCCTGATGAACTCGAGGTCAATTCCGCTTCACCGCGACAACGCTGACGTCAGGTGGAGGTACTGAATCTCCGCTCGAGTAGCGAGAAGAAACATGGCGAGCGCGCCGACGAAACGAACGCGGAAGCTGCGAACTACCAGGCTCGATTGGTCGGTCGTCGCGTGCGTCGTCTTTCCTGCGTTGCTGACGATATCCAACCACGGCGCAATCGCTCCGAGTGCTCCGAAGGGATTTGACTCCTGTTCGACACAGGACCCCTTGATCGCGCAACGCACGAAGGGCGATCCGGCCGCACCAATCACGATCTACGAGGCGACCGATTTCGCTTGTTCTTGGTGTCGTGAGTTCTATCGGTTGACCCTCCCGGAGATCGAACGGGAGTACATCGAGACCGGTAAGGTGAAACTGATCTTCCTGAACCTCCCGCTCCCTCGGCTCCACCCGAATTCACCGGCCGCTCACGAGTTCGCGATGTGCGCCGCTTCACAGGACAGATTCTGGCCCGTACACGATCTGCTTTATCGGCATCAGGCGGAATGGGCACCCCTGGAAGAGCCAAGGGCCTACTTCACCAATCTCGCCGACTCGGCAAGTCTCGACATTGAACGCCTGAACGAGTGTTTCGACACTGGAGCAACGCGATGGCTGGTACAAAACGAGGCCGAATCGATCGCTCAAAAGGCCAAAATCACGAGCGCCCCATCATTCATAATTGAGACGGTGGTGTTTGCGGGCTACCGGCCGATAGAAAGCTGGAGGCCGATCCTCGACTCTCTGCTTGCTGCAAAAACGGGCGGGAACACCGATTGAAGGACGAGGGGCCCGGCGCCCCCGCCCCGTTACGACGCTGCCAGCGTTACCGCGACGTCATAGAGAGCGTGCGTCCAAGCGGTAATTCCAAACCCACGAGCCACATAGAGTCCACTGAGCAGCAGACCGGCGACCGCCCTGAAGGTGAATGAGGGAAGGGTCAACTCATCGCCCAGCGGTCCAACGTAGTGGAAACTACTAAAGATGATGGCGCTACCTACGATAGCGAATCCGATTGCCAGCGGACGTTTCCACCCCAGGTAGGCGCCCAGAGCTACGAGCGCCGTGACCAAGAGCACCCTGAAGAGAAGTTCTTCATAAAGCCCCGCACCCAAAGAAATCACGAGTTGCGTACCGATGGGGATACGCTGCACTGCCCCCTGAACTATCATGAGATGTCCTTGAAGCAGCCAGGTCGTGAGAAGAGACACAACGCTTCCAAGCAACGCAGCGTAGACCAGGCTCTCGGCGAACATGCCCACAAACAATCGCGGGTCCAGCTTCTTTCCGTTGCGACGCTGGTCGCGAATCACGAAGTACCCGGCCAACCCAAAAAGCACGAAGCCGAAGACCAGCAGCCCGTACCGTCCTCCCAACGATACGAAGAGAGTCTTCATGAGTACGTCGGCGCCGTTCCTGACGCCCGCGAACGCGGATTGCGAGATCATTGCCGCCAACGCCTCATACAGCAGCAGGAGCGGAAGCGCAAACAAGATACTGTAGCGCGGTTGCCGGCTTGCGATTACATAGTCACGTAGCGACATCGTTAAAAACATATCACATTCGACCGTATGTTCCCATTCACGTCTTGGCTCGGTAACTCGGTGTTCCAGAGGCTCCCGCCACCGATCAGCAAGCTGACCGAGAGTCTTTCAGGCCGCACGACAGCTGCGACCCGTTGGGTCGACTGGGCCTCTACCCACCGTACGTCAGGCCCCTGTGTTTGGGTTCACGGAGCTAGTGTCGGCGAGGGCCTGTCTGCCATACCGGTGATGGTCCGACTCCGAAGGGCTGTGCCTGGAATCCAGCTCGTCCACAGCTACACGTCACCCTCAACACTAGGATGGAATCACGTTATTGGCGCCGACCACTCGGATTATCTGCCGCTCAGCGGGAGAAGCGCTTCAGACGCCGTGTTGGATGCGGTGAAGCCGGATCTGATCGTGTGTGCGCGCGGAGACGTGTGGCCGGTACTGGCTCACGCCGCCGTTGATCGTAGAATTCCTATCGCTGTCATCTCGGGGTGCGTACGGCCGTGGAGCAGGAGATTGCGAATGCCAAGCCGTATTGCCATGAAGGGTGTGTATGAGGCGATCGACTGGCTAGGTGCAGTGTCGCACGGAGATGCTGAACGTTGGCGCCGTCTCGGCGTCCCCGAGGAATCGCTGGTCGTAACAGGAGATACGCGCCACGATCAAGTGTTGGAGAGAGCCACCGAACTGAGTGAGATCAGAGATCTGCTCGATTGGGGCCGTGAAAGAACAACGCTGGTAGCAGGAAGCACGGACTTGCGGGACGAGCGTGTTCTCTTCAGGACGTTCTCCAGGATTCCCGCCGTTAACCCCGCGGCAGGTATGATCGTCGTTCCCCATGAGAGCGGTGCAGCAAGGATAGAGCAGACCCAAGCCATAGCTAGGCGCTGGGGAATCAAAGCGGGGCTTTGGCAGGGACGACCACCGGAACACGACATGCGTTGTGTCGTGGTAGCAAAAACGGGGGTGCTCGCGGACATCTACCTGACGGGAGAGATCTCTTACGTCGGAGGTGGGTTTCACAGCAGCGGCTTGCATTCCGTCGCCGAACCGGCCGCGTACTCGCTGCCGGTTCTATTTGGCCCCGTGCACGGAAGCAATGCGGACGCCGAGCTGCTGCTGAATGCGGGGGGCGCAATCGCCCTGAACGGCAGATCTGCGGAGAATGACCTCTACCGCGCGTGGCTGGCATGGCTTGACAAGAGCGATGCTAGGGCCGCTGCAGGTCTGAGGGCACGAGGAGCCCTCAGACAGGGCGCGGCCAAGGCGTCTGCAGCGGCTTTGCTCGAGCTACTCGGCACTCGCAAAGCCTTCTGAAGGCGTCCGTCTGCAGGCGTCGACCTTACCGACGCGAAAAAGGGCGTCCAAAGAACGTGGACGCCCCATTTTGGGTCAGCACTTGGTAAGCCTACTGCAAGACCTAATTCACCATGGGGACCAGCGGCATCCCAAGGCTTGGAACGGTAATCTTGTAATGAACTCCGATGCCGGCAGTAAACGGCTGGCTCTCGAGAATCGTGACGAGCCCAGAGGTTGATTCAGGCAAGCTCGCGAAGTCCGCCGCCGCATGTATGCCCAACCCCATCGGCAGGTTGATATTCACTCCACCTGATGCACCGAAACCGGTCTGCGTGATGTTTGTGTCGCCGGCGCTCACGCGGCTCACTTGAAGGCGCGGCATGATCCAGGGCTCAATGCCGATTACGGGCGTCGGGACGTTGATCCTGAGGGCAGGTCCCGCAACGAGATTGAGTTCATTGCAATCGGTGCCACAGCCAACCGTTCCACCACCCACCTGCAACGTCAGCGCTACGGGCAGGATGGGAGCCTTGATGAGGTTGAATGCGGCTCCGCCGCCCAAGGTGACTTCCGAATCGGTGTTTGGCACTCCAGAATCGTACATTCCACCTCCGACCCAGAAGCTGAGCATTGGCACTCCAAGAACCACCCGGCCGCCGTAGAAGTTGCCCTCGCCGGAATCATCGTTGACGCCACGGCCAAAGTCTCCGTTCAGGGTTACTCCGATCCCGGGGTTGATCGCGTACACTGGATTGCCAGCGAGTTGAGCCGAGGCTGCTTCGGTTACCAGAACCATCGCCAGCGCCGAAACTGCAGCCATACCAAATATGCGTTTCATTGACATTCTCCTCGTTTCATTACCGGAACACGAACCCCCGAGCCAGGCCGGTGGGACCCAGCCCGGGGGCAGAATCGATCATACGTCTACATACCTACAGGGTACGATTTACCCCGTCAATAGTCTTGGGTTCTACTCCTGCACTGATCGGAGACCCGGATTTGCAAGTAACTGCTAGCGAAGCCACACCGCACTTACGGAGATGCCCTCGATATCACCCAATCCCACGCTGATTCTGGCATCGAACATGCGACTAAGCCTGAAATCGCCGCCAATGCCCAGCGCGAAAAGCAGTTCGGTGTCGTTGCTGTTGTGAGCAAGGAATGCCGTCGGTTGCGCGTACGGCACGATGCTCACTTCGGAGTCCTCGACGTCGAGGCGGCGCCCGAGAGACAGGCCCACGGGCACGAGGACGGTCGAGAAATCCTCGACGAGCTGCGCTCCTACACCGAACACCACCGCACCATCCAATGGAAAGTCTTCGGAGTGCTCGATCACGCGCTGCCGAAGTCTCGCCCCTGCCAGGATCCGCGCGTCCACGTTGTCCGGTTTCCAGAATCCTCCCCTGAGTCCGACATCGAACCTGCCGCTGCCGAACCCGTACAATCCTTCGGCTGCCACCCCCCCGCCTTCAGGGAAACTGAGGGTTCCCCCCACTTCGTGTGCTACGAACGCCCGGTAAGGAGCGCTGAATGCGCTCATTCCAGTGGCTTGTCCTGCCAACGAACCTCCAGCCAGCAACAAAAACGCGGCTAACAAAGCCCCCAATTTACGAATCATCTCCGACTCCTTCCGCATGCTCCGCAACCACGTTCACGACGTTGTCCATGACCTGGAGCAATCCTCCGCGAACGTGGAAGAATCTGTCAGAGTCCCCGTCCTGCCGTACCGTCAGCCTGCCCTCTCCGAGCAGCGTCATGAAAGGCGCGTGCCTGGGCAGAATACCCACCTCGCCGTCGTGGGCGGGCGCGACCACCGCCGTGGCTTCACCGTCGTACACGGATTCCTCTGGAGAGATAACCTTGACTCGCATCAAGCCGCCCCGAGCTTTTTCGCGTTTTCGACCACCTCTTCGATACCGCCTGCCATGTAGAAGGCCTGTTCGGGCAACTCGTCGAACTCGCCTGCCACCACCCGTTCGAACGTCTCGATCGTGTCCTCGAGCTTGACGTATTTCCCTTCCATACCAGTGAACTCGGAAGCGACGGCGAAGGGCTGAGACAGCAGCTTCTGCACCCTGCGGGCGCGAGCGACGATCAGCTTGTCATCCTCTGACAGCTCATCCATACCGAGAATCGCGATGATGTCCTGAAGGTCCTTGTAGCGCTGCAGCACTCCTTGCGTCCCAACAGCGGCTTTGTAGTGCCGGTCGCCCAAGTATTGCGCATCAAGTATCCTGCTGGACGAGTCGAGGGGATCCACTGCCGGATAGATACCGATTTCTGTAAGCGCGCGAGAGAGAACAACCGTGGCATCGAGGTGACTGAATGCCGTGGCCGGTGCCGGGTCCGTGAGGTCATCCGCGGGCACGTAGATCGCCTGAACAGAGGTGATCGAGCCCTTCTTCGTGGACGTGATCCGTTCCTGCAAGTCACCCATCTCCGTCGCGAGCGTAGGCTGATATCCCACAGCGCTTGGCATGCGGCCAAGAAGTGCCGAAACCTCGGACCCTGCCTGCGTGAATCGGAAGATGTTATCGATGAACACCAGGACATCCTGTCCTTCACGGTCACGAAAGTACTCCGCTACTGTCAGCCCGCTGAGACCGACACGGAGCCTCGCACCCGGCGGTTCGTTCATCTGGCCGTAAACCAGAGCTGCGGAAGCCAGGACGCCGCTCTCTTTCATCTCCAGATAGAGGTCATTCCCTTCACGCGTGCGTTCGCCCACTCCACAGAACACCGACCGGCCACCGTGTCCTTTAGCGACGTTGTTGATCAGTTCCATGATTATGACGGTTTTGCCAACACCGGCGCCTCCGAAAAGGCCGATCTTTCCGCCTTTCACGAACGGAGCGATCATATCGATGACCTTGATTCCGGTTTCGAACACCTCAGTCTTCGGCTCTAGTGTGTCAAATGCCGGAGTTTCACGATGAATCGGCCAGCGCTCTACGTCCTCGGGTATCGGGGCTCCGTTGTCTACCGGTTCGCCAATCACGTTGAGAATGCGGCCGAGTGCCGGCTCGCCCACGGGCACTGTGATCGGTTGGCCGGTATCGATCACATCCATACCTCTAACCAGGCCATCGGTGCTGCTCATCGCCACCGCTCGAACCTGGTTCCTTCCTATATGCTGCTGAACCTCGGCGACGACTCTGAAGCCGGGGCCACCATTGCCGTCACTCTTGATCTCTAGCGCGGTGAGCAGTTCCGGCAGGGATTCCGGCTCGAATTCGACATCCAATACCGGCCCGATGATCTGGACGATCTTGCCAATGTTAGTTTCCATTCGTCGTTATCCTTTCAAGGCCTCCGCACCCCCCACGATCTCCGCAAGCTCCTGCGTGATCTGTCCTTGGCGCGCACGGTTGTAAGTGCGGCGGAGTGTGTCCAACATCTCGCCTGCATTATCTGTTGCATTCTTCATGGCGGTACGTCTGGCACCCTGCTCAGATGCCGCCGTCTCAACCATCGCTCTGTACATCACGTTCTGAACGTAGAGCGGAAGCACCGCTCCGAGAATCGATTCCGCCGAGGGGCTGAGGATGAAGTAGGGATACCTTCGTGCGCCCGCCGCCTCCCGGCTCTCGCCGGACACAGCGGGGGCGGCGCCTTCAACTCCTGCTTCTCCAGGGGGCACTATCGGCAGCACGGGGAGCAAGGTTGGCGGTGTAGAAAGTGGACTGTTGAATTTGGCAAAGATCACTTCTACGGCATCCAACTCCCCTTCCGCGTAGCGGCGCATCAGCGGTTGCATGACCTCGACGGCATGATCCGCCGTCGGCCTGTCACCGATATCATCGCGGGCAAGCGCGAACTCACGCCCCACATATTTGAAATACTGTATGCCCTTGCGCCCTATCGCGTGCAGCTCCGCAACAGTACCGGTCTTCTCGAGTGCCTCTAGCCGAGATCTCGCCTCCCTAATGAGGTTGCCGTTGAATGCCCCGCACAATCCTCGGTTGCTCGTGAGCAGCACGAGGGCAATCCGCGACGGTGCCTCGCTGGGTTGGCGCAGAAGCGGAAACCGCTCTGTGTAGTCTGGGGAATAGAGGTTGGAGATTACCTCTGTCAGCGCTGCGGCGTACGGCCGAGCGGCCGCGACCCGGTCTTGGGCGCGCTTCAGTCGCGAAGTCGCCACCATCTCCATCGTACGCGTTATCTGACGTGTGTTATCGACCGACTTTATACGTCGGCGCAACTCACGGACTTTAGCCATCTATTTCCTCTTACCTGAGCGACTTGAAATGACCGATCGCCGACTTGAGACGTTCGGTGAGATTCTCGTCGAGCGATTTCTTCTCTGTGATCTCAGCCAGAAGGTCCGAGTGTTTCGCATCGAGGTACTCGTGAAACTCCGTCTCCCATTGGCGTATCGCACCGATATCAACATCGTCCAGCGCGCCGTTTGTCACAGCGAAGATGATGGCTATCTGCTTCGCAACCGGCATCGGGGAGTATTGGGGCTGCTTCAGCACCTCCACGATGCGCGATCCGCGAGCGAGCTGCTTCTGAGTGGCCGCGTCGAGGTCGGATCCGAACTGGGCAAACGCTTCCAACTCGCGGTATTGAGCGTAGTCCAGTCGCAGACGCCCCGCAACCTGCTTCATCGCCTTGATCTGCGCATTCCCTCCGACGCGTGACACCGAGATACCGGGGTTGATTGCGGGCCGGACATTCGAGAAGAACAGGTCGGTTTCCAAAAAGATCTGACCGTCCGTAATAGAAATCACATTGGTTGGTATGTATGCAGACACGTCCCCGGCTTGTGTCTCGATCACCGGCAAGGCGGTGAGCGATCCACCACCCTCTGCGTCCGACAGCTTTGCGGCACGCTCCAATAGACGCGAATGCAGGTAAAACACATCTCCTGGATATGCCTCTCGCCCGGGTGGGCGACGGAGAATCAGTGACATCTGTCGATAGGCCTGCGCATGCTTGGACAAGTCGTCGTAAACGCACAATGTGGCCTTGTCCTCGTCATACATGAAGTACTCCGCCATGGTGCAACCGGCGTACGGAGCTATGAACTGCATCGGCGCGGGATCGGACGCACTGGCCACCACAACGATGGTGTAGTTCATTGCGCCTTCCTGCTTGAGCCGTTCCACGACGGACGCAACCGTGGACTTCTTCTGCCCGATCGCGATGTAGACGCAGGTGACTCCCTCGCCTTTCTGGTTGATGATGGTGTCGATCGCGATGGCCGTTTTGCCGGTGCCGCGGTCGCCGATGATCAACTCTCTTTGGCCGCGACCAATGGGGATCATGGAGTCAACGGGTTTGATACCGGTCTGCAGGGGCTCCTTCACGGGTTGACGCTCGACTATCCCGGGTGCCTTGATTTCGACATTACGGCTACTGTCGGATTCAATCGGACCAAGGCCATCCACAGGGTTCCCCAACGGATCAACCACGCGGCCAACCAGAGCCGGGCCAACGGGCACTTCCAACACGCGGGAGGTGCGCCGCACCTCGTCGCCCTCGCGCAGGTGCAGATAGTCGCCCAGGATTACGGCACCGATATTGTCTTCCTCGAGGTTGAGTGCCAAGCCTGTTACGGTAGTTCCGGTCTCCGAGGCGTTGAACTCCAACATCTCGCCCGCCATCGCGGAGCCGAGCCCGTAAACTCTGGCAATGCCGTCCTTCACCTCGAGAACGGTGCCTACTTCCTGTGTGTCGAGCGGTTGAAGATCAGCCGCTTCGATTTCTTTCAGGAGAACGTCTTTCAGTTCCCCAGGCCGAAGAATTGAATCAGTCGCCATGAATACTATCGCCAATCAATATGAGTAGCAGGATTTCCAACAAAGGGTCACCAAATTTACCATGACCACACCGACTGGCCAAGTTTGCAGGGCAGTTGGGAGAGGGTGCGGCGCTACTGAATCGATACACAGCACGCAAGCACTAGATTCGCGATCTGGTTCTGCCGCGCCGAAAGCGTCTGAGGACGCCCGACGGGCCCAGATCACCCAGCTCAGTGGGAGCGACCCCAGCCACTCGCCTTGCACATCCTGCAAGATGGCTTGGAGAGGAAAAGCGCATAATCTCCGATGCGACGCGAACCGTATAGCCGGGGTTCTTCAGGAGATCGGCCACCCATGCGGTTCTAACCAGGTCGATTACTCGCTTAAGATTGGGAGCGCCTCCCGCTGCGAACTCCCTCGAGACATATTCGCGTGAGCGCCCCATACTCCTTGCGATGTCAGCGGTCGTGATCGCCGTTCCTACTCTGTCCAACACCTCGCCCCATACCTCGAGCTGCAACGGTTCCGTCAACCGGAGGAGCTTCGGCGCGTCCGCGAGAGAACTGCGGCGTAGCCGGTTTGCAGAACAGGCGATCAACGCCTCCCCGACAATGCCGTCGTCGACACCCTCAACCAACACAGCACGAACGCCGCCGTCCATGCACCTGTCAATCAGCGCGCCGTCGTCAGGGCGAAAGCGGCTCAGGGCAAATACCGGGATACCGGGAAAGCTCTCGACGAACTCCAATGCCGCCCCTGGGCCAAACGCTCGAACGTCGATTACGACGGCGTCAACGAGTTCGTCGAGCATCACACTCAGCGCACGCTCCACAGAACGGCACGACACCATGCGTACACCCTGCCGCGGGAGAGCACGCCTAATGGTGGTTCTCAGCTCGGGATCAGCATGGATCACGGGAATAGCCGACACAGCTAATCCTAAGTCTTCGCGCTGCCCGCTTCACCGCACTCATCGATCAGAGACGCGGCCTGGCGAAGCACGTGCTTGGCATTCTCGTATGAAATCGTGTTCAGCGCATCAGAGTACTTGAACCAGCGGCACGCCAGAATACCTTCCGCGGCCTGAGGACACGGCGAACCCGTTGGCGCCTCGAAGAGAAAGAAGTGGCAATGTTTGTGTATGCGTTTCTTGCCTAGGCGGAAGCGCCAGTCAATGGAACCAAGGGAGCCGCAGAGGATCAGGTCACCCAAGCCGGTTTCCTCCGTGACCTCGCGATTTGCCGCCTGAACGAGTGACTCGCCATTGTCTACGTGGCCCTTTGGCAACCCCCACCTTCTATAAGGATCCTTGATTAGGAGTATCCTGATGCCCTCAGAGGTCTTACGGAACAGGACGCCACCCGCGCTGGTCTCAGTTGAAACTCGCCGATCCCCGGCCATTCTCAAGGCTCGAACAGGGTCACCAGCAGTCAACCCGGGTATTGATGCCGCAGGACACGCAAAGAACGCTGCAACACTGCCATCTAGAAGACGGAGAACTTGAAGTATTTACGGGGATTAGCTCTCATGTCGGCTATCAGCATCCGGAACTGTACTATCGCATCTGCCGCTTCGTAGTAAAGTGTCGAATCGCCCACCAGCAGCCCCAACGTGCCAGTCATACCCTGCATGCGCGTCATAATCGAATCTGCGCCTATCAGCACTCGTACGAGGCTTTCTCGATTTTCCTCGGCAGAATTGGCAACTGCATGCAAACTCGCCAGTGCCGACCTCATCTCTTGTGACGCTGTCTGCAGATTGGTGAGTATGGTGTCGAGCTCGCCTTCACTAGTAGCGGAGTCGAGCCTCGCCAGCGTTCGTTCCAAGTCGAGCGCCGCTTCGGTGACTACATCGGAGCCGTGACGGATGTTCGAACTCACTTCGCTGAAGACGGCTGTCTGCCGTTCGGTGAATCTGGTCAGCGTGTCAGCTATCTGACCGAAATCCCGAATGGAACGCTGCATGTCGAGGACGGTCTGCGAATCGAATGCGGTTTCAACTCGCGACGATACCGTGGCGATATCAGTGGCGATCCGACCCGCTTGCGCCGTCAACTGGCCTATGTCCGGTAGGGTAGCGCCCGGCCATTCGTCTCCCCCATCCGCAGCCGCTCGCCGCAGCGCATTACGCACGTTCGGGTCGTTCGGAGGACTACCGAGGTCTATGATCTCGGCTTGCCACTCACCGAACAGCGACGCTGAGGCGGCGATTATAGCCGGTTCCGGTGGCAGCATTGCGCCCTCATATATTTGCATATCGGTGAGAACCCACTCGCCGTCGGACGAGATCCGGACTTCTCTTACCCTGCCGACCCGAACGCCCCTGAGCACGACCGGATTCCCCTCACCAAGACCACCAACGGTGCGGAATCTGGCTGTTTGCAGGAACTGACTCGAACCGACCTGAGCCTGCGCCAGCCATATCGCCCCAATCGATACGATAGCCAGGGCAAAGAAGATGGTGGCACCGACAACGAGTTCGTCACGCCGCTTCATTTACAGCACCTTTACTGTGGCCTGTTCAGCATCATCGGCAGCTTCAGGCCTCCCGTCTATGAACTGTCGCACTATGGGATCATGCGTATCTCGCATTCGCTCCGCCGGGCCGACTTGTCTGATGGCTCCTTTGTAAAGCATGGCGACCCGATCGCCCACCGTGAACGCGCTGCTCATGTCGTGGGTCACAACGAGCCCGGTCACACCCAACTTTTCGCGGGTCTTGACCATCAGCTGATTGATAACTGCCGAAGTCACCGGATCCAGACCCGATGTCGGTTCATCGTAGAGAATGTAGCGCGGCCGCAGTGCAATTGCGCGGGCGATTCCAACACGTTTGCGCATACCCCCGGAAAGTTCGATGGGGTAGCGAGCCTCCGTTCCTTCCATATCCACCAGCGCCAGGGAGTCGCGTACGCGATTTTCCATTTCCCGCGGTTGTAAGCGCTGACGTTTCAATCCAAGGGTGATATTCTCCTCAACCGTCATCGAGTCGAACAGTGCTGCGAACTGGAACACAAAGCCTATGGTGGACCTCAGTTCGCTCAGCTCCTCCCGTTCCAACTCGTGAACCGTCTTGCCGTCGACCTCCACGCCTCCCGAGTCTGGTGCGATTAGTCCCACTACGTGCTTCAGGGCAACACTCTTACCTGTGCCAGAGTACCCAATCACTACCGTGGTCTCCCCATCCGGGACTTCCAAGGAAAAACCCTCCAACACCTTTTTGGGTCCGAAGCTCTTGTAAACTTCCCGGAACGTTATCATGGGGCATCGCGCTTGGATATGCACATGGTGCCGCGTCGCGCAACCGGACTCGCCACGATCATAGCAAGATCACAGCCCAAAAAGCATCCAGAACCAGGATCATCTGCGCCCCGAACACTACGGACTGCATTGTGGAGCGACCGACTCCCTCCGCCCCGCCCTGCGTCGTGAGTCCCATTCTGCAGCCTATCAGCGCGATGACCAAACCAAAGGACATGCTCTTGACCAGCCCGAACCAGATGTCCTTGAACTCGTGGAAGAGCCGCAGTCCCTTTACGAACTCCACGGACGACAGATCCAGGAGATTGATTGCCGTCAACCAACCCGAAGCAACCCCTGTGGCCATCGCGAAGGCGATCACAACAGGAAACATGAAAGTTGCCGCGAGAACTCGAGGTACGACCAGGAACGAAAATGGATCATATGCGAGAGTTTCCAATGCGTCCACCTGTTCCGTCACTCGCATGGTACCGAGTTCGGCAGTAATATTTGCACCCACACGGCCAGCCAGCGCAAGCCCCGTCAGGACCGGAGCCAATTCAACCATCACCGCTTTGCCAACCAGCGTACCCACGAAGTAGAGCGGCACCGCACCCGTGAGTGTGTAGGACGAGAGCAGTGCCAGTACCATCCCGGTGAAGACCGCAATGAACAAGGCGATCGGAAGCGATTGAACTCCGATCCGCCGCATCTGCACGGCGGTCAGCGTCGACCAGACACTGACCTCGCGCAACCCGCGGGCGGTCTCTGCCAAGAATCGCCCCCACCTACCCACGGCCTTGAGGCCGCCGGCAACGTTGTTTGTCACGAAGTGATACACAACGCGAATCTATCCACGGCATACCAAAGAGGCCAGGGCGCGGTTCGCCCCGGCCTCCCGGCTCACAGGTTGTGGATGGTGTTTGGGCCTAAGCCGCGAAGCTGGCCAACGCCTTGCCTACTTCTCCCTCTCGAAGTCGTTTGAGGGCCCGGTCACGCAGCTGGCGGACGCGTTCGCGCGTTACACCAAGCATACCGCCAATCTCCTCCAGCGTGTGTTCCCTACCGCCGTCGAGGCCGAAGTACAAGCGGAGCACCCGCGCATCCCTAGCCGGCAGAGACTTGAGGGCCTCCTCAACCTCGTCACTGAGGAAACGCTCCATGGTTCTTTCCTCAGTGTCGGGCAGGTCCTCTGCTATGAAACGCTCAATGAGGGCCCGGTCCCCGTCGGGGTCTAGCGGCGCATCCAAACGTACTTCACCGGTATTCAGTGCCGCCAGCGACTGCACCACTTCGAGTGACAGCGTCGTTGCAGACGAGATCTCTTCCGGCGTCGGCTCGCGCCGCAACTCCTGACGCAAAGCTTCGGCAGTCTTGACGATCTTGGACAGATCGGCGGTGCGGTTGAGCGGAACGCGCACTGTACGGCCTTGCCGAGCCAGCGATGCCAGTATCGCCTGCCTGATCCACCAAACTGCGTAGGAAATAAACTTGACCCCCTGGTCAGGATCAAACTTCCGGGCGGCCGTGAGCAGGCCGACGTTCCCCTCACCAATCAGATCAGTAAGAGGCAAACCCCGGTTCTGGTATTTCTTTGCCACTGAGATCACGAACCGGAGATTCCGCTTCGCGAGTTCCTGCATTGCCGCCTGGTCGCCGGCTCTGACCTTCTTCGCCAGTTCGATCTCCTCTGGAGGTGTGAGCAGGGGTGTCTTGCTCACTTCAAATAGATACTGGTCGAGAAGGTCCCTATCGTCCTCGCTGACCGCTATTACTGGTGCGGTTCTGCGGCGGCGTCTCTTCCTCTCTTTGGGTTGTTTCTGTGTCGTCATACGTCCTATATGAACCCTAAAACCGCGGGCCGCAAGGGGTAGCCCGCGGATCGTTGATGTTAGATCATGGCCTCGTTCCTTTCCGTAAACGCGGCCTAGTTTCATTACCCCATGCGGCACAAGAAGTTCGACGATCCAGGGTGCGTAACTTGACACCCCCAAATTGCCGAAGTAGCTTGCCATGTTCCGGTAGGATCATACCCCTGGGACGATCAATATAACGGGGGCGTAGCTCAGTTGGGAGAGCGCTTGAATGGCATTCAAGAGGTCAGGGGTTCGATTCCCCTCGCCTCCATGTAGGGCGGACGGGCGGTAGAGTTTCAGCGGGAATAGCTCAGCTGGTAGAGCACAACCTTGCCAAGGTTGGGGTCGCGGGTTCGAGTCCCGTTTCCCGCTCTGGTAGGGCGGTAGGGGTACCGGGCTAGGCGTAGACTAATGGTCTAGCCGGACAATCGACGCGGGGTGGAGCAGTCTGGTAGCTCGCCGGGCTCATAACCCGGAGGTCGTGGGTTCAAATCCCACCCCCGCTACTTGGGCGGTAGGGCGGTAGGGCGGTTAGGAGTCATGGTATTGGATCCGATGTCTCTTACCGACCTACCGCCTTACCGCCTTACCGATCTACCGACCTTTGCCGGGCGGTTAGCTCAGTTGGTTAGAGCGCTACGTTGACATCGTAGAGGCCACAAGTTCGAATCTTGTACCGCCCACTTGGAACGAGGGTTGTACCTGCGGCACGAGCTAACAACTTTTTTCCCGCGACGATTTGGCGAAACGCACGTTGTCGCCGGGAAAAACACCCAAAGCGCCCATAGCTCAATTGGATAGAGCGTTTGGCTACGGACCAAAAGGCTGGGGGTTCGAGTCCTCCTGGGCGCGTGGTAGGGCGGTAGGGCGGTAGGTTGTTCCGGCGATGAACCGAAGACTCCTACCGCCCTTCCGGCCTACGGGGCGTAGCGCAGTCCGGTTAGCGCGCCTGCTTCGGGAGCAGGAGGTCCCCGGTTCAAATCCGGGCGCCCCGACTGTTGAACATCCAATGTCCAACACTCAACAATCAACGTCCAATTCGTTCGCGTTCTGAGTTCATTGTTGGATGTTCGCTTTTGGAAGTTTGTTTGCGCCAGTAGCTCAGTTGGATAGAGCGTTGGCCTCCGGAGCCAAAGGTCGCGCGTTCGAATCGCGCCTGGCGCGTGCTCAACACCAATGCTGTCGCAAGACAGTGGCCGCGGTGCAGTTTCCCGCAGTACACACTTCCCAAGAGTTCTGCCGAGAGACCTGTCAACGGCGAGCGCCACGTTTCCGAACGCGTCATCGTCTCATTGTCTTGCGGCCGCCCGCCGAGACCGAGACATTGATAGCTGTCAGTGACCCGCGACTATTACTGAGACTGGAATGGAAAGATGAACTGTCTCTTCGGCGTTTTCCTGGTAGCTACGTTTTCGCTCCAACAAGCACCGAGCGAGATCCGCTCGGCAATCGCAGACACTCGAGTCCAATCAGCGATTCAGTTTGTGGATACCCGCACCAGCCAGGCCGCGCAGTTCTTGAGCGAACTTGGTGCCATAATCTCTCCGTCGGGGCACGAACACGAACGTGCGGCCGCGGTTGCCGCACGCATGCGCTCCATAGGTCTCTCTGATGTCCACGTCGATGACGCACCCAACGCGGTGGGTCGAATCCCCGGACGTTCAGGCCGTGCCATCGTGTTCATCTCCACGCTCGATGACCTGGCTGGCGTCGCACAACACCAGCGTGCGGCGAGCGGTCCTCCGAGGATCACGGCGGAAAGGGTGGCCGGCCCCGGAACCAACACGTCACTCACCACCGTGGCCCTGATCACGGCGGCGGAAGCCCTCGTCCAAGCCGATTATCAACCCGAACACGACCTGGTCTTCGCCGCCGTTGCCCAAGAGGAAACCGGGCTGGTGGGAATGAAGGTCATATTCGATCGCTACCGAGACCGCGCCGAAGCGTTCGTGGATGTGTTGGGCGACGGCCACAGCATATCCTACGGCGCAATCGGAATTCACTGGTGGCGGGTGGTGGCACACGGCCCACCTGGACACACGTTGAGAGGTGGTCTCCCGAACGTAAACCAGGCTATAGGACGCGCCGTGGACAGAATTCTGTCGCTACCGGCCGCAGCATGCAGCGACTCCACCCGCACCAGAGTCAACGTGGCCATGCTGAACAGCGGCATCGTCTTCAACCACAAACCCGACTCGGGGTGGTTCTCACTGGACGTGCGTTCGCTCGACATGGATGTCATCGAGAACATAGAAAGCGAGGTCCGGGTAATACTCGATGAAGTATCGCAGGAAACTACCATAGGTTTCGAAATGGTGCCTTTTCAGTTGACGCCGGGAGGACAGATCCCGGGAGCGCGGGATTCTCACCTGGTTTGCACAGCGGTGGCAGCCGCGCGGTATTTGGGCTACGACCCGAGCTTGTCTAATGCAGGTTCCTCGAACATGAATGTCGCGGTGGGACGGGGTGTGCCGGCAATCGGTTTGGGCGGAGGTCGAGGGGGAGCAAGAGGAACAGCCGAGGAATGGGCCAGCCGGAGCGCACTCATGTCCACGGCAAGGTACGTGACTTTGCTTGCCGCCGCGCTAGGGGGTTAGTGCTTGTTTATCGGCGCAGCAGATAGCTCGCCTTCACGAATAGCCCTTCACCAACCAGATCCATTCGCGACAAGCGCACGTTTGCCAGACCGCTCATGAGCCTATTGTAGCCGATGAAGAATACCGTGCCCGGTGATGGCTCATATTTGAGAAGGAATTGCGCCTCGAACCTCCCCGATTCGGTTGCGCCCTGCTCACTTCCCGATATCAAGATCGGTCGTTCGGTAGTGGGGTCCCTCAGTGCGTCTCGCTCCTCTAGCGAGTACTGCACCAGCGCACGAACCATCAACGGCTTGGAAAACTGATATTGCAGACGCGTGCGGGGTATGTGTGTTGTCGAAAACACCGTCTTGTCCCGCCGCCGCCACAAACGAGAGTAGGTGTAGTCGAACGACAACTGCGCCGCTGTAGTGAGTCGAACCGTGACATTGGGGGCCGTCTGCACCTCCACACCTCGTCCCCCCTCCACGTAGATGGGGATCTCCCTATAGTACATGCGGCCGTTGAGGTGCAGGTCACTCGTTATTCGAATCCGAGGTATGAACCCCAATGCCAGCATGTGCGCTAGCTCTTCAGGCACCAAATAGACCTGAGACTCACCGTTTTCGTCCAAGACCTCGTACCCGCCATAGTCCTCGGGCCTGAACCGGAAGTAACCATCACGCAGTATGAACCAGAAGGAGCGACCGCCGCGAAGATTGAGCGACGGATGAAGCTCAACCTCACCCTCGAACGGGCGCCCGCCGGCCCAAAACTCCTCGTGGTTGTAGAACACATTGCCGTTGATTCCGAGGCCGATTTGTTCCACCACCGCACCAGGTTTGCCGAAGCTGGCGAACCGTATGCGGCCGAACAGTTCGGTGTCACCAACGCGTGGAATGAAGCCGCTCTCTGTCCCGAAGTCCTCGTGCACGTCTTCGAGCCGTGCCTCGAATTGAAAGTTGCGACCACTTCTCTGCAGCGACGCGTGAACCAGGTGTGCCGCGTGCGTCGGTTCTCCCGAACCCGCTGAGGTCCAGCTGTTTGCCACCTGCGTTGTCAGGGTGTATCGCTTCCAGAACAAGAAGCGGGCGTCACCCGAAACGACCCTGTTGAAGCTCCCGGTGCCGGGCACCGACCTGCCGGTATAGAGGACTCCCAGAGTCGAGCCATCTCCCACGTCTCGCCTGGCACGGACCAGGTTGAATGCCGCGGAGCGTTCTTCTCCACAGAGTGTCTTGGGGGCCTCATCGAGCGCGCCGAGGTAACCGACATTGAATGAGCCGAGCTTGCCCGTCAATTTGGCACCGCCGATGGGATCGGCGATTTGCCGCGTGTGCACCAGGTTCCGCGGTGTTCTGAAGATCTCCGTTCCCTCGAGAAAGAACGGCCTCTTCTCTGGAAAGAACAGCGCAAACCTCTCGTTGACCGTGATCCTGTTTGCGTCTGCCTCAACTTGCGAGAAATCCGGATTTACGGTTGCGTCGAGGACGAAGTCTTGTGTGATGCCGAGGCGACCGTTCACCCCGAATTCCGGTTCGAATGCCTCCCGTTGGAAGACGTCATCGACCAACTGGCCGACGCGTTTCCCGGTAACCACCGGATTGATCTCCATCAGGCGGCGGGGGTGTAGTTCCCGTAGCCCGACCAGGCGTCCGCTCTGAGCCAACTGGTTCGATACGTTCTGGGTTAGAGGTGCCCATGACTGCTTGAAACCACTGCGCTTGATTTCGCGCGCGATCTGTATGCCCCAGCTCTGCACGGCAGTATGGCGAAACCGGAGCGTCGTGTAGGGGATCTTGATCTCCGCAACCCATCCAGCCGCGTTGACGCGCCCGTCGGACTCCCATATAAAATCGGGATTGTAGTCGATCGACACGGAAGCCCCCGGGTGACGCTGCATACCCTCGATCCACAGCCCATCGGCCTGGAGGCCCAGCGGGTTCACATAGAACACGTACGCCTGACGCCGGTCGTCAAAAGTGTCCAATGAGATCCGAATCCAGTCGTCGACCAGGGCTACCTTGTCACGCTCGCCCAGGTTCGCCAGTATCAGGTCCGGTTGGCTATCGAAGGCCCGCACTCCGAAATAGATCGCTTCAGACGAGTAGAAGACTCGCACCTCGGTCGGCTCTGTGGCCTCTATCCCCTCGACCGGATCGTATTGCGTGAAGTCGGTTAGTAGAGCTGCCTGGTTCCAGGCGTCCTCGTCCATGCGACCGTCGATCTGCACATCGAATTCCAACAGCCTGGGAGCGGCGACCTCCAGTTGCCCTCTGCGGCCGCTGAATACGCAAGAATCAGCCGTAGAGCCTCTGCCGGTTGCATCCATGCCGCCCCCGGGCACCTGAGTGATGGTTGCCAGTGCCGCGGCCGCCACCGAGCCGACCGTCATGCTAGTGATCCACAATCTTGCTCATCTCCGATCGAAAGGTCGGGTAACAAGTTAAACAGGCCAGGCGCGGTTACCGATAGGTGCCGGCAAAACCATATTTAGATATCCCTCTAGGAGAAGACGATGCGCTCAAATTTCCTGAGTACGTTCAGCTTGCAGCTCGTGTCTTTGTGTCTCTCGGCGCCGCTAACCGCTCAACAGCCTGAGATACCCGGCCCGTCATTCGAAGACATCATGAGTCTCACCGACATCGGATCTGCCGTGATTGCACCCGACGGGGAGACCGTGGCGTTTACCGTTCGTTCTGCAGACTGGGAAGACAACGTGTACGACACCGAGATCTGGCTGGTGAGATCTGGAGAAGAACCGTTGCAACTCACACGGACAGATGACGGAAGCAGCACAGACCCGGCTTGGTCGCCGGACGGGAGCCGGCTCGCCTTCCTCGCAGATCGTGGTGACGAGCGCCAGATACACCTGATAAACGCCTCAGGCGGTGAAGCACATGCCCTCACCGACGCGGAAGAAGGTGTCAGACAATTCGAGTGGTCACCCACCGGCAGTTCGATCGCGTTCACCAGTTCGGAGCCGGAGAGTGACCGACATGAGAAGCGGGAAAAAAGATACGGGTCTTTTGCTGTGGAGGATCAGGAATACCGCATGGTCCACCTCTGGATCGTCGATCTGCCTGAAACTCCGGGTGCGGTCGAAGCCCGCCGACTGACGGAAGGCACCGAGTATACGGTGGCCGGCTTCAAATGGTCACCGGACGGTCGAGAGATCGCCTTTGGGCACACTCCTGATCCCCTCATCAACTCCTGGCTCCATTCGGACATTTCGGTTGTGGACGTCAACACCGGAGAGGTTCGCACGCTCGTGTCCGGTGCGGGATCCCAGAACAACCCTACGTGGTCTCCAGATGGGAGTTGGGTCGCTTATCAGGCATCTGGCCCCGACATCGGCTCCGCCTACTACATGAATTCCCTGTTCTACAAGGTACCTGCCGACGGGGGCAATCCCGTACGTATCGACTGCGATCTCGACGAAGATCCCTCTGTAACCGCGTGGACGCACAGAGGGATATTCCTGATAGGGTGGGAGCGTACCAAGCGGCGCGTCTACCGCATGGATCCCAACTCGGGACACACCTCTGCCATTGCGACGGCTCCTGACCAGATCTGGTCAGTCGACTTCACACCTGACGGCGAGGTCATGGCGATTGTGGCTAGGGAAGAGGGAACCCTGGACGAGGTGTATCGCGCATCGGTCGATCGGTACAGACCTGCAAAGCTCACCAACATGACCGAGCAGATCGAGGGAATGACGCTCGGCACGAGCGAAGTGATATCGTGGCGGAGCCACGACGGAACCACTATAGAGGGAGTGCTCCACAAACCGGGCGATTTTGATCCCAACAAGCAATACCCACTGTTCGTCGTGATCCACGGCGGGCCCACCGGTATCGACTATCCAACTGCCGTAGTCAGCTATGTCTACCCGATCCACCAGTGGCTCACGAAGGGGGCGCTCGTGCTACGCCCCAACTACCGGGGTTCAGCCGGCTATGGGGAGGATTTCCGATCGCTGAATGTGAGGAATCTCGGCATCGGTGATGCTTGGGACGTTCACTCCGGAGTGGACTATCTGATATCCCAGGGGATCGTGGACACGGACCGTATGGGTGCCATGGGATGGAGCCAGGGCGGCTACATCTCTGCTTACCTGACGACTACGACGGATCGGTTCGCCTCGATATCGGTGGGCGCCGGCATCTCGAACTGGGTCACATACTATGTGAACACCGATATTCACCCCTTCACCCGACAATACCTCAAAGCCACTCCGTGGGAGGATGGCGAGATCTACGCCCAGACTTCGCCGATGACGTTCATCAACGATGCGTCCACGCCCACACTCATTCAACACGGAGAGTTCGACCGTCGCGTGCCCATACCCAACGCGTACGAGCTATATCAGGGATTGCAGGACGTGGGCGTTGAGACAAGACTGATCGTATACAAGGGGTTCGGACACGGCATCAGTAAACCCAAGGAACGCCTTGCAGCCACTTGGCACAACTGGCAGTGGTTCGGGAAGCACATTTGGGGAGAGGACATCGAACTGCCACTGGAAACCGAGGAAACAGAGGAGTCTCACGAGACCAGATGAATTCCTTGTGCGCGGCTTCGTTGCTTCGGCTTTCTGGATTTCGCGGGCTCAAAACCTGATGGCATCTCGAAGCAAATCCCGTCCTCGAATCGGCATTGACCTCGGCGGGACGAAGATCGAAGTGATAGTGCTCGACATGTCGGGCGCAGAGACATTCAGACACCGGGTCGACACGCCAAGGAGCTACGATGGCTGCCTGGAGGCCATCAAGAACCTCGTGCGGAAGGCCGACGCCCAAACCGGAGAACCGGGTACCGTCGGCATCGGGATTCCCGGCACGGTCTCGCCCGTGACCGGTCTGGTCAAGAACGCCAACTCCACCTGGCTCATCGGCCACCCTTTCGACCGCGACCTGGAGGACGTTATCGGGCGGCCTATCCGGATGATGAACGACGCGAACTGTTTCGCCCTATCCGAGGCTGTCGACGGTGCGGGCAGGGATGCGGAAACGGTGTTCGGAGTCATCCTGGGCACAGGTGTGGGAGGAGGCATTGTCGTGGAGAAGAAGGTGTTCCACGGCCAACAGAAGATCGCGGGTGAGTGGGGGCACAATCCTCTGCCGAGGCCGACCGACTCGGAACGTCCGGGCGCCAGGTGCTACTGCGGTAGATTGGGATGTATCGAGACGTTCCTATCGGGACCCGGGTTGCAGCGGGACTTCGAATCCGCCACTGGCGAAGCAGTCTCTCCGCAAGAAATCGGGGCTCGTGCCGGAAACGGCTCAGACGCGGCCCGGACGGCCCTGGAGAGATACGTCGAGAGGTTGGGCCGCGCGCTCGCTACGGTCATCAACGTCGTGGACCCCGAGGCGGTGGTTCTGGGCGGTGGCTTGTCTAATCTTCCCGGCCTGGCAGAGAAGACGCAGAAAGCGATCCAGCCTCACGTGTTCACGGATGAGGTCACGACGCGAGTCGTCAAGAACGTTCATGGCGACTCCAGCGGAGTGCGTGGCGCGGCGTGGTTGTGACCGGAGCCTGGGCCCTCGTGCGCACTTGCTACCGTCCGTATTAAAACGCAGTTTGCCATGGGCAGCTTGCCAGCATTTGAAGAAGCCGTTCGCGGCCGGTGAGCACACAAGAGTGTTCACCACACGAAGTCGCAATAACAGCCAGAGCAAATACCGTTAGGAGATTCTGATGAGAAGGAGTCGCTTGTCGTTCAGAGTTGTCGTCTACCTCCTCACACTAGGTGCACTGACCGCAGGGTTCCATCCCGAGGAGGCGGAGGCACAGTCGCAGGAGATCACGACGCCTGAGGAGTTTTTCGGATTCCAGATGGGTGCGGACCGCAGGATCGCTCGCTGGGACCGAATGGTCGAGTATTACCGCTTGCTCGAGAACGAGTGCTCGAGGTTGGAAGTGGTGGACATGGGGCCCAGTACGCTCGGGAACACGTTCCTCGCGATCTTCTTCTCAGCCCCCGAGAACCTCGATAGGCTGGAGGAGCTTCGGCAGATCAACGATCGATTGAGCGATCCTCGAGGAATACCCGAGGACCGAATCAGGGAGCTCGTCGAAGCCGGTAAGGTGGTCATCAACCAGTCGATGAGTCTTCACGCGACCGAAATCGGCGGCAGCCTCATGGCGGTCGAGCTGGCCTACGACCTCGCCAGCCGCACCGACGAAGAAGCAATGCGGATTCTCGACAACGTGATCTTCGTAATGATCCCCTCCTTGAACCCCGACGGCCAGATAATGGTAACCGACTGGTATCGGGAGACCGTCGGAACGGAATACGAGGGCGCGAGTTATCCCTCTCTCTACCACATATACACCGGCCATGACAACAACCGCGACGCCTTCATGACCAACACTGTCGAGTCTCGGTACGAGGCTAGGCTCATGTTCCGGGAGTGGATCCCCCAAGCATACATCGATCATCATCACATGGGCAGCTATAGCGCACGATTCTACGTCCCTCCGTATGCTGAGCCAATCAGGCCGTTTTCAGACCCGCTGGTCTGGCGGGAAATGAGCTGGTACGGCGCACACATCGCTTACAAAGAAGAAGAGGCAGGACTGTCGGGGATCGTGAACTCGGCCATCTATGGAGGCTGGGGCCACTTCGGATTCCACTGGATAACCCCGTTTCACAACATTGCCGGTATGCTCACCGAGGCGGCGAGCACGAGGTTGGCAACACCGATATACATACACCAAGACCAACTGCGTGGCGGTAGACGCCAGCTTCCGGAACACGAGCCGCAGACGACGTTCCCCAATCCGTGGGAGGGCGGCTGGTGGCGACTGCGCGACATCGTCGAGCGCCAGAAGGTTTCTGCCTGGGCAACGCTGGATATCGCTGCACGCAACAAAGAAACGGTTTTGTGGAACGCGTACTTGAAGGCCAAGCGCCAGACCGAGCGCGGCGCTACGGGGGATCGCGCCGCATATATCATCCCCGCGGAACAGCACGACAGCCGGACTGCGTTGGTGATGATCGAGAAACTGCTGGGTCAGGGAATCGAGATACATCGCTCAGAGCGGGGTTTCACCCACGAAAACAAGGTCTATGGGCCCGGCACCTTTGTGGTCTCCATGGCACAACCCAAGATGGGCGTCATTCGCTGGCTGTTGGGCCGGACTTTCTATCCCCAGAACAGCTACACGATCGATGCATTAGGTAATCCGATCAGGCCCTACGACATGGCGGGCGACGTCATTGCCGAATTCATGGGAGTGCACGTCGATGAGGTGGAAACTCAGGTCGCTGCCCCGCTCGTCGAGGTGATCGGCCCTATCGAGCCTCATGGCACCGTGTCCGCCAGCGCGTTCGGCTATCGCCTCGACGGTAGACAGAACCACACTTTCAAGGCGGTAAATCTCCTGTTCAACGAGGGCGTTGAGGTGAGGCGAGTACATACGGAGACCGACGGCGGCCTGCTGCCCGGTGACTTCCTCGTGCCCGCCGATGCAGACGCAGGTCTCGATGAGATCGCCCGTCAAACAGGAGTGGACTTCGAGCCGCTTCCAACCGATGCGTCCGAGAGCAGTTATTCTACCGGCCGCCTCCGTATCGGCATGTACCAGCGCTACTACGGCGGCAACATGGACGAGGGTTGGACCCGCTGGCTCCTGGAACACTACGATTTCCCGTATACGACTCTGATGGACGCTGCTATCACGGAGGACGATCTCGCGGACGACTACGACGTCATTATCCTACCGGCGGACCGTGTTTCCATGATGACCGGCGAATTCGATGGAGAGAGCGCGCGCGGGCCGTATGCAAGTGGCCCCGAGAGTTATCCTCCGGAGTATCGCAGCGGTTTCGGGCAGGAAGGCGTGGACGCTTTGCAGCAGTTCGTCGAGGACGGCGGAACGCTGCTCACGTTTGCGGAAGCTGCATCGCTACCAATCGAGGAGTTCGGACTCCCACTTCGAAACGTTGTGGCAGACCTGCCGTCCAAGGAATTCTGGTGTCCGGGATCTACGCTGTGGATGAACTTCGACGACTCACACCCATTGGCATATGGAATGCCCGATGAGGCCCTCGGAACCTTCCTGGCGCGTAATCAGGTGTACGAGATAGAGCCGACTGAACACAACCACCGCATAACCACTATCGCGACATTCCCGAAACGAGACATTCTTCAAAGCGGTTGGCTGATTGGAGAGGATCTGATCGCCGAGAAGGCCTCAATGGTCTCAGCTGAGTACGGTGAGGGAAGAATAGTATTGATTGGGTTCAGAGCCCAACACAGAGCGCAGACACACGGCACGTTCAAGTTGGTATTCAACTCGCTCGTGCGCGGGCCGAACGACAACTAGGCGCCTGGTAAAGGGAAGCTCCGTGATGAGGCGTCTCTCCTCAGCATCCGTCCTACTCGTGGTAACCGCCGCGGTTGCGGGCGGACAAGGCACTTCGGGCGTCATGTTCCCGGTCGATTGCACGCACGCAGACGCAGAAGGTGTCGCGACTTTCGTACTGAACGCACCGGGTAAGTGGTATGTCGAGTTCATCAACATGGTGGCGTCGCAGCAAGACGGTCTCGACTACCACTCCAAGTGGGCGACGCTGACTTTCGCGATCCGGTAGCAAACAGAAGGCAGAAGAATAGAGCCCGGGATCCTTCTCTCGACGGGATTCCGGGCCTTGTTTTGCGTCCGCAGGACGCTGCTGTGACGCGTTACGTCACCGATACAACGCGTACCCCGAGGGAGATATCGCGTAATATTGTCGAGGCGAGGGGGTGATATTGGTGAAGTGAGGCGTGACATCGAAGAGGTCGGAACTGCCACAGTTAACGCGTGATCCGTCACAGATGAACGTTCGAATGCCACAGTTAACGCGTGATCTGTCGCAGATGAACGTTCGAATGCCGCAGTTAACGCGTGATCCGTCGCAGATGAACGTTCGAATGCCGCAGTTAACGCGTGATCTGTCACAGATGAACGTTCAAATGCCGCAGTTAACGCGTGATCTGTCACAGATGAACGTTCAAATGCCGCAGTTAACGCGTGATCTGTGGCGGATGAAGCGTTGCGTGTGACAAACCCTATGCTCGCCTGGCAAGCCCAACCAAGCAGAAGCTCACGCCGGCAGCGATGATCCCCAGCAGCGGCGGCGTCCAGATTCCAAATCCCGCTCCCCCGCTTCCGAAATGGACAAACAGGAGCACCACAATGCCGGCCGCGATCGCCGCAAGAGCTTCAGGCACGCCCCCTCTCTGGAAATAGACGCCAGCGACTACAGGTACAAACAGGCTCACACTCAGCAACGCGTAGAAAATCGTAAGGGCACCGATCACTGATGGGAGCAGTATCGCCAATGTGACTCCGAGCACCCCCCCTCCCACGGCCGCAAGCCGTGAAACCCTCAATACCAGAGCGTCGCTCGCTGCAGGATTGACGAATCGACGATAGAGATCCTGTGACAGTGAGGTTGCTAGCATGAACAGGATCGCGTCCGCAGAACTCACCTCTGCCGAGAAGATCGCTGCGAGTCCCAGGCTTCCGAGGAGCAACGGCAGCTCATCCACCAAAACGGTGGGAAGAGCAAGCTCAGGATTGGCCAGGCTTGGCGAGTTGACGTTAGCGATCATGCCCAGCAGGGGGGGAATTGCGGCAAAGGCCATGAGTAAGACGGCACTGGCTCCGATACCCCAGCGGACCGTATTCTCATTGCGGGCTCCATAGAGCTTCTGAAGCAAGCCGGGTGATATGACGAAAGCCGGAACCAGCAAGCCTACATAGGTCCAGCCGGACGCTCCCCCACGCCAGAAATTGAGATGGGTCGAACTGACATTATCTGAAGCCTGCAGCACCGCATCCAATCCTCCAACGGACGAGAGCGCAATTGGAACGGCGACGGCAAAGCCCAATACCAACACGACCAGTTGCACGAGATTCACCCAGGCGGAGGTCAACAGACCACCCGCTGTGAAGTAGGTCGTCATCACGAGACCACCGATCAGACAACCCCAGAGTTTGGGCACGCCGGCGACCACCTCCAAAACCCATGCGAGCGCGATCAGTTGTCCGGCCAGGATCGCAAGCGTACCTACCCACAGTAGCGAGGCCATTATTCCGCGCACAGACGGCCCGTAACGAAGATCGAGGTAGTCTCCGACGGTTCTCAGATCGTGCTTGGCAGCGATACGCCAGATACGCGGGCCGATCAGGAACGCCAATATCAACGAGCCGATGCCCGCCGATCCCACCCACCACCACGCACTCAAGCCGTCTCGATACCCAAGACCGGCAGCTCCCACGGTCGAGCCTGCTCCAATGTTGGCGGCGAGGATCGTCGCGAAGAGCAGGAGGGGGCTCAGGCGACGGCCGGCCACGAAGAATTTGTCGGATGTCTTCACGAGCCTGCCTATCCACGCTCCCAATAGAATCAGGCACGCGGAGTAGCCAAGAAGCAGAGTGAGGTGGAGGTTCACAGAATCAGCGAACCCCTAGCCGCCCAGTTGAGGCATGCAGCACCGGAGTAGGTTCGGTTTGTTGAAATTGATCGTTGTCGAGAGTCAGGAAGACTCCGCCTCTTCTAATATGGCGACACCAGACTCGCGCCGGCGTACCTTCACGAAATACCTGACGTGCTTCCTCTCTTCGCCGGGCATTAGTGTGATCGAGACAGGGTAGCCTGTAACCACAGCCCGTTTCCGGGCTGCCTCGAGCGCCCTCCTGCCGTTGGTGAAGACGAGCGGTTCTTTCTTCCGGCCGCAATTGGCGCACACGATCTGCCCACCATCGATGACGACTCGATCCTCTCCTCCGAGCACCTTACCGCAGCGGCTGCATTTCATCCGAAAGACCTCCAAAAAACCAGAACAACAACGCCGTCGCACCGGGCGTCCTGACATTGCCAATCAGCCTAGTCCAGGCGTGACTACAGATTCCCTGCGACAAACTAGGGCGACTGGGAAATTGGCGCCAGCTTCTCCCAACTCTACTCGGAGCATCGCGCGATTTGGGACGGCCTACGGCCTGCGGCCGATGCTACGATGTTTTGCCAGCGGCCCGATGCCGCTCGATGAACTCCTCGGTTTCCTCCGGCACGAACAGATCGTCGGAGATGCCGGCGATCTCCTCGGCCTCCCGCCACGCCGCCTCGAGCAGCCACAGTTCGCCCTCCAGGGCCCTCCGTTCCTGCTCTTCGTGAACTGCCATCTCGAACGCTAGCTTGGTTTGCTTCGGAAACCGTGCAATGAGGCCGAGCTTCTGTTCCTGAACCACGCGCCCGCGGTACCTCACCTGATCTGCAGTGCGCACTTGCCGCGGCAAAGATGCCAGATACCGTTCCGGGTTACCCGCATCTTCGATCCGCTGAACGGCATCTTGTACGACATGTTTCGGACCGGCCATGGAGTTGAGTTTGGGCAGCAACAGGCTTGTCACCCTGACCGCTTCCTCATCGTAGAAGGTGTCTTCTCCCTGAGAGTGTTTGACGTACACCCCCCAACCCTCCCTTTCCACTGCCGAGTTCAGCACAAACCGCGATTGCAGCAAATTCCGCTGGCGAACTTTCAGGATTCGCCCGTCCTTGGTTCGGATCTTCACGCGTACAGGGAGGTTGATCATCATCTGCGGAATGAAGTGAAAACCTCCGACGCCGACGCCGGCCGCAATGCCGCCCACCATCACGGCCCCCACCGCGGCGACGCCCAGCCCCGATACCAGAATCGTGCGCCTGCGCCTGCGACCGAACTGGTCGCCATAGCGCCAGGCGGCGAACTCCGGTCGTAGCGGTTTTCCGATCCGGACGAGTGTGAGGCCCTCCTTGAGTTTCGCGAGCCCGATGTTGTCGGACGACATACGGAGGCGTGTATCGCGGAAGTAGCGCTCACACTCTTCAATCGCCTCCCACCTTTCCTCCAGAGGAGTGAGGTTCCACTTCTCGCAGTGCCGGCACACGACCCAGAGCCGGCCCTTGGCCTCGTCGTACGCTAAGCGCCGGCCAATGGGGAAGTTCTCGATGACCTCGTTCGTCCCCAGTGCCCTGTTGCAGAAGAGGCAGGTGGAATACACGTGACACTCTAAGGCATTGTGCCAAGCTGGACCGCACCGGTGTCGTCGAGTTCCACACCCCCAATCCGCATTCGCACAACGTACTGGACATCGGGAGCGAACCGATTGAGCCGCTGGTTCTGAACATCCGGAACGAAGAGCGTATCCCCGCAGCAGGTGCAGAGCACAAGCGCCACAGCAAAGGTGGCTCCAGCCAAGTGCTTTCTCATGGTTGTCTCCCTTTTGGTGTCGGCCGACCTCACCCAAGGACCGTTGCGGCGTGCATACCTCTCGAGCATCTGCTGATTCAAAACAAAGCATTCAGTCGCGGGGTCGTGTCCGGCATCCAGGAGTCGGCCGCCCCTCGCATCTAAAGATATACCAGGCTTATCGATATATTTCATATAGATATGCACTATATGTATTGATCTCGGTTTGGCATACGGCCCTGTGTCTGTGCCGACTCCGCGTCGAAGGGCTTCATTTCGGGGTATGGTAGATATATCGTATATACATACGAAGATTAGTGAGGCGGGCGAACGGAGCATGGGAAGATCATACGGTGACTGCAACTGAACGCGACGTCGACGCGCATCTACCACTCACTCCGCTGTCGTTTCAGATTCTGCTGGCGCTAGTGGACGAGGAACGCCATGGTTACGGCATCATGAAGGAGATCGAGAGCCGTACCAAAGGCCGCATGTCTCCGGCAACCGGACCTCTTTATCTCGCAGCTCAGCGGCTTCTCGACGCCGGAATGATCGCCGAATCCGCGAAGCGGCCGGCGCCCGAGCTAGACGATCGCCGTCGGAAATACTATCGTCTGACGGATTTTGGACGCCGCGTCGCGGCCGCGGAGGCCGAACGCATGGCCTATCTCGTAGGTGTTGCCTTCGAGAAGCGTCTCGTGGAGGGGTCTATGACAGTGAGCGGCAGCGACGACGAACGAGACTCGGCCTGAACCAGACTCTTTTTCGGCCGTGACTCCTTCAGACTCACCGAGACCACGCGTTGGATTGTTCGTAACATGCATGGTCGACCAGTTCTACCCTCATGTCGGACTGGCGGCGGTTGAACTGCTCGAGCGTTGCGGCGTCGACGTCATGTTCCCCGAGGAACAAACCTGCTGCGGGCAGCCGGCTTTCAACGCCGGTTACCGGGATGACGCACGCGAGATCGCCAGGCATTTCCTCGACGTGTTCTGGCCGTTGCTCAACCAAAGACAGATTGACGCGATCGTTGCGCCGAGTGGAAGCTGCGTCTCGATGGTCAAGAACCACTATCCGATACTGTTTCAGGCTTCGGAGGAAAGAGAACAGCTGCGGCGAGCCCTCGAAGTGGCCAACGCCACGTACGAGCTAACGCAATACCTGGTGGACTCGCTCGGAGTTGAAGAGACGGGCGGTACTTGTGCAGAAACGCTGACCTATCATCCATGCTGTCACCTCCTCCGTGAGCTGGAAGTGGACGCACAACCCCGCCGATTGCTTGCGAACATTTCAGGAGCCGAGTTGGTGGAATTACCAGACGCGGAGGAGTGTTGCGGATTCGGCGGCTTGTTCGCGGTGAAGAATGCCTCGATCAGCACGGAGATCGGCCGCCGCAAGGTCCGCAACATCGAGGCATCGGGTGCCGACGTGGTCGTCGTGAACGATGTGAGTTGCATGACACACCTGAACGGCATCTTGATGCGCGAGGGAAAGACACAGCGAGCCAAACACATCGCCGAGGTTCTGGCGGGGGAGCGACCCGAGTGACCGCCCCGCAAGCGAGAGCCGCATGACTGTGAACACGAGCCTGCCATTCAGAGCACGGGTTGAAAAGGCCCTGGGTGACGACCACCTGCACACAGCGCTAGACCGTGCCACCAACCGGCTTAGAACAAGCCGTGCCGCCGCTATGGCATCTATCGACTCCCAGAGAATGCGAAATGATGCGTACTCCGTGAGGAAGCGTGCCGTGGCCAATCTTCCGGACCTCCTCGTGGAACTCGAGGAGAGGCTCGCTGAAAACGGCTGCCACGTTCACTGGGCGGGTGACGCGGCGGAGGCCAATCATATCATCCGCAAGATAGCGGAAAATCACGCCGTGAATCGCGTAGTCAAATCGAAGTCGATGCTCACGGAGGAGATCGGCTTGAACGCCGGTCTCGAGCAGGCTGGCATCAAGGTAGTCGAGACCGACCTCGGCGAGTACATAATCCAACTCGCGGGGGATCCGCCCAGCCACATAATCGCACCAGTCATCCACAAGCGTGCCGAGGACATAAGCGAGCTGTTTCAGCGCGAACTCGGCATGGAGCCCACCGGCGATCCGGCCAGGATGTGTGCCACAGCTAGAGAGGCTCTACGGGAGGAATTCCTGAACGCCAACATGGGCATCAGCGGGTGCAACTTCGCGATCGCCGAAACGGGCACTATCTGCGTGATCACGAATGAAGGCAACGGACGCATGACCACTTCCATGCCCCGCGTCTACGTGGCGGTAGCGGGAATCGAGAAGGTCGTCCCCGGGGTCGAGGATGCCTTTCTGATGTGGCAGGCGGCGGCCAGGAATGCCACCGGACAGCCGGCATCGGTCTATTTCTCGATGAGCAGCGGGCCGCGTAGGGACGGACACCCCGATGGCCCCGAAGAGATGCACGTGGTTTTGGTCGACAACGGCAGAACGCGCGTGCTCGAACGGGGCCACGGCGATGCGCTTCTCTGCATCCGCTGCGGGGCGTGCCTCAACGTGTGCCCGGTCTATCGGGAGATTGGCGGCCACAGTTACGGAAAGACCGCCTACTCCGGCCCGATCGGCGCCGTGATCACACCGCTGCTCGCGCATCACCTGGAGACATACGAGGAACTCCCGTTTGCCAGTTCTCTGTGCGGTGCCTGTCGAGACGTCTGTCCCGTCAAGATAGACCTGCCGCGTCTGCTGCTGGACCTGCGGAGCGAACTGACCGAGGCGGCGACCGCTCATCGGCTCGAGAGTGTGGCGATGTCCTGGTTCCGAAGGATCATGCATAACGCCGCCCGCTACAAGGCAGTTACCCTTCTGGCAAAGTGGCTGACCCGGTTCTCCTCAATCCGCCAGGGCGAGGCCGTCTCCAAGCTGCCCCCACCGCTGAGGGCATGGACCAGGACGCGCGATTTTCCGAAATTCGCTGCCAAGAGCTTCAGACAGATCTGGCTCGAGCAACGAGAGGGTTTGTCCGAAGGCGGTGGTAAATGAGGACGACTGAGTCGAGCGCAAGGGATACCATTCTGCGCAAGCTGCGAAAAAGCGTCGCAGACACTGAATCTCTATTCGGAACCCACTGCGACTCGAGTCCGAAAGCCGATGTGCCGAACGCTGTAACGATTGCACAAGGCAGTGGGTTGGAGCTCGCGAGGGTGTTCGGTGAAAATCTGCGCACCGTACTTGGCAGCTATGAGATCGTGAAAGATCCTGTCGACGTGGCGCAGAGGGTCGTTGCGAGGATCGAAGACTGGAGAAAGGAATACGGCAGGCCGGAGCCTCCCGGCAACGAAATCCTGAGCTGGGCACCATCCATGCTGCCCATTCCGGACGTCGCACCGCAACTCGAGCAGTTTGGATTCTCGTTATTCGTTCCTGAAGATCTGCACGACAAGGCAGAACGGGACCACGCAGCCAAGCTGTCAGCGGGCCTCACCGGTGTGGATGCCGCCTTCGCCGGCACCGGCTCAATGGTCGTCGTCCCGGGCCTTGGCAAGAGCCGAGCCGCGAGTCTCCTTTCAATGCACCACATTGCTCTGGTTCCTGTATCGAAGGTCTTCGCCACGCTGGAGAGTTGGCTGGCGGAACTTCGGTCGAACGGAAGCCTGGAAGGCCTGTTCCGCGATCATGCGCAGATCGCGTTCATCACAGGGCCCAGCAAATCGGCCGATATTGAGCTGAATTTGACATTGGGAGTGCACGGACCGCGGGATGTGCATGCGGTCATCTTTGATGACGGGCGGTAGGGCGGTAAGGCGGTAGGTGGTTTGGTGGTGGCGAGGTGACCGGTCAAAGGCGCCGGCTGGCTCCGACGTTTCCGCGACACTGACATCGAGTTCTGGCCCGATACCCCTTGCGCTTCTTCGCATTCCGCGTAGCATCGGCAGCTAACCCGAAAAGGCAGCTCAGATGAGTCTCTCGCTTCAGGCAATCGTAGCTATTACGCCTATACTGCTCGCGGGCGTCCTCCTGGTCGGCTTTCGAATCGCGGCCAAGTGGGCAATGCCGATCGTTTATGTGACTGCCGTGGTGCTCGCGTGGGCGGTGTGGAGAGTGGACGCCCGTCACATCGCGGCCTCTACGGTGCAAGGTTTGTTCGTCACTGTCGACATTTTGCTGATCATCTTCGGCGCGATACTGCTGTTGAAGACCCTCGAACGCTCCGGTGGAGTGGCGGCGATCAGACGCAGCTTCCACGGCATCAGCGACGACCGTCGGGTCCAAATAGTGATCGTCGCGTGGCTGTTCGGGTCGTTCATCGAGGGTGCCGCCGGATTCGGCACACCAGCGGCTGTCGCCGCACCACTCATGGTCGCACTCGGGTTTCCGGTGACCGCCGCAGTCATGCTTGGGATGATGATTCAGAGCACGGCCGTGACATTCGGCGCCGCCGGAACACCCATCATGATCGGCGTCACCGATGGACTGGCGAGCCCCGAGATCTCGGCGCAGCTCGCCGCAGCCGGCGTGTCGTTCTCGGACTACCGGCAGACGATCACCAGTTACGCGGTTGTCCTGCACGGGATCGCCGGGACCATGATGCCGACCCTCATGGTCGTGATGATGACTCGATTCTTCGGCGCCCGGAAATCGTGGGCCGATGGCCTTTCGATTCTTCCGTTCACGATCTTCGGCGGGCTAGCCTTCACCATACCCTACATGCTGACCGGAGTGTTGTTGGGCCCAGAGTTTCCCTCCCTCCTTGGATCGGCAATAGGACTCGCCGTTGTCATCTTTGCAGCACGGCGCGGCTTTCTCATTCCAAAGGAAACGTGGGATTTCGCCAGACCTGAACAGTGGCCTGACGATTGGCACAGCCCCCTGGAACCCACCGCGGAACCGGCTGCCGGTCATCGCCGCATACCGATTGCCTCGGCTTGGGCACCTTATGGGGTGCTAGCGGTTCTGCTGGTGATCTCACGCCTGCGACAGCTTCCGGTTGGCGAGATCCTGCAAAGAGTCAGAATCAGCTGGACGGATATCTTCTCGACAGGCGTGAGCGGCGCAACTACTCCGCTTTATCTGCCCGCCACCATGCTCCTGTGCGCAGTGGCAGTGACGTGGTTGCTGCACCGCATGGACCGACGACAGATCGTCGGAGCCTTTCACGACTCGCGCAAAACCATACTTGGCGCTGGGTTCGTGCTGCTTTTCACCGTGCCGATGGTGAGGGTCTACATAAACTCAGGTATCAACTCGTACGAGTTCGCGGGCGGAGGGACTCTGCCGTCGATGCCGATTGCCATGGCCACGTGGGTAGCCGAAAACGTCGGCAACGTGTGGCCTCTGTTCGCCCCAACCATCGGGGCGCTTGGTGCGTTCATAGCCGGCAGCAACACGGTGAGCAACCTGATGTTCAGTCTGTTCCAGCACGGCGTAGCAACTCAGTTGGCGATCAGTGGCGCGATGGTGGTGGCACTGCAGGCGGTAGGAGCAGCGGCGGGCAACATGATAGCAATCCACAACGTGGTTGCGGCCTCCGCAACAGTGGGGCTGCTCGGCCAGGAGGGGGCGACTCTCAGAAAAACGATACTGCCGACGATTTACTATCTGGCTGTGGTGGGCGTATTGGGCTTGCTGGCCGTTTATGTCCTCGGCGTGGATTAGCGGTCACTCACACGGGAAATCGGATCGATCGGCTCAACAAACGGGAAGCGATGGAAGTCGGTATCGCGCGTGTAGATCGATTGGAAAGCCTGCATATGATATGGCTATGTGGCAAGGTTTACCGGCCATTTGGTAGAGCATGCCATTCTAGTCCTTGGTCTTCATCAACTCCAGAGCAGACTTCACCTGACCCGACGCCAGTTTCGGCGGCAGCATGTACGCCTTGCGCGAGTGAGTGAGCCCCGAGCCCACCAGCGCCTCCGCATACTTGAGAGCCACTTTGCTCGGGTTCAGCACCGGTACGCCCAACTGCTCCGACGCCGCTTCCGCGATCCCAAGGAACCCCATGCTCATGCACCCCACAATCAGCGTGTCAGCGCGATCTTCCTCGATAGCCGCCACTCCATGCTCCACAGCAGCAGCGATCGTCTTGTCCCGATCTGAGTGAAGATCCAGCACCGGGATATTCACCGCCCGCACGCTGGCAAGCTTTTCGCCTACCCCCACGTTCCAGATCTGTCGCTCGGTGAATGCCACGGCACTGTCCGTCACGGTAATGATGGAGAAGCGGTGCCCGAGCGACGCAGCGACCAATGCCGTTGCTTCACCCGGCCCAACGATCGGTATCGACATCAGCTCGCGAAACCCATCGAGACCCGGGTCTCCGTAGCAGCCGAGCACTATGGCGTCCCAGCCGTCCTGCTCCAGCTCCAGCGCTCTTGCAAGGGTTGCGGGAATCGACAGGTATTCTTCGTACATGCTCTCAATGGATGCAGGCCCGGATGGGACGTCTTCGACACCGACCTCGGTTCCGGGGGCAGCGTACTGCTCCAAGAGTGCTCGCCTTCGTTCCATTTCGGCTTTGCCTTCGTCGGTACGCCCCATCGGGCCCGGAATCAGGTATGAAATCTTCATAGGGTTCTCCTGTGCGTGGCAGGTACTGAAGATACGGAACCGGCGTCAGACATTGGAGCCTCGACTGTGTTGCTGCCGAGTACGACTCTGATCGTCGGTCATGGGGACGGGACGGTGTCTTCTGGCACCTAGTCGTTCCCGCTCGGACAACAGCACGGCCAGGCTATTCATTTCGATGGCGTTGCGCAGCGCGGTTTGAGCTGACAGAACTACGGCCGCCGCGAAGTCCTCAACCTCCAACGCCTTCTTTGCATCCCAGACCATCCAAGATGCGATGGCGTCCACGTTTACAGGCACCCTGTCGGTCGTCAGCGTCGTCTCCGCGCTGAAGTCGGTGACCCGGACTCGCTAATCGACGAACTGAGTCACCCTGTCGACGACAGGGAACACCACAAAGAGTCCCGATTTGCGAAGCCCTTGAAATCTGCCGAACCGGAGTATCACGGCCTTTTCCCACTGGTACGCGATCTGGATCGAGGGGGCCATGACGGTGGCTATTATCGCCGTTGTGAGGAGAATCTCGCCTTCGGTACGCAGCTCGATGAATAGCGACAAGGCATCGGTCGCGGCCACTATCACCACCGTCTCCCAGAATGGCAGCAGGCCTATTATCAATGCCAAGACCATAGCAGATCCGAGGGCATAGGCCACATCTTCCACAGTCACTCCGTTCAGACTCATATGAATCAGGAGACCAACGGCGGCCCCCTAAGCTGAAGTTCCAGAGCGAGGATCGGCATTAACCTTTGGTGTAACAGTGAGTT
>CAZOJI010000007.1:104504-117817 GCA_964580055.1 uncultured Gemmatimonadaceae bacterium | reverse complement strand
AACTTCCTTTGCCCAGGGAAAGCTCCCTTCCGGCAATGGTGAACGTACTCCGGCGACGGAAACGCATCTCGCGACAAGGGATAACTCCCTCAAACCAGGAAGTGCTTTCTCTGGCCAACGGAAATTTTCTCTTGCCCAAGAGAATCCTTCTGAGGGCGGGGTGAGAATTCCCCGCTCGAACGAATGCGCCTAGCGACAAGCAACAACTTCCTCCAAGCAGCGGAATGCTTTCTCGTGAAAAGGAACGCTTCCTCTGCCCAAGGGAATGTTTCTGCGGACGAGGAAAACTTCCTCCGTCCGGGAGAACGCTTTCTCTCACTAACGGGCATCTTCCTTTACCCAAGGGAATGTTTCTGCGGACGAGGGAAAACTCCCTACGGCCAGGGGAATGCTTACTTTCGCCAAAGGAAAGCTTCCTCCGACCAAGGGAATCTCGCTGTCGGCATGAGAAGACTTCCTCCAGCCAAAGGAATGTTTTCTCTCGACAAGGGAAGACTTCCTCCCACTGAGGGAAAGCCCCAATCGCCAAGCGAACCGCTCACTTCGCTACCAGCCAAATCGTGGGCCGGATGGTACCGCTCGACACATCAAGCGATGCTTTCTCCCACGCAGAGCCGGCCAGATCACTCGTAACGCATCACCTCTAACGGGTCGATGCGCGAGGCTCTCCGGGCGGGGATCCAGGAGGCTATGAACGCGATGGAAGCCAAACCCACCACAGTGGCCGCGTAAGTCAAAGGATCGGTGGAACTCACATCGAACAACAGTGAGCCAAGAACTCGGCTCACTCCCCAGGCTCCCAGCAACCCCACTGCAATCCCGACGCCGGTGAGGACCATCCCCTGGCCTACGACGTCGCGAAATACGATTCGTGCAGGCGCCCCCAGCGCCATGCGAACACCTATTTCCTGGGACCGTCTGGTAACGACGTAGGATATCACTCCATATATCCCGACAACCCCCAGGATAAGGGCTATGCCGCTGGCAATACCCAGCAGCACCACGGTGAACGAGGTGGAAGACATGGCGTCCCGTTCGATAGACTGTACCGTTCTCGGGTTGATCATCGGGAGGCGCGGAGCGACTTCCCGCAGAGCCTGCCTCGCCGCTGCCACGAAACTCACTGGGTCAGCCTCGGTATGTAGCACCACCGCAAAGGAACGCGCGAAATCTGGTGTGCCGGACCAGCCGGCTTCCAGAGGCATATATACCAGCGGTGCGGGTTCCTCGGTGAGAGTCTCGAAATGCACATCTCGAGCTACTCCCACCACCTCCCAGTAATCCTCGTCGTTTCCCTGGTGGCGGATCCTCCTGCCCAGGGCTGACTGTGCGTTCGGCCAGAAACTGCGAGCCAAAGCCTCGCTCACAACAACCCCTCGTACTTCGCTGTGGGCATGGTCCCAGGTCAGTCCGCTTCCCTCGACCAAATCGATCCCCATTGTCTGGTAGTATCCTGGACTCACCTGGCGCCGGTCCACGAGCTTGCCCAACTCTCCCGCAGGAATCGGATCCTCCTCGGACTCCATGGGACCGGCCGTCTTGCTATCCGTGAGCGGTACGGCTGTGATCAGTGCTGCGGAGCTGACACCGGGAATGGCGGCCATGCGCTCCTGCAGCCGACGATAGAAGGGGCGGACCTTCTCCGATCTCTCCCACTCGGCCCGCGGCAGAGCGAGCCTGAATGTGAGTCGGTTTGCTGACTCGAAACCCGGATCGACGCTGCTGAGAGCCCAGAAGCTGCGGGCCATCAGCCCCGATCCTACCAACAGGATCAAGGCCAGTGCCACCTGTATCACCACGAGCAAGCTCCTGGCTCGATACCTTTCGCGTCCGACAGTAGAGCTTTTTCCTCCGTCCTTGAGCGCCCGCGAGAGATCTCTCCCCGCATCCGCGAACGCGGGAAAAACCCCGAAGAGCAGGCCGGAGACAACTGACACGGCGGCGGTGAACATCAACACGCTTCCGTCCATGCCGATCTCCAAGCTCGATGGGATCGTCACGGGAGCGATCGCCAGCAAGCCCTTGACTCCCACGTATGCCAAACCCAAACCAAGCAGCCCCCCACCCAGGGCCAGGGTTACGCTCTCGGTCAAATACTGCCGCACAAGATCTCCGTGGCTGGCTCCAAGCGCCGTTTTCAGCGCCTGTTCCCGCTGCCTGGCCTCGGCGCGGACCAGGAACAGGTTCGCCACGTTTGCACATGCAATCAGGAGCACGAAACCCACCGTTCCCAATAAGATCCAAAGAGCCTGCCTCACGTCCTGCACATAGAGGTCCTTGAGCGGCTTCATGTCCGGTGCCAGACCGGCCTGCTCGATTATCTCCTCCGAGAGCTCATCAGGATACGCGTCCGCGAACTGAAGTAGGAGATTTCTGAGCTCCGCCTGCGCAGAAGCCACGGTGGCTCCAGGAGCCAACCGACCCACTCCTGTGAGCCCCAGACTCGACATCTGCGGGTCGGCCTCATTCAACTCGATCGGCGTCCATATCGCCGCCTCGCTCGGGAAATCGAATCCTTCCGGCATAACACCCACAACCATTCGCAGCTCTCCGTCCATCTCGACCAGACAGTCCACGATGTTTGAATCACTACCGAATGTCTGTTGCCAAACTCCGTGCCCCAGCAGAGCCACCGGTTCGGCGCCAAGGCGGTCTTCCCCTTCGGCAAACCCACGACCCAATACCGGCCGCACCCGCATTACGTCGAAGAAGGTCTGCGTTACCCTGGCTGCTTGGATACGTTGGGGCTTGCCGTCCGTGATGAGGTTTATCGAGTGGTCCCCGAAGACCGCGAAGGCCGAGAGGGATTTGAAACGCTCATTGAAGAACAGGTACATGCCCTCGGAGTGGGGAACCATGCGCAGATTGAGGCCCGGTGCAACGAAATTGGCCGAAACCAACCGGGAGCTCTCCGGATACGGCAAGGGGTTCAAGAGCACCCCGTCAACCACACTGAAAATGGCCGTGTTCGCTCCAATTCCTATGGCCAGCGTGATACCGGCGAGCGCCGTGAAGAAGGGCCGGCGAACCAATCCCTTAAGGGCCAGACGTAAGTCGCGAAGCATCCCGTCCATGGTCCATCCTTCCTTGCGCAGGCACCAGGCGTCCGGTAGTGCGCCGAGTGCGTGTTTCAGTTGCTTCTCCTTGACCGCGGCCAACTCGGCGCTCCACTCCTCTAACCAGTCGCGCCGGTACTCCCTGGGCACCAGCATGGAGACGATCCGCAGCCATTCACGAGCCGGCGGCATCATGCTTCCTTGGGTTCCGCTCCAAACTGGCCCAGCAGTCGCCGGACCTCTGCCAGCTTTGTCTCGGCGGCAGGCAGTTCCTTACGGCCAGTGGCGGTGAGACGGTAGGTTCGCCTCCTGGGACGGCCGGCGGCTCGGGCGTGCTCTTCGTCCTCCCATCCCGATCCGAGAAGGCCGGCCCGCTCCAGACGCCGCAGAGCAGGGTAAACCGTGCCGCTCGGCATTCCGCACGCTTCCATGACGTCGAAGCCGTATTGGTGACCTGAAGCAACCGCTGTGAGCACCAGTGCGGTGATCTGTGTCATTCGAAGCGGCGCCCTCTTTGGACCTTTAGACGGCATACACGGTCTCCCGTTCGATCATTGTGGTCCGACTGCCTCTATGGTTTGCTGTTTTCTACATAGTCATTACGGGCGGGTCGCAGGATTGTTTCATGAGAGGTGATGAGTGACGGGATTGACTCACGGGGAGAAATGCCGGGATGGTTTCAGGACGGGGAAAAGCGTAGGGGGTAACTTGAAGGGATCAACGCGCAGAGTGTGAGGTGTGGCTATCGGAGGTAAGTGCGCGGGGACCGGGGAGCTCGGGGCAAATGGCGTGGAGCTACTTCGGGCTCGGTCCAGCGCCCGTCCACGAGCTTGGTTTCCATGATGACCGCCAGGCCGCCCACCAGTACGCCGAAGTAGATCTCGTCTCCCGCGGGCGTCATGGCCACATCCCTCGTGTACATGCCCGTGCTGACGATCCCGGGAGCGAACAGCTCCGGGATGTCACCTAACACACCCCGCAAGCTCACCAAAAAGAACCGCCGCCTCCCACGCTTCGGTGGACGGCGGCGGTTGAGGTTGGAAGGGAAACAACTAGCCCTTCACGTATTCCAAGACCGCTTTGAACTGGCTCTCACCGTCCAATCCGGCTTCCTTGAGAACCATCGGTCCCGGGCCGCTGCCGAGGAAGTGTCCCTTTTGGAAGGGATGGAGGCTGTGCTCAATTCCCCGCTTTGAAAGAATCCACTTGTACAGCGTCGGAAGAGTGAATCCGGTTATTCCCATCGCCCGCTGCGCCACGCTGTCGGGGTAGATCTGGTCCCGTTCCTCGGGAGGCAGCAGATCGAACAGCTCGGCGCTGGCTACGTAGAAGACGTCGAGGTCGACTCCTTCCTTTTCGAGCATCGGCAGCGCTGTTTCCAGAAACGCGTATGCGACCTCGCTGCCTTGAAGAACTATCACGCCATCCCCGTTTGCTTTCGCCTTTCTCAACGCATAGAGGCCCGTTGTGGCGGCTTCGATCGGAGCCAGACCCAATGCCTCTCGCTCCAGAATCGTCTCGTCAGGACGTGTCACGAAGGGCGCGATTACGGCGGGACGCTTGGCCAGCGCAGTGATCAGCAACGGCCATACTTCCTGCGGGTCCCACGGCGTCAGAGTTATCATCGTTCCCTTGGGGAAGTTTTCCTGGAGCAGTTGCAACGGCTGCGGGTCGGCGTGCGTCGGTCCGTCTTCACCGGTCTTGAGGCCGGCGTGGGCGCATATGAGTAAATAGGGATTGAAGGGCTCTTCCTTTATCTCTTGGCGGGCCTGCGATCCGATCGCATGCAACCTAGATGAGATGTGTCCCAGGGCCGCGATGAACGCCCCGTACGACGAACCGGCCCCCATGTGGCGCCCGTAACTGGAGAGACCAGCCAGGGTGCCGCTCATCGCGTCCTCACAGATCCCTCCGATCGACAACAGGCGCGCGTCCGGATTGGTAGCAGTGTTGTAGTAGCCTTCCGGGAAACCCTTGGCTGCGGCGTTGACGCTCGTCGATCCCAGCAGGTCCGCGGCCGCTGCGAGGATAGCCCCGTTAGATGCCTTGTTGAGAATGTTGAGTGAGTTGCCCAGCGCCGCCCGCAGCGTCATTTTGGAGCCCACTTCCAACTTCAGTTCGTCCGGTACGTTGGTGCCCGAAGATGATACTGTCGCGTGGAGTTTCTGCAGGTCCGGGGCATTGGAGCGAGGCTTTCTTCCCGTCTTGTCCAGACGGTCGCGCGCCGCGATCAGGCGCTTTGCCAGAGCCTCCGTGACGGTCGGGTTCTGCTCCAAGCTCTCGCGAATGATCTGCAGTGCCTTCCAGAAGCACTCCTCGACCATCGTCTTGTCCGTCTTACGGCAGCGCTGTTCGGTGTCTTCGCAACGCGGAAAATCTCCTCCGATCTCTTCCACGAACGGAGCGATAGCCTTGTAGAAGCCGACGCTGCACAATGCGTGTCCCGCGCCGTGGGAAGCCTTGCCCTCGATACCGTACAGCCACCCCTTGGTCGTGCGGTATACGATTGCGGTGGGTTGGTTGTTGCGCAGAGACCTGACCGTTCGCTGGGCGGCCGCAATCTGCTGAAAATCGGTGCCGTCAGGCACGAATATCACATTCCAGTCGTGCAAGTAGGCAATCTCTTTCGGATCCCACTGCACGTAGTCGCCCGGTGTCCCACCGTCGCGGCACACGTGGTTGCTGTCGATGGAGGCCTGGTTCCAGTCCAGGTGCATCACCGCATTGTCGAGGGATGCCGTGCCCGCTGCGGCCATTGCTTCGTACACACGGCCGGGCGTGAGCCCACCTTCGCCCTCGACCATGTTCAGGCGCGGTGCATTCTCTCCGTAGTAGTCTCTTGCGCCGTACGCCAACCCTAGCGAGGTGGCGACGCCGATGCCTGAGGCGCCGGTAGAGAGCTTGATGAACGGGGTCGCGGGCGTCGGATGTCCGTCCAGAGGTTTGGAGTTGAACTTCTTGAACAACGGTGTGTCCGTCGTGGGATTCCTCCGGAAACCGAGGAGGTCCTCGAGCCTGAGTTGTAGCCGTTCGTCCTTGGGGAGCAGCTCCGGTGCACTGATGCGTATCACCTCGTTGCGCAGCGCCCACATCGCGTACAATCCCAGCGCCTTGTGGCCGGCCGCATACGATATGAAGTCCGCGTCCTCGCGGTTCGGATCCGAGACGTCGTAGTCCATCGAATCGTACAGGATACACTCCACGAATCGCCCGGAAGAGATCGAACCGCCGGGATGGCCCGACATCGGAACGTAGTTGTAGAGGATGGCGCAGAGAGTTCGGTATATGAGGTCGAACTTCTCGAAGTTTGAGAGGTCCTCGGTGGAAAACGGCGCCTCACCGGTCTTCAATTCCTCAAAGATATCTACGTACGTGGCCCGGCGGGGTCCGACTGAGAAATCCATTTGGCAATTCCTTTCCGTGATCTGAAAGAGACTGTTGCGCCAGCTCCGCAGCATGTGCGGAGCCGGCGTCTTTCTCCCAGCAACAGCAATCAGTACAACGGGTCTCCGCTCTCGAGATACGTTGCGAACCCCTCCCGGTCCTTCGCGGCATCTCCAATGAGCTTCACGCCCTCCCGCAGATCGTCGATGCCCGTGGCTATCGACAACCTGAGGAAATGCTTGCCCTCGTGCCCGATCTTCCCGAATGACCGCCGGTCCATGGTAGCCACGTGGTATTTGAAGAGCAGGAACATCTGGAACAGTGTGCTCGGACTGGTGTGGCTCTTCACGTCGGCGGGCAGGTTCTCATGAGCTTCGATCGCTCCCAGCGACTCACAGGCTCCGCCGATGTTGGGGAAAACGTAGAACGCACCCTTGGGATTCTGGCAGGTGATGCCGTCGATGCCATTCAATCCGCTCACCACCAGGTCTCGGCGCTCTTGGAAGGCGCTCACCATCTTCTGGATCTCCGGTTTGCTCTCCGGCGACTCGATGGCGACCTTCGCACCCATCTGGTTGTATGCCGCAGTGCATGAGAAGTAGTTGATGTTGAGGTTCTTGAAGATGGCGGCTTCTTGGGCGGTTGGGAACACGGCCCAGCCGATCCGCCCTCCGGTCCACGAATAGGATTTCGACGCTCCAGAGACGATGACGGTGCGCTCCTCCATGCCTGGGAATGAAGCTATTGAGACGTGCTCGCTCCCGTCGAACAGGATGTTCTCATAGATCTCGTCCGAATACACCCGGCAATTTTCTGGTGCTTTCTCCTTGATCACGGTGGAAATGTCCTCGAGTTCCTCCTTCGAGGCGACGCCGCCAGTGGGGTTGGATGGGAAGCAGATGAATATCAGCCGAGTGCGGTCGGTGATGAGGCGCGCGAGGTCTTCACCATTGAACGCGAAGCCTTGTTCTTCTTGCAGGTGCAGCGGAACCGGCTTTGCACTGAAATAGGCGATGAACGACTCGTAGATCGGGAATCCGGGGCTGGGGTAGATGATCTCGTCACCTGGATTGCAGTACGTCTGTTGGCAGAACCCGATCGGAGGTTTCGCCCCTGGGAATACGACCACTCGATCGGGGGTCAGACTGAGACCGCGCCGCTCTCCCATGTCCTTGGCTATCGCTTCGCGCAACGGGAGTATGCCCTGCGGGTCGCAGTAGTGTGTGAGATCGTTGTCGATCTGGCGCTTCACTTCCTCGCGGATGTGTTTGGGAAGAGCGAAGTCCGGCTCGCCCAGGTTGCACTTGATGACCTTGTGGCCTGCCTTCTCAATCTGAGCGATGTACGGACCGACCTTGAAAGCGTTTTCGGTGTCTATCAACGCCGTTCGATCTGAGAAGAGACTCATGTTGATTCTCCGTGAAAGCGCGTGTGGGGAAAAAGATAATCTACGGGCCAGGGTGGGGCACGGGGGCTGGATTGGACATTGGATGTCCGCTGTCCCGCCCTACTCCACGCCGTCCCAGCAATAGGTGCAGAGCCGTTCCTTGGGATGCCCGATCGCGAGTACGAGATCGTCTAGTCTCTGGTAGCGCAACGAAGTGAGTCGTAGCCGCTTGCGGATCCGCTCGACCATCTCTTTGTGGCGATCTGTGTCCGGGTTTGCGTAGTCCGCCAGATCAGTGTCAGATGCGCCTTCCGGCTGCAGTTCGTGTATCGCCTTGCGGCCGGCGAGATCCATTTCGGACCGGGATCTGGAGAAGTTGAGGAACTTGCAGCTGTGGATGAGCGGAGGGCAGGCAGGGCGCATGTGCACTTCCGGCGCACCGTACTCGTACAGTCGTCGGATTACGTCCTGGAGTTGAGTGCCGCGGACTATGGAATCTTCGCAGAACAAGAGTCGATTGTCCCTGATTATCTCCCGTATGGGTATCAGCTTCATCCGCGCCACCATGTCTCTTATGCTCTGATCCTGCGGCATGAAGCTGCGCGGCCAGGTCGGCGTGTACTTCACGAATGGCCTACGATACGGAACCGCCGCCTCCATGGAGTACCCAAGACCATGCCCGGTGCCGGAGTCGGGAATGCCCGCAACCAGATCTATCTCCTTGTCGTCTCGCATGGCCAGGCGCGCTCCGCAGCGATTGCGAACGATCTCTACATTGGTGTCCTCGTAGTTGGACGCGGGATATCCATAGTAGACCCATAGGAACGAACAGATCTGCAGCCGCTCCGACGGTTCCTTGACCTGGCCGAAACCGTCCGGCGTGATGTGGACGATTTCTCCGGGGCCGAGGTAGCGGCTGATCTCGAAGTCGAGATTCGGCAAGGCACATGTTTCGAACGTTGCCGCGAACGAGCCGGGCTTTTCGGCAAGAACGATCGGAGTGCGACCGTAGAGGTCGCGAGCCGCGTAGATGCCCGTGTCGGTGAGCAGCAGAATCGAGCACGATCCCTCGATCGATTCCTGAGCGTGTCGGATGCCTTCCTCGATCGTATCGCCTTCGTTTATGAGACTGGCGACGATTTCGGTGGGATTGATTTCGTTGCCCGACATCTCCGAGAAGTGCGCGTTGCGTTTCTCGAATGCGGCTTTCACCAAATCCGTGAGGTTGTGGAGGCTACTGACCGTAGCGATGGCGTATACACCGTGATGCGACCCGATTATCAAGGGTTGGTCTTCATAGTCGCTTATGACCCCTATCCCCGTGTTTCCCGAGAGCATCGGTAGATCCTGCTCGAATTTGCTGCGGAACTGCGCGTTGGTGATATCGTGAATGAACCGAGTGAAGTCGCCGCCGTTCTTGACGGCAACGCCACCTCTCATCGTGCCAAGATGAGAGTGGTAGTCGGTTCCGAAGAACAGGTCGGACACACAGTCTTCCTTCGATGCTACACCAAACAATCCACCCACGGTCTCTCCTCCAAAATGAAACAACCACTCCGATTCGCTCCGCTGAGCGAATGGAACGAGCTTGCTTCCATCAATTGTCGGCAACGGATGTCGTATCCGCTACAGGTTCGCGGCGAATCTTTGATATATCGCTGCCGTGATGGGGAACACGCAACGTCACAGCCCAGCTTGCGACGTCGGCCGCGGCGCATTGCTGAGTCGATGTGCTCGCAAGTGAAGCGGGGCATGCCAGTTGGCGCGAGTGTCGACCCTGAGTTGCGCTAAGACTGTGTTTCGAGCGGATTCTTCTCTTGACCACTCTCGCGGTTGAGCCGTAACCTTCCTCGCGGGTTCCCCGTTGCAAAGAGTCGCTACCGCCTCACCCTGCTCAACATAGCCACTGGCTCGCCTTCGCTGACCGGCGGAGTTCCTACCACGTAGTTGACAACGCCCGCGAACGGGGCCGTGACATCCTGGATCGGGTCGCCGAAGAAGTCCACGAGAACACCCAGGAGACCTCCCGCGGCCACCGCATATCCTTCACTAACGGCCGCGCGGAACATTCCCGTGACAGGGCTCGTCACCACCTGATAGTCATCCAACCACACGACCTCTCCAATTCGCTCGACCTCTCCCTTCACCATCTCCAGGTGTCGCATCAGGTTCCATGCTCCGCGCTCGGCCATCTCCACCCACTTGAGTTCATTGGTGCCGAGTTGGCCGGTCTCGGTGGTGATGGCCGGTATCCCACGGTCCAGCGCCGTCTTGTCGGTGTATAACGACGGCCCAGAATCAATTCGCACCCGGTCGACCACGATATGATCGATGCCGAAAGCGAGCGCCATGCCCCTTGTTTCCTCGTCCAAATCCTGGTTTCCCGTGACCGACATGTACAGGTAAGGCCGCAGCGCTTCGTTTCCGTCGCCACAATGCATGTCCGCCATATAGTCCGCTTGCTCGATCACCTGTGTGGTTATGGTGTGGGCAATCCGCTCGCTCAGCGTACCGTCGGGGCTGCCGGGATAGACCCTGTTCAGATTCTTGCCATCCACGGGACTGTAGTAGATCGTGCGACCGAGAAACGAGGGCATATTGGCGACGTGTACCAGGATCACGGTGCCGGCGAGACCGGTTGGGTCGAGTTCTCTTCTCACTCGCTGCAGTGCGGTGATAGGGGGATACTCGTAGCCGTGCGTTCCCGCAATCAATACAAGCACGGGGCCGGGAAGGGAACCATGGACGACGCTGATCGGAATGCGTGTGCCTTGGTCCACTCCCTCCGGCACCTCCAAGAACCCCGATACACTCTGCCCGGGACGAGCCTCGATGCCGCCCACCGAAAAACTCTGACGCGACTGCGCCTGCAGAGGTTCGACTACGGTCGGAACCAGCAGTAACGTCAAACACACAGTCAGGAGCTTCTTCACAACGCCTCCAGTCGTATTGGCGAGTCAAAAGATGATGTAACTGACTCAATAGCGCGAGACTCGGTCAGGGGCTCATGCTTGACACGAAAGCCCCTTCTACACTAGTTGCTGGTCGACGAGATTGTGAGGAGTCCACAGGTTGGAGTCATCCTCTGCCGGCGAAGTGCTGGGTGTATCGGACGCCTCGCTTCAGACTGACCTTACGATACGGAGCAATCGAAGATGAAAAAAGACTCTGCCACCGGCCTGACCAGACGCCGGTTCCTTCACGCCGTCTCCCCCTTGGCAGTTGGCTGTTTCGGGGTGCCATGCTTCGGCAAACGGGTCTGGGCACAGGAAAAGCCGGGCTTCTGGACCGCATACACACTGGAGGAACAGCAGCTGGTGGAAGGGTCGGTAATGGCTCAGGACATAATGAATTTCATAGGTCACGGCTACGGTTGCGCAGAGTGTGCCTTGGCGGTGGGGCTCCGCTACCTGGGAGAGCCGGAAGAACGCCTCGGAGCGGCGGCAGTGTTCAGCGGCGGGTTCGGCAAGGGCGACCTGTGCGGCTTCTTTTCAGGGTCAATGATGGCGATCGGCATTGCAGCGAGGAAACTGCATGACGATCGTGCTGCGATGCGTGAGTTTGCGCGCCCTCGGCGCGATGAGTTCTGGAATTGGTGGGAAGCTCGCGGTCCGTTCGACTGCCGGGAACTCAGAGAACTGTACGACGGCAGGGAGCAGTTCGTCAGAATGGGGCAGCGGGCCGTGGTCAAACTCGAGGAACTGATAGCGCCCGCGCGCTCGTAAAGCACCGGGCGCCGAGTCTCAGCTACTTGGCGGTGGCCAGGTCTTTCAAAGTGGTGCTCGACAGGTGGTCCTCGATCTGTCGTGGGATCGATTCGAGCAGATCGCCGAATATACAATCCCCGAACTCACATTCGTCCTTGTGCAACAGACAGGGCCCATAGCGGGAGATGGGCCCATCTATGGCCTCGTAGATATCGAGCAGTGAGATTGCCTCCGGTTCTTTGGCCAGAACGAATCCGCCCTGCGGTCCCCGAATGGACCTGAGGAACCCAGATTTGTTCAGCCTTTGAAATACTTTGCTCAGGTGTGCTTCCGAGAATCCAAATACTTGCGCCACCTTTCCTGTCGAAACCGGCTTCGAATCGGAATGTTTGGCCAGGTATGCAAGAGCGTGAATGGCCAACGTTGCTGCTTCGGAAATCGCTATATTCACACCGACTCCTCTGTTTCAAATGGGCATTCTTGGCCCAATAGGATACTTTATTTGGGGACGTCTTCGCTAGGCCTGTATTTTCCCTAGGATGGCACCAAGCAGGCTCAGCCGGCTGCCCAACAGGGGTTTCACTCCCTCCTCGGTGTAAGGTACGAAGAGAATACGCCAACCATACCTTTTTTCATCGAGTGATTCAATCGTCCAATAGGTCCTGCGACCGCTTCTCCTCGACGGTATGATTGCCGTCCTCGAACTTCGAACCGTCCTCCGGCGGCGGACTTCCCGGTTGGGTGACCTGAGTGCCCAGAGTGTTTTCAAACCATCTTCGCAGTTTCGGCGCTTCTGGACGATTTCGACATGAGCAGTTGATTGCGCACTTCGTAACGACCGGGCGGGGACATGTGTGTATTGCCATCATCAATCCTCGTGTTTCGGGTCGGCTGTCCCGAACGGCATTGGTCTGTGTTACCGCTAAACTGGTACCACGTTACCCAATGTAGGAGAGACCGAGCTCTCAGGCAAGACAACCCACTAGTCGTTTAGCCTGTTGCTGGTCTCCCGGTGGATCCATAGATTGGTTCGAGCGGTCCCGCCCCTTCCGGGATTCGCGCATTGCGGTCGAAATGGCCGCTCCTGTTGAGTGCCGCATTTCCAACGAGGTGATCGTGAAAACCACCACTGCTCGTCTGAATGCATTTGTGGCGGGAATGATCCTGGCCTGTGTGTTGGTTCCTTCATCCACTGTCCGAGCGCAAAGCGGCGGGTCTCTACTGGAGTTTTTGCCCTCAGCGGGAGATCTCACAGTAGGAGACGAGGTCAGCGCTGCACTGTCGAGCTCCGATATCCGTGCTTCCGATGATTCCTACATCGAAGTTTGGACTATCGAAGGACAAACGGGCGAATCGGTGACCATAGACTTGATAGCGGATGATTTCGATCCCTTCCTGTACGTGACGGGCCCCGGTTTCGATGAGACCTTGGATGACGATGACTCCGGGGGAGCATGCTACGCTCGGATCACTTTCACCTATCTGGAGAGTGGCACATTTCGCGTGGCCGCCAGTTCCAACATGCCTAATGCGACAGGCACGTACGTGTTGCGAGTGTCTGACACACCGGGGCCCACTGCGGGGTATGCATGTGGCTCCATGAACCCGGCTGTGTTGATGGAGCTTTCAACGGACGGTCGAGCACTCGCCCTCGGCGAGGTGGTTACAGGGGCTCTGACTGCTTCCAGCGAGAACATCGGTCGCGAAGCGAAGAAGGCAGAGGCGTGGACTTTGGAGGGAAGTGCGGGAGAATCTGTCACGATCACTCTCGAATCCGAC
>CAZOJI010000007.1:0-104404 GCA_964580055.1 uncultured Gemmatimonadaceae bacterium | reverse complement strand
GTGGACTTTGGAGGGAAGTGCGGGAGAATCTGTCACGATCACTCTCGAATCCGACTCCTTTGACTGCTATCTGTATGTGGCCGGTCCCGGACTCGGTGACGTTTTGACCGACGATGACAGCGCCGGGGATCTCGACTCGCAAATCACAGTCTCTTTCCCGGAAGACGGTACCTATACTATCGTTGCGAGTTCATTGAGTGGGGGATCCACGGGCCCGTACACGATCCGTGTTGAAGAACCGACGGACATGCGAGAACTGCCGACGGAAGGTCGTACATTGAGTGTCGGCGATGTTGCACGAGGAATACTCACTTCCTCCGACGCCGTTATCGTGGATGGGCGTCACGGACAGGCCTGGGCGCTGGAAGGTGTGGAGGGCGAGACCTATACGATCGATCTGATGTCGGAAGACCTCGATCCCTATCTCTACATTGTCGGTCCGGGAATGCCGGGCCCCAGGACCAACGACGACGGCGGTGAGGGATTCAACGCTCGAATCACGGTCACGTTGCCTGAAGACGGCACCTACCGCGTCATCGCGAGTTCGCTCAGCGCTTCCAGAATGGGACCGTATACGCTACGGGTAACCAGACTCGAGCGGTAACTTCAGATGCCTTGTTTGACACACTGATACCGCCACCGATCGTCGGTTGTGGTGGCGATTGCCTTCGAAGCCGAAGGCGATGAAACAGCAAAAGCTTTGGAGACCCAATGAACTCTGACTTGGTACGCGAAGCGGCAGAACATCTCGAGAAACACATTCCTTTCACCATGCCGGCAATGGCTTGGCGATTTGCCGCCGACGCGCCAAAGGGCGCAACGACTGTCGACGATGAGAAATGGGTCTGCATGTTCAGCTTCGTGACCGGGATAGCTGGCGGAGAGACCGTCTGTTTCTCTCGGGACCATACCGGATGTGGGGGAGCGGCATGTTATCTCGGGTTCAAGGAGCCGGGGAAGGATGCGGCTACTTTCCTGGTAGAAGAGGAGAAACTCAAGAAGTCTCTGCAACTGGGATTGGCTTTCTACGACGACATCAAGGCGCGTCCTCCAAAAGATGGCTACCTGGTGTGGCAGCGCGTGCAGGACATGGAGGGCGGCTTGGAGGTCGAAAGCGTCAATCTCTGGGTAACGGGACATTCCCTTGCCGGACTCGTCACCCTCGCCAACTACGACAGCGTCGCCAACGACAATGTCGTAATCCCGTTCGCATCCGGGTGCCAGAGCATATGGACGATTCCATTCAAACAGCAGTTGGAGGACAATCCCAAGGCTGTGGTCGGAGGAATGGACCCGGCCATGCGCTGGTGTCTACCACGAGATGTGGTTTCGTTCTCGGTACCGGCCGGTCGCTTCCTCGAGATGGCCGGCAACATCTCGGGTAGCTTCCTGGAGGAAAAGAGCTGGAGCGATCTGTTCTCAGCGAAGGAATAGGGGAAGTGCCAAGCACTGACGTCTCGGCTTTCGTTGGAGACTATCCTTACCGGTCAATCGACCCGGCCACGCCGGCATGGCTGTTGACGCAAATGGATCGTCTGGGGGTGGAGACGGCGTTCGTAGGGCACTTGGCCTCGTTCCTTTATCGCGATCCATCGCCGGGCAATTCGGCGCTGGAATCGCTGTTGGCGCCTCACGGGGACCGTCTGCTGCCCGTCCCGGTGGTGCATCCTGGGTTCCCCAAGTGGGAGGAGGACCTGAACCGTGCGGTCGAGATCGGAGCACCCGCTGTCAGAGTGTATCCGATGCACCAGGGCATGGATCCATGCGCCGGGGAGATGCGCGTGCTGGCGGCGGCTGCGGGATCCGTCGGACTGCCATTGGTATTCACGGTTCGCCTCGAAGACGCGCGACAACGGCATCCTTCGGACGCCGCTGGCGAGCTGCCGGCAGCCGCGGTCCGCAGCCTCATCCGTACCGACAGCGAGGTGCGTTTCCTCGTTACCAGCGCGGACCGCAGCTTCATAGAGGAGGTCCATTTCGGCCTCACTCCTGGCGAGGCAGCTCGAATACTTTGGGATTTCTCATGGGTCTGGGGTCCACCAGAGAATCATCTCGAACTGCTCCTGAGCAGTGTCGGTATCGAGCGTTTCTGTCTCGGAACCGGTATGCCACTGAGAATTCCGGATGCCGCCTTGGCCAAGTTGGATCTGCTCCAGCTCGCTGAGGAGGAACGCGACCTGCTCTTGGGAGGGAATCTGATGCGCTGGAGACCCCGGCAGGCCGGCTAGCTTCATGTCTATGGATGACCGCTTCGACATATGGGATGCCGCTCGGATGCTTGCCCAAGCTGGAACAGAGGGTGCGATGGCCACGGTAGCGCGCCAGCGGGGTTCCTGCCCAATGGCTTCCGACGCGAAGATGGTGGTGGCGCTAGATGGAAGGCAGTGGGGGACGATAGGTGGCGGGTGCCTAGAGGCCGGCGTGATCGAAGCTGCAAACGAGGTTGCTCATCGAGGCGAGCCCAGGTTCGTGAGTCACACCCTGACAGCCGAAGCGGCTGGAGATCTGGGCCTTTCTTGCGGCGGTACCGCCGAATTGTTCCTCGAGCCGATCGTCGTCTCCAAGGAGATGGCTGATCTCTATGCCGGAGTGGCCGCCGCGATTTGTGATCGCGTCCCGTTGGTCGTCTATACCGGCATGTCGTGGGACGCAGGTCCCGAAAAGGCCGTGAGATATTCACCTGCGGGAGTGGGTGGGCGGGGAATCGAGACCGAACTCGTAATGGTTGGCGACTTCGAGATCCCCGATTCGGCAGCTGATCTCCTTCGAGGCCAAGCCACCAATGCCTACTACGAAGAAGAACTCGTCCTCGCCGAACCGCTGCCGCGTAATCCGCGCCTGGTGATCTTTGGCGCGGGTCATGTGGGAGCGGAGATCGCCAAGGCGGCAAGGGCGGTCGGGTTCCATGTCGTGCTGTATGACGACCGCGAAGAGTTTGCCAACCGTGAGCGGGTGCCGTGGGCGCATGAGATACGGGTCCAGGATTTCCGCACCCTTTGGGACACGCTGAACATTGACGAGGACGACTACCTGCTTACCGCGACCCGGGGACACAGCTTCGACGCACTGGTGCTCGAGCATGTCGCCGAATCTCCAGCCAGGTACGTTGGCATGTTGGGCAGTAGGCGGAAACGCGCGGTCATGTTCCGGGCGTTGGAGGCGGCCGGCGTACCGGGCGCAGCGCTGGCACGAGTCAAGACTCCTGTCGGATTGTACATCGGAGCGGACACACCCGCCGAGATAGCAGTTTCGGTGGTAGCCGAACTAGTCAGAGTCCGCCGGACCGGGACGCTCGAAACCTAGAACGCTGGCCGTTCAACGCCCGGCAACTCCACTCCAGGATCTTGGCTCTCAGCTCCTCCTGCGACAGTGGCACCAGGACGTCGGCGTCCACGATCGACCGCCCCACCTGGCATTCTCCGGTATCCCGGTATTACTGTCTCGGTCGCACTGCTGGAACGCCGAAGAGGAGAATCATCTTTGGAGCAATTGACTCAGCGATTCCGAGAGCGCTACGGCTTCGTACAACCCAGTCATTGCGTCACTGCTCCGGGTAGGATCAACCTGATCGGTGAGCATATCGACTACAACGGTCTTTCGGTCTTCCCGATGGCGCTGGATCGCCGGGTGAAAATGTTGTTCCGGCCCAACGGCATCCGCACAATTCGCGTCTCGAACGCAGACAAACGGTTCCCTCCCCTCGACTTCACGATTTCCTCCTTACTGGAACCGTACCCTGAGGGTGAGTGGGGGAACTACGTCAAGGCCGCGGTCCAGGAATTGATCGTGTTGTTCCTGGAGTTGAACGGTTTCGATGCCGTGGTCACTTCGGACATTCCCGCTGCCGCCGGTCTGAGCTCGTCTTCCGCCCTCGTCGTTGCCACCGCTCTCGCTTTGATGCGAGCGAATGACCTTTCGATGGACCGGATCGAGCTGATGAAGATGCTCGCTAAAGCCGAGAGATACGTCGGGACCGAGGGAGGGGGAATGGATCAGGCCATTTGCATTGGCGCTGTCGAGGGAACCGCTACCCGAATCGATTTCGATCCGATCAGCCTGACCAGCACGACAGTGCCCAACGACTGGCGTTTTGTGGTCGCTAACAGCATGGTGCGCGCCGAGAAGTCCGGAGCGGCGCGTGACGAGTACAACAGGCGCACGCGAGAATGCAGAGAGGCGCTTCGTTCGGTGGCTAGCAAGCTCGGGTTGAACGGAGAGGTGAGTACCTATCCAGAGTTGCTGAGCAAGGTACCTGTCAACGACGTCATGGCAGCCGCACAGGTGGCCATTCCTGGGACTCTCGGTAGACGTTTCTTACACGTTGTGACCGAAGCGGTGCGGGTTTCGCAAGCGGAGCAAGCGATGAGGGAAGCAGACGCCGATCGCTTCGGTCGCCTGATGTCGGACTCGCACCGGAGCCTGCGGGATGAATTCGAGGTTAGTGGCCCGGAGCTGGATGAGCTGACCGAGATTGCGGCCGATGCGGGCGCGCTCGGAGCTCGACTGACAGGGGCCGGTTTCGGTGGCTGCATAATCGCCCTGTGCAAGACGGACACGGTAGGGGCTGTGCTGAGTGCTCTACAGCGTCGGTACTATTCCCTCCGTGAGATTCATGGCCGGCCTCGCGACGTTCTGTTCGTTGCCAGGCCCGGAGGTGGCGCAGGGGTCACCGAACTACCAGAGAACGACAACCAAGGGCCGGTGTCCCGGTGAGCATCCCAGGTCCGACTACCTGAACCCGACTCTCGGCAAGGCTTTGAACAATCCCAGCGCCGCGGAAGCCACCAGCAAGAGACATCCGACTCCTGGTAGGAACCGGTCATAGATCAAGAAGCCCGTGCCGAACAAGCTCCCGTAGACCACCACACACCCGAGGAACCAACAAAGCAGCGCCGCCGAAAGGCTCTCATTCCCGTCCCTCGGTTTGACATCGACCACGCGTTTCCAACCGCGGCCGAACGGATGGATCTTGTCGTAATATGCCTGCAGGGTTGCCCGGTCGGTTGGAGGTGTGAGCAGCGTTACCACGAGCCACACAACGGTCGTTACTGCGATACCGGTTATCAGCATCACGGAAGGGTGCAGTGCCGGAAAGCCGAGTGCCTCGTGGACGAACTGGAAGTAGACCGCGACGCAGAACGACATGATCATCGCCGATATCTCGCTCCAGGCGTTGATCTTCCACCAGAACCAACGCAACAGAAAGATCAGGCCGGTACCGGCCCCGATCTGGAGAAGGATCTGAAAGGCCTGGAAGGCGTTCTGCAGCCACAATGAGATGATTCCCGCCAGGAGGACCAGGAATACCGTCGATATTCGGCCTACGGTCACGTAGTGACGCTCGCTCTTTCCCGGAGCGAAGAACCTCCTATACACGTCATCTACCACATAGGACGAGCCCCAATTCAGCTGCGTGCTCACCGTCGACATGTATGCAGCGGCCAACGACGCTACAACCAGACCCAAGAGCCCGTGAGGCAGGAATACGAGCATGGCCGGATAGGCCAGATCGTGCCTGACAATAGAAGGATCGAGATGCGGGAATCGCTCTATGATCGAATCCAGGCTCGGATAAACGATTATCGAAGCCAACGCCACCAGAATCCACGGCCATGGCCGCAGTGCGTAATGGGCGATGTTGAACCAGAGTGTTGCAGCTACAGATTCCTTCTCGTTGCGTGCGGCTAGGATCCGCTGCGCCACGTAGCCGCCACCTCCCGGCTCGGCGCCGGGATACCAGGTGCTCCACCACTGAACCGCTATCGGTATGATCAACACCGTTGCCGCGCTCTTCCAGTCGGTGAAGTCGGGAAGCATCGAGAGTTTTCCCGCCAGGGCCGGATGGGATATGAGACCCTCTAGTCCTCCAACCTCCGGTAAGGCCAATGCATAGTGTGCCGCGGACACCGCTCCGATCATTGCGATAACGAACAGCAGCATGTCGGTCACCACGACTCCCCACAGCCCCGACGTTGCGGAGTAGATGACCGTTACCGTGCCTGCTATGAGAACGGTGGTGTATTTACCGAGCCCAAGAAGGACGCCCCCGATCTTGATTGCCGCGAGCGTCACTGAAGCAATTATCATGACGTTGAAGAACACACCGAGATAGATTGCCCGGAAACCTCTCAGAAAGGCCGCGGGCCGGCCCGAGTAACGCAGCTCGTAAAACCCAACGTCGGTGAACACTCCCGACCGCCGCCACAACTTCGCGTAGAAGAAGGCCGTGCACATTGCCGTGATGAGAAAAGCCCACCAGAGCCAGTTATGGCTCACACCGCCGGTGCGCACCAGGTCGGTCACGAGGTTGGGGGTGTCCGTCGAAAACGTCGTCGCCACCATCGAAGTGCCAAGTGCCCACCAGGGAAGCTTGCGCCCGGATAGGAAGAACTCGTCGGTGCCCTTGCTGGCTCTCCGTGCGAAGAGAACCCCCACAGCGAGAACCACGGCTCCGTAGAGGGCAATGACCGCCCAGTCCACCCCTGTCAGCTGCATCGCGTTACTCTCATTGGCTGGATTGGAACCATGCAGTGAGGTCCTCTGGGTAATCTCCGGCTCTGATCAAGTTCCTTATCCGCCGGGTCACGCTGGGAGTGTCGGCCTCGAATGTCATCCCGAACCCCTGTTCCTCGGCCGGCAGTACTCTCAACCGCGAAGTCCCCTCAGCGACCTGTTCGTTCAACGCCGTACTTATCAGGAATTCCGCGTCGGGTGCGCCAGCATTCTCGGCCAAGAAGCGATCGAATTGATCCTCCAGCAACGGGAATACTGCCGGAGTCAGTCCCCAGATGTTCATTGAAGTGGTTTCACTGCCCGACAGCGGGTAGGGTTCGCCCTCAACGGTTACGCCGGCTATTGTCCCGGCGCCCCGCTCGATCTTCTTCACTTCGACGATCTTCTCCACAAACCCATGCTCGTTGCACTCGCAAATACCACGTGACACCCCTCCGAATTCCGAGAGGTTATGGCTTAGCGTGTACCCGATCATAGCGAAGACCGGGATTGCTCCGGCCTGAGGTTGCGAGAGGAATTCGAACAACAAATCATACGCAGAGGCACCGTAGAAATCGTCGGCATTGATCACCACGAACGGGTTTTCCACGATACCACGCGCGGCTAGGATCGCATGGGCGGTACCCCACGGCTTCGAGCGGCTTGGCGGAACGCTTCGCCCCGCCGGAAGGTCGTCGAGTTCCTGGTAAACGAAATCTACCTCGACCCTCTGCCCGAACCGCTGAGCCGCGTGGGTTCTGAAGTCGTGTTCCATATCGCGTCGAATCACAAAGGTCACGTCGGTGAATTCGGCACGCACTGCATCGAACACGGCGTAGTCCAACAACACCTCGCCGTTCGGGCCAACCGGAGCGAGCTGTTTGTTGCCGCCGTAGCGGGTCGACAAACCGGCAGCGAGAATCACTAGCGTCTGCTTCATGGTTCGTCACAAGAAGTGCTGCTTGCACCCCAGCCGCCGGCCGCCGCGATCACCTGGCGGGACCGGTGTCCTCCACATAAACGAGGGTTTTGTGGCGTTTCACAGCTTCCGAGAGAGCATCTACCACCCTTCGATCCAGGGTTTCGCCGGCCATTCGGCACATCAACTCCATGGCGCGTTCCGGGCTCAGTGCACCCTGATATGGCCGCGGGCTTGTGATCGCATCATAGATCTCAGCAGCGCACAAGATTCGGGCGCCCAGCGGTATTTGTTCGCCCTTCAATCCCTCGGGGTAGCCGCTACCATCCCAGTGTTCGTGATGGCTCTTGACATATTCGCGAACCGGACCCAGATGCTCCAACGGTGACAGTATCTGAAAGCCAATCACAACCTGTTCTCTAACGTGGTTCTGTTCCGTCGGGGTCAACGGGCCCCTCTTGCTGAGCACGGAATCCCTGATCCCGATCCTCCCAATGTCGTGAAGTCGACCGGCTGCTCGAACTGCCTCTATCTCGTCGTCGGACAGACCCAGCTCGGCTGCTATCGTAGCCGATAGATCGGCAACGCGCACGGAATGCCCTACGAAGTCCGGGTATTTCGCCTCGAGAGCGTTCAGGAGCGCGTGCAGCGTGGCAATGCTTACCTGCTCGAGCTTCTGGCGTTGGCGATCGAGCTCCCGGGTCCGTTCAACGAGCTCCTGTTTCAACCAAGCGGAGATTTCCTGCGTCTGCAGTTCGGTGCTGCGATGCCGTGCTGCGCACTCGACGCTCTCCAAAACCCGGTCCAGATCAACCGGTTTGGTCAGGTAGTCCAAGGCGCCGCGTTGAAGGCAAATGGCGGCACTCGTGGCGTCGTCCATGTCAGTTATCACCACTACTGCCAGGTCCGGATCTGCCTGTAGCACATCGGTGACCAGATTGGTTCCTTTGCCCTCCGGCAGTTCGATGTCTATGAGGGCGATGCCTGGATCATGCTCATAGAGGAGCGAAAGCGCGTCAGTGCTGTCCGCGGTCGATGCGACCTGGTACCCTTTCTCCTCGAGGAATTTTCGAATCTTGGCTCTCGGCTTCTCATCAGCGATTACGACCAGCACCCTCTCGGTCTTTTCAGAGCGGCTTTCGGTTGTCAATGCAGTTCCTCTTCGTTGGAGAGCGGTTCCCCAGATACAGCTCGAAGAGAAGATACGGCCGTGAGCACGCGGTCGCCAAGGCGTCCAACCTGATTTCAGGGGGTGGCAATCTTCTCCGCCAGGAGGCGGAGTGAGTCGTCCGGTAGTGTTGCCGAGAGATCGATTGTGAGATCACCGCGGCTTACAGCGATGCTTCGTACCGAGTCCGTGCCGACAACCCCCGCGGCACTGATCCTGCGCGCCGCCTTTCCTTCCTCCGGGGCCCGGACCGCGTCTGTAGCAGCCGTCGCCACGAGTCGAACGATTTCCCCCGATTCCAGAATCTGTTCCACCTTCACGGTGCGGCTTTCCTGGTCTGGCAAGCTGGCATAGCCCAAAACCTGTAGCCCCTCGATTCGCGGTACGGGACGGCCGAGAATCGCCGCGGCTGCTTCCTCATCGATGTCAATCCAGGTGTCCGAACCGCTCTCACCTCGTCCGGCGGTCACGCGTGACATTACGGGCATTGGAACGGCCCGGTCCAGGGCGGTGCGGGATTGCTCCGGGGCTTCCCGCTTTTCTCGCTCTGCGACGTATGCCGGGGTTGGGGCGATCATCGCAGGAGAATCTGCACGTGCCTCATCCGCTTCGGTCTCGGTCGCCTCTGCCGGCGCGGCGGGTACTTCGCCGGCATCGGCTACTTGCTCTTCGGATCGACTATCGGCGGGTTCCGAAGAGGGCTCGAGCGGTGCGGGCTCACCTTGCGCGGCAGCTCCGCGCATGCGTGGTCGGCTTTCGACGCCGGCGGCCGTGCTATCAGTTTTCGTTTCTGGACCCTGCGTCTCGGGGATCGGAATAGCGATACGGCCACTCGTCTCGCCCTCGGATGCGGTGTCACTCGGCTCCGAATAGAAGAGTGCAGATCTCGCATACCATCCCACCGATGCAGCCAGGACGACCGTTGCGGCCCAAGCCAAGGTCCTCATGTTCACGAGCCCGCCTAGTCGCTGTCCGGTTACGTTCTTGACCTTTTCCCCTACCTCTGCGCCGCGTGCCCGGGCTCTAGCCTGTAACTCCGCAAATTCCGGGGCTCGAAAACTCTCGGGACCGGCTGCGGAAAGGATGTCGGCCGAGGCGTCCTTGAGTCTGCGAGCGGTCTCGAGCGCATCCCGACAGCTCTCGCACTCGCCGAGGTGCTGTTCCACCTCCTCTCGCGTAAGCCGTTCATTTTCCCCAACCGAATATTCACTATCGGCAGAACGGTGGCTCTGCCTGTCTGCGGTTCCTGCGCTACCGGATACGAGTTCTCCGTCCAGATAGGCGTGGAGTGTGCCATCATCCAGATGCCGCATTGTCTCCCTCCAGTCGCCGGTGCGCCTCTACCAACCGCGCACGGGCTCGGGCTAGCGTCGTGCCGACTGCGCCCTTCGAGATACCGGACTGAGCGGCAATCTCCCCGTAGTTGCATCCAGCATCCCAAAGGAGTAATGCGGTCCGGTCCTTTTCACTCAGTATCGAGAGCGCCTTGCGGACGTCTTCTGCCCGTTCGCGGCGCTCGGCTTCATCGTTGGCTCGCGGCGCCGCTTCCCGCTTTGCCTCGGCTTCCCCCTTGAGCAATACCAGGTGCTTCTTCTGCCTCGCCGCGGCTCTGGCCTCGTCGCGCGCAAGGTTGTTGGCGACGGTGAACACCCATGCTCGCGGGTTGTCGGGATCAGTGTTGAGCGCTCTGACGAAAACCTCCTGGGCCAGGTCCTGCGCCCGGTCTGCGTCCCATACCTTGCGGTGAAGGAACCGCACGAGGTCCGAATAGATGTCGGTGTACACGGCCGCCCAGTCAGTACCCATGGTGCCAATGTAGCAAAAAAGCGGTGCAGGGGCGCAGTCTGTTGATCGTACGTACGCGAACCGCTGCTCCCCTGACTCCTCCAGTCCTTGTGCTCAGCTTCCCCGGAACCGGCGCACCAGACGCCCGACTTGCAGGGGCGACAGTCTTTCTTCGCCGTGTTCCGCGATCTTTATGCTCACCTCCACCCCTGCTATCAGGACTTCCCCGAACTCCTTCACGTATACCTCCAGTTCTGGCATGCGCCCGAGCAATGTGAAATAGGCTTCACTGTACTGCGCTACCTCGACCACCTCCAGCGAATCATGGTGGGCCATGTCGATCCAAAGGCTGTCGACGTCGAGAAACAGGCGACCGGCAACGTGACGGGCATGGGGCCCTCCCGCGCGGGCGGCGAGACCTTTCTTGTCCGCCTCGTCGAGATCGAAGGCCGTACTGACTTCTCTACGGGCACGCGATTGTTCGGCTGCCATCACGGCACCAGCACCGGACGCCTGTCTTGCCGTGGGAGCCGCCGCGGCTCCGTCGATGCGCAGCGTCGGCATGAGGCGCCTACCCCTGATCCCGCCAGACGCGATCTCCTCTTCGGGCTCCTGCACGAGATAGGACGTGTATTCACTGAGCAGCCCGTAGCGCATTGCCGTCTCTCGGATTTCCTCGATCAACTCGTCATTGAGCCCATGCAATCTGACATTCTGCGTCAGGTATCCGAGTTTTCTGGACGCCCAAAGCCGGGTGATGAAATCGTTGGCCTCTGTTAGATCGGCGAACTGAACCTCCGCTCCGTAGCGCTCAGTTCTGTCGTTTCTACGACCCGCTAGTAAGAGGGTCCCTGTTACGTCTTCGCTCGGCGAATCGTAGCGCCCGAAGATCACGAGGTCCTCGCCGGCGAACAGGTCGGGAAGCCGTTCAGGGTAGACCTCGCTGATCCGGATTGGAGCTTCTGCCAGACGCAGATCGGCGAGAACCGGATGTTGTATCTTCGCCACGAGCTGCCCGACAGCCTGCTCGACATCTTCCCCGGGACCCACGTACTGAGTCGCGCCCCGGCCAGCGTCCGACATTCTATCGAGCAGGTAGGTGTTCACGTCATAACCCACGCCGAAAGCGAATACGCGAGATTCCCTGCGGTGGGTTTCTGCGATAGAGGCAAGCCGCTCCGGGTTGTCTTCACCCACGGAAGGAAGTCCGTCCGTCAGAAAGATCACCATAGGAATCCGGCCTTCTTCGGAATCGATCCTGAAGGCTTCGTTGAGCGCACCTTCGATGTTCGTACCGCCGTCAGCGCTGAGTTTTTCCACCCAGTCGCGGGCGTCGCGAATCTGGGCGGGCGATACTCGCGTCCAATCGCCGCGGTGAGCGTGCACCCTGTTACTGAACGCGACGAGCCGGAAACGGTCGGTTCTTCCCAGCGATGAAAGCAGCTGCCTGAGCGCGGCTTTGGCCTGATCCAGCTTCTCTCCGGACATCGAACCGGAAACGTCCACGACGGCTGTGATGTCGCGTGGTAGTGCGCTGCCGCGTGCCTCACCGGGAGACAGAGTCAGCATGAAGTAGCCGTCTTCACCGACGGGATTGTGGGTCGCCAGAGTTATGCCGACCACGTCTCTGGCGAAAGGCAAGAAGACAGAGAAATCGCCGCTCAGCTCCTCCACCGGCCTCACTGTCAAGCGACCGTCTTCGTCACGATCGACGCGCACTTCGTGTGTCGGAGAAAAGGGGTCGCGAAACGAGTCGCCGCTGTCGGCAACGAGCCGGAAGGTAAGGGGCGCTCGAGCGTCTCCCCGCATTGGAGCACGAATCCCTTCGCCGACGGGGACGTCGACCTGGGACGTGCCGCCTGCGGCGTACTGGAACTGCAGCGCGTCACCCGCCCGAGAAAGGACCTGGGTGTAGCGAAGCGTGATCTTCCGGGTCTCGCCCGAGTTGATCGGAAACACGCGGGCACGAATGAGGCCGTGGCCCACCAGTTCGATGAGTGCCGGGTCTTTCTTTCTACGGACTATTTCCTCGTAGATTGACCTGGCTCGGTCCGCGTCCATTGTCTCACCGCGCAATTCCTCGTCTCCTTGGAACAACGAGAAGTTGCTGAATGCGGCCTCTCCGGGCAGCGGGTAGAGGTAGTCGCCTTCTCCGAGTCCCATGCCCCGGTTCTCGAACCACTCCTCGACTTCTACCAACGCAACCCGTCCTGTAACTGTGACGGACACTGCTGACCTCAGTTTGTGGACTCCTGTTTGTCGCGTTCCCGGCAGTGGTTCTATCCAACCCTGGGCCGCGAGCGGTACAGCAAAGAGGATTGCGGCTGAAATCATGGTGAGCGTTCGCATGGTGGTCTCCCGGTTTGTTGTTCTGTATGTGAGGACGAACGAAGCGGGCTGAGTTGCACACATGGCTCACGGAACACGTTTGGGCACGCGCGCTATCGGGGCCGGTACTGTCGCTGCCTGCGGAGGATGACGTGTAAACATCGTTGTGCTCGGGACACTCAGACCAGTAGAGGATTGAGATATTCATTCAGATTGGAGGTAGACCATGCAACAGTCATTGGCCGGTTGGGCGGCTGTTCCTCTGCGATTGGCGCTGGGGTTCGGCTTCATGTATCACGGCTACCCGAAGTTGTTCAGTACCGAAGGGCACAACATGTTTGTGGGAATGCTGCAGAACATCGGGGTGCCTGCGCCCGCGTTCATGGCGTGGTTTGTTGGTGCGTTAGAGTTTTTCGGTGGAATAGCACTGATAGTGGGTGCCTTCGTATCGATCTTCTCGTTGCTCCTGATCGGCAACATGTTGGTCGCGCTGTTCAAGGTGCACCTGGCCGCCGGATTCAATTTCATGAACATGACGGGGATGACGGAGGCGGGTCCGCAGTTTGGAATGCCCGGTTACGAGGTCAACGTACTGTACATTGCAGGTCTCGCAGCTTTGGCTTTGATGGGACGCGCTCGCTTATCTGTGGACGGGTGGCTGGCCGCCCGGAAGGGCGGTCAGGTAGCGGGTGAGCGCTAACTGAGCGCCGCCCGCCCACAGTGAACCGGGGGACCTCGGTCAGTGTTGCTGTGTAAGCATTGTTGAAGAGCCCTTTGCTGTGGCGGCTTGCGAGGCAGAGCACGTCGGTACTATGGTGTAAAGATGCAACCTGGGGGAAACGCGTAAGTGACTGTTGCAAGAGTGTTTACGTTCAAGCGGCTTTATCTGCGGCCGACTATGGCTCTGGCGGCTGTAGCGATTTTCGCGGGCCCTGGTATCGCGGCCGCACAGAGCGAATCCCAAGCGATGGACGGCTCCTGGATCGTGCTTTCAGAACCGCGAGTGGATTTGTGGTATCACGGCCTCGCCGTAATCGGGTTCGGTGAGGTGCCTCAGGTATCGATGTACGACAGTGCCTATGTTGAGCGAGTCAAAGCGGCAAAACAGGAACTAGGCATATATCCGACGCCTCTGGACGAGAGTGCTGAACGGCTTCGCAGGGACTTGGACCGAGCCCCCGCCTCCGAACTCCTGCACTTTGTGCCTCTCTATTTCCCTGAGGCAAGCCGCGAGAGGATGCTGCGGGCACTGTTGGCCGTGGCTGAGCGACGTACCCGCGATTCCACTATCGCGGGTGGAGACACTCGAGCTGGTATGCGGCTGCTGGAGGCCAGATTCCGAGAGGGTGGGCAGAGAGATCGGCTTCGCCAATTAGTCCACCTTCTCGAGCAGGAATGGGATCTATTCTACAGGGATTTCCGCCAACAGACGGCAGCCGGAGACGAAACGTATGTGGCGGAAATGAGCAGGCGGTGGACCGAGGAGGTAGAGCCGGCCATCAGCGAGTTCCTCGCTGCTGAAGACCTGGACAGTGGGCGCATATACATAGCACCGGCCCTGGGCCTCGAGGGCAGAATGTTCGAGGGCAGCACATTTCAGAGAACAGTGCATGCTCTCACCGTATGGGCGCCGGCATGGAACGATCCCAGAGCGAGCCTCTTCTCGGTAGTTCGCGAAATGTGTTACTCGGTGTCCGGAGATGCGTTGAGATCTTCAGCCCGCGGCCTGACACAGCCGATGGTAACCCGAGCCGCGGTCCAGTGCGGCGCTCGTCTGTTGCAGCACACATCCCCCGAACTCGCCTCCGAATACCGCAGCGTCTATTTGCGGGCCGCGGGTTTTTCCGAGGCTGGCATGAATGTGGATTCAATCTTCGGGGAGGTTTATGGGTTGGATTCCGAGATTCGCGACTCACTCGATGTGCGGCTGCGCATCGCTCCGGGGATGGAATCGGACGCTCCGCCTCCCCTAACGGACTGGACGTTTGAAGCCAAGCCACAGGTAGACCTTTGGTTCCACGTCCTGGCGGTGGCGGCGGCGGACGAGCCGGGGCCGCTCGGTATGTACAGTGCGGAATACGCCCGTCACATCCGCGAGGCGAAGCAGGAACTGGGCATATACCCGACCAAACTCGATTCGATAGCCCCGGAGCTGCGGCAGTCGATTTTCAGATTGGACGATCTACCGAGGACAGACCTGCATTTCATACCGCTCTACTTCCCGCATGCTGATCCGGAACGAATGCTCAATGCTCTTCGAGAGTTTGCGAGGGGACGCCTGGAAAGGGCCGCGGGCGGTGGCCCCACAGTCTTGAAAGGACTGCAGATAGTCAACCAGAGGTTTGTCGGGGGGCGCGAGCAGCGTGCTTTGCGCGAAATAGCAGACGCGGCCGAACGCGAATGGGACGACTTCTACCGTGACTACTGGGAGCGGCAGTTGGAGCAGCTGCAGCCGCGCTACCGCGCCGTGGAAGCCGTTTGGGATTCATTGCTGGCGCCGCAGCTCGGACCGTACTTGGTGCGCCGGCGACTGAATGCCGGATTGGTCATTCCGTCGCCGCCTCTGGGTCCTGAAGGGCGCATAGTCGACTACGACGAGTATGTTCCCAACGACCAGACAGTATCCGTACAGGTCCCGCTCGACTCGGAAGGCCCGAATGGAACTGTGTTCGCCTTTTTGAAAGAGCTGTGCTTCCTGTTCATTGACAACGACGATCTGACAGAGTTTGCGGAAGGACCGGATGAGCTGGAAGACATCAGGAGAACGGCGGCGGTGCGCTGTGGTGGATTGGTTCTCCAGTTCTACGCGCCAACATTGTCGGCACCGTATCGACGGGCCTTTTTGGATGCTGTAGGCGCCACGGAAGGCTACACGGTGGCTGCTTTCCAGCGAGTGTACGCTCTCGAACCGGAAGTGTTCGATCTCGTCAGGCAGCAGATCCGGCGTCGCTAGGATGGGTGATACGCATGCACTACACGGCCCGACCTCACCGAATGCGCACCAGCGTGGTTGGCTCGAACCACTCTGGGCACGGGTCTGTTGCCTCGGCAGGGTCGGTGGGGTAACGCTGCAATGGCACTCCCACCGATGGTTCCCGAATTCCGCGTTCCTCAGGCCAAGAGGCGCCCTGTACCGTTTGTAGCGGTATCCGTTCTGCTCCACGGACTCTTGGTCCTGCTGATAGTAGGGGTGGAATCAGGCCTCTTCGACGAGGTGTTCGGCACGGGCGGCGGCCCCGGTCCCGCCGGTGGAGGTGGCGGAGGTGGCGCAGAGCGAGTCACCTACGTTGAACTGCCGGCCTTTTCGCCCGCTGCGCTTTCCGCTCCGCGTCGTTCCGCTGCCGAGGAGATCACATTCGATCCTGAGCAACCCAAGGTACGCCAGATAGCTCTGCCGGAGCGCAAGGTGAGCGTGAAATGGCCCACTGAGCTGATGGCGGAGGTTTCCTCCATAGGTAGCGACCGTGGCACGGGTGGAGGGCCCGGGCGCGGTCCGGGGTCGGGTGGTGGAGAGGGAACCGGTCTCGGCACGGGTAGAGGGAGCCATGTGGGCCCCGGTACTGGAGGAAATCAACCCTATGTGTTCGCACCGGAGCCACGATCGATCATGTATCCAGTGATGGCCGCGCCGCCGCAGCTTCGCGGTCAGGTGATTACCATACACTTCTGGGTAGACGCTCGAGGTCGCGTTACCAGAGTCGAATTCGACGCGCCGATCGAGGACCGTGCATATCGGGAGGCTCTCGAAGCGATGTTGCTAGGGTGGTCGTTCTACCCCGCTCGGACCGCAGCCGGGGCGCCGGTCCCCGGAGAGATGGAGCTCGAGCACCGACCCTAGCCGTTCCTGCCTATGTTACAGTAGCACGCATCCTCTGTGACCTGTCTCATCTGATTCTACCTTGGGCCAATCATAACAGAGAGAGGGCTTCGCGCGCTGCCCGTTCGGCAGAGATCGGTCGTGCAGAACGCAGGTGATCCCGTCGTCATCGAGGTACCCGCAAGCACTTATAACCTCCACTTCGACCGTATCCTCATCTTCCCTCTTGACCTTGCATGCGTAGGGCGCGGATCGTGCTCTGAGCAGTGCTTCCTGGTGCATCTGGGTCTCCGGTAACACCAACTCTAAGCTGAAGTCCCGGCAGCATGCGGCGCCCCGTTTGTTGTCAGAGGTGTGGCAGGGAGCCCCCGAGCACGGGTTGTCCCCATGCGCTGCCGGCAGAGCCCGCCTCACGGAGCGCTTCAGCCTCAGGTTCATCGTGCGGTGTTTTCCTTTGTAGTAGATAGCGAAACTACCGTCTCCCAGCCGCACCGCCGAACGGTTTTCCGGACTCGCTTGGGTGCTGCGCGGCACCGCGCCCCTGAACCCGTGAATCGCACAGCGCACCTCCGGGCGAGTGCCGTTGCGGTTCACAATCGCAACGCCATCCGGAGCAATCGCGGGTCTACCGTCCACGGTCTCGAGATGCTTGCAAGGTACATGCAGCGTGGCATCCACTCGGAGCTCGTTACCCTCGAGGTAGGCCGGTCCATATGTGAGGCGCTCGGAATGCGCCCTGATCCAGGTTACGGAAGCATCCTGAAGGGTCCTGCTCTCCTCGGTTATGTCCGAGACGCGTATCGTGAGCTTGATTTCTCGGCAGTGCTTTCCAAGCGATCTGCATTCGGGAGGGTCGGGCATGATATCGGGGTCGGTTTATCTGATTGAATGATTGAATTTCTGAACGTATGAAAGGTGACAGCCGTGCGCATGCAAGTTCACAGATTCGGTTCAGAATGCAAGGCGTCTCCTCGGAGCATTTCCGCGGGCCGTTTGTGTCAATAGATTCCTCGCTGGATTCTTTGGCGCACTCTTTTCGAGGATTCTTCAGATGCGGTATGCACTGCTAATGGGTTTTCCCCTCCTGATTGCGTGTGGGTCGGACGAACCAATCGTCCAACGTGCGACGCCGCCTGTCGCGCGGCAGGTGGCAGCCGCACAAGCAGAGAAGACGGGAGTCGTTCACGAGATCCAGATGGTCGGTTCTGTTCAAGCTGGCTTTCGTTTCGAACCCGCCGAACTCACGATAAAGGCAGGAGACACGGTCCGCTGGATCAATGCGAGCGGGTTTCCGCACAACGTCGCGTTCTACGCCGACAGCATCCCCCGAGGTGCAGCGTCTACAGTCGATGAACTCATGCCGGCCGATGGCAAATTGGGATCTTTGAATGGGCGCCTGTTGACCGAGTTGGGCGATGAGTTCGAGATAGACTTTTTGAACGCTCCATCCGGGTCGTACAGATACTTCAGCGTGCCGCAGGAAGCGATGGGGATGGTCGGGACAATTACCATCGAGTGGCAATAACCGCCGGTCCGCACCTGGATACTACAGCCAACCGTTCTCGCGGTACCACCTGGCGGTCGCTTCGGCGCCGTCCTCATACGCCACCTTTGCACTCCAGCCGGTATCGTTAACTAGCCTCCCCGGCGAACACACCCAGGCCTCAGAGAGCAGTTCTTTCCCCTTGTCAGGAGACAGAAAAGTAGATCTTCCCGCCAGCCGAGCCGCGGTGCCTGTGACAGTCATGAGGCTCTTTGCAAACCATGGCGGTATTCCCAACGCAAGAGGTTGTCGTCGTCTGTTTGGAGACACTGCGGCGCCTATGTGACGACAGAGATCGGAATAGCGCAGTAGCTCCGGATGGCTCACGAAATAAGTCTGCGATTCCGTTGCGGGAACGATAACGTCGAGTAGCGCGCGCGTGAGGTCGTCGATGTAGACCATTGACAGTTCTTGCCGCTTGTCGCCGACAACTGGCAAGAAGCCCAGCCGAGCCATCTTGAATACCGAGAGGAATGCCCTGTCTCCCGGCCCGTAGACTGCACAGGGTCGAACTACCGTCCATGGAATGTGACTTTCCCGCACAGCGTCTTCTCCAGCGAGTTTGCTGGCACCGTAATCGCTCACTGGATTCGGCGGTTCGCTCTCGGTCTTGGGAATTCCCATCTTTGACGGACCTGCCGCTGCTTGAGAGCTGACGTAAACGAATCTGGTCACATTGGCTGCCGCATCGGCCGTGGCCTGCAACAGCCGTTCGGTGGAAGCCGCGTTCACGGCGAAGAACTCATCGCGGCTCCGGGCTGTCGTCAGGCCGGCAGAGTGATAGACAATGTCTGCACCCTTGCAAATGGCGCGCAGGGTTTCGCCATCACCCAGGTCGCCCGGCACCAGCTCGGGCGTGGCGTTCCCGAGGAGCCGCTTCGCCTTCTCGATGGAGCGAACCAGACAAACGACATCATCCCCGCGTTCGACGAGGGCCCGGGTCAGGTGTGAACCGACGAATCCGGTAGAGCCGGTGATGACTACTTTCACAGCGGACGGTCGTAGAAGCGGAGTGTCCTGTAAGGTTCGAATCCAAGCCTCTGTATGGCGTTGTTCATCCGCAGGTTGTCCTCGAGGATCCAGCCTGCCTCGGCCCAGCGGTAGCCAAGCCGGTATCCGGTTTCCCAGATCCAATGGTACATGACCACGTCGGCGCCGATGCCGCGATATTGCTTCAGCAGCCCGAGCAGCAGAATCCTGACTCGCGTGATCTTCCGGGAGGCCCAGAGGATCTTCAGGATGCCGGGGAAGAACCGGCCAGAGGGGTTATTCTTCATGGCAACGTTGTAGTCGGGCAGCACGACCGCAAAACCGATCGGCTTCCCTTCATGCTCCACGAAAATCACCAGCTCCGGCACCACGATCGTCTTCAGCTGGGCCGCCAGATGGTCGATTTCCGCCTCGGACATGGGTACGAAGCCCCAGTTGCTTTCCCACGCGTTGTTGTAGAGTTGTTTGATCCGCTCCAACTCTTCATCGAAATGCTTCATGTCGAGCGTGCGCAGAGTGATTTTCTTGTGCTCGAGCACCAGCTTCACTCGGTCGATCAATGCTTCGGGTATTTGAGGATTCACGCTCTGGTATTGGTATAGATCCATTGCCTTGGTGAATCCCGCTCGCTCAACCAGATCCACGTAATAGCTGGGGTTGTGGGGGGTCATGATGGTTGGCGGCGTATTGAAACCATCTACCAGGAGGCCGCATTCGTCGTTGGTGGAAAACGAGGTCGGCCCCCGCATCACGGTCAGGTTGCGATCTCTCAGCCACTCTCCCGCCGCGTCGAACAATGCCTGAGCAACCGCGTCGTCCTCCACACACTCGAAAAACCCGAAGAAGCCGACCGTATCGCCGTGCATCTCATTGTGCGCTCTGTTGTGAATAGCGGCGATACGGCCCAAGACCTCCCACTTCTCGCCATTGTGCCTAAAGGTAGGCAGAGCCGCGGGGCGAAACGGAGGTCGTGAGGGGCGTAGATGTCGCTCGCGGCGTCCTACCACCTTGCGAATCGCCAGGAAGTAGTCGGCGTCGTTGCGCTGGAGGAACGGGTTCTTCTTCTTGGACAACAGCTTGCGCACTTCCGTACGCAAAACGGGGACCCACATCGGGTCCCCGCTATGAAGTGCGTAGGGAAAAGCTATGAACCGTTCGAGGTCGGAGGCCGAAGCAACGGGCCGGACGACCACGTCTGCAGTCAAATCACCCCCATCTTCTTGCCGAGCCTGCCGAACGCTTCGAGCGCGAAGTCAATCTGATCGGCTGTGTGGGTCGCCATTAGGCTGGCACGCAGCCGGCATTGCTCGGGTGGCACGGCGGGTGGGACGACGGGATTGGTGAACACTCCGGCATCGAACAGGGCCCGCCAAAACGCGAATGTGTTGTGTATGGTACCTATCAGCACAGGTACGATGGGAGTTTCTGTCGGACCGATATCAAAGCCCATGCTCCTGCAGCCTTGCTGGAAACGCCTGGTGTTGTCCCAAAGCGATTCCCGCCTTTCGGGCTCGGCGATCATCACGTCGAGAGCCGCCAACACACCGGCGGCGTTGGACGGTGGCAGCGCGGCCGTGAAGATCAACGGCCGGCTATGGTGCTTGAGATAGTGTATCACGCTCTCGGTGGCGCCGACGAACCCTCCGATGGACGCAAGTGATTTAGAGAAAGTGCCTACGACGATGTCGACCTCGTCGGTCATACCGAAGTGCGCAGCAGTACCATCACCCTTGGGGCCGAGCACGCCGACCGAATGCGCATCGTCAATAGCCAATGCTGCGCCGTATTTCTGCGCCAGATAAGCGAGTCCGGGGACGTCCGCGATGTCACCTTCCATGCTGTACACGCCGTCGACCACTATCATAGTGGCGCGATCGGCGTATTTCTGGAGTTTGTGCTCGAGGTGCCTCAAGTCTCCGTGATTGAACCTGGTGGTCTCTCCGTACGAAAGCTTCGCCCCGTCAAGGATCGACGCGTGATCGAGCTTGTCCACCAGCACGACGTCCCCTCTACCAACCAGGCCCTGAATCAAGCCCAGGTTGGCCTGGTACCCGGTCGAGAAGACTAAGGCGGATTCCACTCCAAAGTGTTCCGCGAGCCGGCTCTCCAACTCTTCATGCAGGGCCAACGTTCCGTTCAGGAAACGACTACCAGTGCAGCCGGAACCGAACATCTCGAGCGCCTTCTTTGCCGCCTCCAGAACCTTGGGGTGGTGCGTGAGGCTGAGATAGTTGTTGGAACCCATCATCACCCGTTCGCGACCTTCGATCACCACCACGGTGTCTTCGGCCTTGGAGATGGGCTTGAAGTAGGGATAAAGCCCGAGCTTCTGCACGTCGCGGGCATCAGTGTACTCGGCGCACTTCGCCAATAACTGAGCCTCTTGCAGAGTGGGTATATCCACTTGTCTCTGGCCAAGCGATGACATAGTCGGTTCCTTGGAAATCCTGGAGTGAAACTCCCTCACCGATAGTACAGACCGACCGAAGAACGCACAAGCCCGGCAAGCGGGTTATCTCGCTCGACTCGTCGCCGTAACCCGTGCAACAACAATACGTTGTCTGCTTGCGATTGTTTCCGGCGGAGAATCTGGGCCGCTCGGGGGTAGTATTGTAGGTGAGCGGAGGCGCTACTCGTCGATGGAGCAGGGCCGCCTCAGATCCCGGGAATAACACCGCTCGGACAGAAGCAGCAACAGGCAGTTGTTACACTTGGCAGGAAGACCATACAGCCTTGGGCAGATTATATTCGTGATATGAACCGAGTAGCAGGCTTTTCGCGAATATGCCGTGCTTTTCCGGTATTGGCGATGTTGTCGCACAGCACCGCATTCGCTCAGACGGATGTGGAGGAACTGGGGCGTCGGTTTGGCGCGACTCCACCTCCGCAATATTACGAGATTCTGCAGTCGGACCCGAACGCGTTCCAGTTCTCGCAGGACAACGGCTGGATCAGGCGCGGACGGCGTGTGGCAGCGATCCGCAGTCGAATCCGTTCGGGTCGTGCGGAGGGTGCCTTTTTCACGCAGGCAGCCTCTGATGTGGGTGGAGTGATGACGGGCGATGTTCATATGCCCGTGTTCCTCATTCTCTTCTCCGATACGGACTCCGCTGAGGTCGCTTCGGCCGTACCTCGAGACTCGCTCGAGACGCGACTCTACGGGACCGATCCGGCGCCGCCGTACAGCATCCATACCTATTACAGGGAGGTTTCCAACGACAACCTGAACGTATACGGAACCGTATTCGATTGGGTTCGTGTCCCGGACGCCGCCTCGACATATGAGGGTACGGATAACGGTCTCAACTGCACCAGAATGGGATATCTGATGCGGGATGCGGCCGCGGTTCTGGATAACACGGTCGATTTCAGCCAATTCGACAACGACGGCCCCGACGGAGTGCCCGACTCTGGTGACGACGACGGTTACGTCGACGCGACCGTGATGATGCATCCCAAGGTGGACGGTTCCTGCAAGTTCGTGAACTCCGCCGCTTGGACGAGCATCTGGGCGCACAGGTGCAGTGCGGGGCCCTACCCCACGGATGATGTCTCAGCGGCTACCGGGGAGACGATCAAGCTCAGGGACTACATAGTCCAGGGCGGTCAGGGCGGTGACGAAGGCTGCACCAGCAATAAACCGCAAGCCATGGGCGTGGTGGCTCACGAGACCGGACACCTGTTTGGCCTGCCGGATCTCTACGAGGTTGGCGGAGACGGTGCCGGGATCGGGCAGTGGGGGCTGATGGGGTCGGGAGGGCAACACAAGCCGGATCGGCCGACGCATCTTAGCGCATGGTCCAAGGCGCAACTCGGCTGGGTGACAGAGGTGTCGATCGATCGAGACACCACACTGGAGATTAGCCCGGTTGTGACTTCGGACACTACGTATGTGCTTCCCATACCGGACACTCACGAGTATTTCCTGCTCGAAAACCGCCAGCGGATCGGTTCCGACTCGATGATACATGAGGAAGGTCTCCTCATCTGGCACGTTGACTCCTACCTGGCGAGTACCCGCGGGAACAATGTCAACACCCCTACCTACCCGTACGCAGTAGCCCTCGAACAAGCTGATGGGCGCGAGGACCTGTGGAACGGCGACAACAGGGGAGACAGAGGTGATCCGTTCCCTGGGTCGACAGCCAACCATTCATTCGGTAGGAACACAACGCCCTCGAGTCGGACGAACGATGGTGAGTACTCGTTCGTGGAGCTGGACTGGATAACAACGGCTGAAGGATCTGGGATGATCCAGGTGAAGGTCGATTTCGCACCCCCGCCCTACATCGCGGCCTCTGACACGAACGCTGTGGTCGAAGTCGACGGCGTTGAATACAACGTGTTCAACGAGTATCTGACTCCAGGTATGAACCACACTATTGATATGCAATCGCCTCAAGAAGCTGATGCTGGAAGGCGACGCTTTGTGTGGGTGTCCTGGTCAAACGGCGAGCCACGCAGGCATTCTTTGCCTGGCTCCCTTATGGGCGACACGATAATCGCAAACGTCGCGGCAGAATACCAACTCTTTGTCAACCAGCTGGGCACCGGAAACGGTAAGATCACGACGAGCGCACCGATGGATATCGCCAACGGAGCGTTCTTGTCTGCCGATTCGGTGGTGACCCTGGTGGCGAGCGTCGACTCCGCGGGACACATATTCGAGGGGTGGTTTGGTCCGGACACCACCGCGAGCACCGACACCCTGACCTTGAGAATGAGCCGCCCCTTTGCCCTCGAGGCTGTTTTTGCGGCACCCCTGATCGTGGCAGACGAAGCCCTGCCTGCGGCAACAATGGGCGCCGAGTTCAGCTACAGATTGGCTGCGTCCGGGGGAGTAGCAGATAAGTCGTGGGGGTTGGTGTCGGGCACGTTGCCGCACGGTCTGACCCTGACCTCTGGTGGGTTCCTGGCAGGCTTACCTGAAGAGACTGGAAGCTTCACTCTGGGTGTAGAGGTGGCTTCGGGCTCACAGACCGCTTTGGCTGCTATCGAACTCGATGTCTCTGCGCCGTCCCTGACTGCCAGCGACGTGCTCCAACACCTCGTCGGCGAAGGATCGCCGCTCAGCGATGAGGATATCGTCTACCTAGATCTGGTCGGAAACGAGAATTCAGAGTTGGACCTGGGCGATTTCCTGGGGTGGGTGGAGGCCACCGGGGGCAGCGTTACTACTCGAGAAGTCGCGGCCGCGATCGAGGCCCTACAAAACGGAGATAGCGGTACCGCAGTTCCGCCCCGAAACAAAGGCGAGGGGAGGAGCCCATGAAGTTCCTGCAACTGCTCGTGGTGGTGATGTTCGGCCTCGTCGCCGCTAGCTGCGACGGACCTACGGCGGGCGAGTTCGCGATAGATCTCGTCACTCCGTCGAGCAACGACGGGGCAATCCTGTTCAAAGTAGAGGCACTTGCGTCCGAGGACTTGGGGGGAGTAACCGCGACCTGTTCGGGCTGCCAGGCTTACACCTACAAGGTGAGTGAGACCGAGCTTTTTTGCGCAGTCACGGGCCCACTATCGCCGGGGCCGCTGGTCCGAATGGCGGTCTCCCATGTAGGAGTCACAAGCGCATATTCTGTCGAGATCTTGGAAGTCACCGGCACGGACCGCCAGCCACGTTCAACCGAGGGCTACGAACTGCGACTTTCGCGGTAGCGGGGCGCGAAACCTAATCGAGGTTGCTCCTCTTCCTCACCAGCATCCACTGTCTCGCTGAATTGCTCAGCGTGTCGGGGCCGAGCACGAACGTGTGAAGGCGAATCGTGTCGGTTTGAAGCGTACCCTCCAACCGGATCCGAGGAGGGCCTCCTTCCACTGTTCGAATGGGAATCGTCAGGCGTCCGCCGGGCAGAATCGAGTCGGAGAAGGTTTCGAACTCCCGCGGGTTGCGGCCTACGTTACCGGAGAAGAAGTTCGTGATCCTCCCGAAGTAGCGCCCTTCCACCACCGAATCCACGGTCAGCGACAAGCGGAATCCCGGCATCGGCTGCGCGGGGTCGCTTCGTAGCTCCCAACTTCCCGTTAGGTCCGAAGCCCCGGGTTCTAGCGGGGAAGTCCGGATGTGGCCCTCTTCGGTGGACTGACCGGGCTCTCGAGCCGGCGCGGGATCTGGCGAACCCCTTCCACAACTCGCCAACGCGGTCCAAATGATTGCGGAATAGGCCAGCCCTCGGCAAACTGCCATGGCCCCAGTATTCAAAGTTTCGGGTTCAGCTGCTGATTCACCTCATTTTATTATGGGCTCGTTTGAGCTGCGGCGATAGGGGGGGCGTTCTTTGGTTTCGGTGTCTGCTCGACATGCTGCGGGTTAGCCCTTGGGCTCGATCCTGCAAGTGTCAGACTACTCACATCGTTCTTGCTTCCGTGTTTGTTGGTTTCGTTTCGGTCCCATAGTCCGTGCGGTATCCCCGACTTGCCCATCAGCCGCTTTTTTGGAAGTGAAACCGAACCGTACACAGCTACGTATCTTTGCACTTGCGACATTTCGATGCAGCAGACACCATAAGCCAACAGATTAGGTAGATATGCGATCTCACACCGGCTGGGAGACACGAGATGACACGATTCACGACAACCACGGCATGCTCGCTGGCGGCCTTGTTGGTTCTATTCCAGAGCACGGCTGCCGCTCAGGAGTTCGAGTTGACGGTAGAAAACGTCATGCGCGGGCCGGAACTCGTGGGTTACAGCCCCCGTCCATTCGTGGATGGTGAGTTCTTCAGGGGCGGGGTGTCGCACACCTGGTCGCCCGACTCCCGCTATGTCTACGTCAGTTGGAAACAACCCGGAGTAGACACGGCGGCGACGATCTACAGAGTGAGTCCGCGTAGCGGGGAACTCGAGCGGCACGAGGGCGCCGATCCCGACACGATCCTGGCCGGCGCGGCGGCATGGTCGCCCGATCTTCGCAGTGCGGTCTTCGTCAGAGATGGAGATCTGATCCTGTGGACGAGCCGTGAGAGCAGGCGCCTCACTAGCGGTGCGGGCTCCGAGAGTAATCCCACCTGGTCGTCCGATGGCAGTACCGTGCATTTCCAGCGCGACGGCAACGTTTTCGCGCTTGAACTCGAGAACTCCGGTTTGCGTCAACTCACGGATATTCGCGAAGGCAATCCGCCACAACAGCCGGAGGAGCCGCGCTCGGAACAACGACGGTACCTGGCCGAGCAGGAACGCCGACTCTTTCAGTTCATCCGCGAGGGGGAATTCGAGAACCAGCCTTGGGGCCGCCGCCGCTCAGAGCCGGATTCGACGGAACCGCAACCGTTCTACCCGGGTCGAAACAGATCCGTGAGGGGACTTCAGGTCACGCCTGACGGCGCATTCGTACTTCTGACGGTCGCAGAGCGTGCGGAAGATGCGCGGCGCTTGGAGATGCCGGTTTGGATAACGGACGAGGGCTATGTGGAGACTCATACCGGCCGTACCAAGGTGGGTGACGAGCAGGGGAGATCGCGCGCAGCGATTTTGGAGGTGGCTACGGGGAAAGTGACGTTCGTGGGAGACAGTATCTCAGCGAGGGATTGCAGTGTCCGGGGGGTAGACGTCTCTCGCAACTCAGCTCACGCTTTGATTCGCGTGGATTCCGATGACAACGAGGACCGCTGGTACGCCGTAGTGGATCTGCCCGGCATGGAGACGAGGGTCGTGGACCACCTGCACGACGATGCCTGGATTGGAGGACCGATCTCCTCCACCGCCGGCTTCCTGCCGGACGGGGAGACGGTTTACTTCGGATCGGAGCGAACGGGTTGGGCTCACCTGTATACGGTGCCTGCCGCCGGAGGCGAAGCCTCGGCGCTCACCAGCGGTGAATGGGAGGTCCTGAGAGCGTCGCTTTCACCTGATGGGGATACCTGGTACCTGACCGCGAACAAGGAAGGGTTCGCCGACGTACATTTCTATACCATGCCGTTGGGGGGCGGCGAGATGACCATGGTCACGTCCGCGGAGGGCCGGCAGGACGCAAGCGTGTCGCCTGACGGACGTTGGTTGGCGATATCTCATTCCGAGGCGAATCATCCGCCGGAACTCTATATACAGGAACACCGCCCAGGCCGTCTGATGCGCAAGATCACGGAGAGCACCTCAGAGGAATGGCGAAACGGTGAATGGATCAAACCCGAAATCGTCATGATTCCGGCGCGAGACGGGGTAGAGGTGCCGGCTCGGCTCTACAGACCCAACGGTGGTGTCGCACCGGAGGGCCGACGCCCGGCCGTGATCTTCGTGCACGGTGCAGGGTACCTGCAAAACGTCCACAACTGGTGGTCGAGCTACTACCGCGAGTACATGTTCCATCACCTGCTCGCCTCGAAAGGGTACACGGTATTGGACATCGACTACCGCGGCAGTGCCGGGCACGGTAGAGACTGGCGCACCGCGATCTACCGGCACATGGGCGGCACCGATCTGACCGACCAGGTGGACGGTGCCAGGTGGTTGGTGGAGCGGATGGGAGTCGACCCTGACCGTATAGGCGTCTACGGAGGCAGTTACGGCGGGTTCATTACGCTCATGGCAATGTTCACAACCCCCGGTGTGTTCCAAGCGGGCGCCGCACTCAGGCCGGTGACTGACTGGGCTCACTACAACCATGGGTATACCTCGAACATCCTCAATGAGCCGCAGTCCGACTCGCTGGCCTATCAACGGTCGTCACCGATCTACTTCGCCGAGGGTTTGGAAGGTCACCTTCTGATGTGTCACGGTATGCTCGACGACAACGTTCTCTTTTACGATACGGTTCGACTCGCCCAGCGGCTCATAGAACTCGGCAAGGAGAACTGGGAGGTGGCGATGTATCCGGTTGAGCGACACGGCTTCCAACAAGCATACAGCTGGACGGACGAATATCGGAGGATTCTGAAGCTTTTCGAGACCACGCTCAGGAACTGAGCGTCTTGGTCAAAAGAACGACATCGGCATGACAACTGCCTGGTCCATCGCGCTACGGTCAAATCGCCCAACTGACCTGCCAAAGAGGTAGTTGCATTTGGAACCCTGTCCACGATACCTTGTATGACACGAGAAACCTAACTAAGCGGTACCATTATGACTACATCAATTAGTCGGCCCCCGCTCCTCAGGATTTCCACCGTTGTAGCCTTCGCCGTTTTGCTTTCGGCTTCCGAGTGTCCCGTCGATGACAACACTCCGGACGACGGCAACGGCGGCGGCACGGACGATACCCCGGTAGCGTCTTCTATGTCGGTAGTCCAAGGAGACGGCCAGGACGGCACGGTCGGTACTGCGCTCGCCGAAGACCTCATTGTGCAGGTTAACAGCCAGTTCGGTAACCCGATGTCGGGAGTGACCGTGACCTTTGCCGTTACCGGCGGCGGAGGGAGCGTGAGCCCGACCTCTGCCACCACGGACAGCGACGGCCAGGCTTCGACTACCTGGACGCTCGGCACGGCAGCGGGCGACCAGGAAGTGGAGGCCTCGGTGTCGGGCATTTCGTCGGCCACCGTGTTCGAGGCGACGGCAACCTCCGATGTTGCCGCATCGGTGGTGGCGGACTCTGGAGACGGCCAGACCGGCTTTCCAGATACCGAGCTTTCCAACCCGATCGTGGTCAGGGTGCTGGATGAGTACGGCAATGGCGTACCGAACGAAGAGGTGACGTTTTCCGTAGCTTCTGGCGGCGGGTCCGTTTCCCCCACAACCGACACCACAGATGCTGACGGCTATGCGCGAACGACGTGGACTTTGGGCTCTGGGATCGGTACAAACGTTGCGGAGGCTGCCGCTTCCGGTCTGACCGGCAGCCCGGTCTCGTTCACGGCAACGGCCACGGCGCTCTCCATTACCTCGGTGTCGCCCGACCCGCTAGTGGAAGGAGGCACGGCAACGATCACGGGCACGGGGTTCGATCTGACGGCAGGTAACAATACCGTCACCGTAGATGGAGCGGCAGCTACGGTGACCGACGTTGCCGGTTCTACCTCTTTGACGATTGCCGTGCCCGTCTTTGACTGTCGCCCTGAACGTGCGGTGGACGTCGTTTTGTCAGTCAGCGGCTTTGAGGCCACCCAATCGGACCACACTCTAGAGCCGCAAGAACAGCTTGGCATAGCGGTCGGCGAGCAGATCATCGTTCGAGATCCGGCCGATTTCTGCCTGCAGTTTGCCGCATCACCAAGCGACGCGGAGTACTTGATCGGCGTCGGCGCCGCGGCCGAGGTGCCGAGTGGGACAATGCCGTTCACGATGACCAGCGTGTCGGGCGTGTCGGCCGCTCCGCCGGCGATGCTGGCAAGGACGCGGAGTCCTTCGGCTGTAGATCGCGGCATTATCGATCCGGCTCATGCCGCTCTGGTCGAGCGTCAGGCCGAGCGCGAGGCGGAGATTCGGGCATACGAGAGGCGTGTCTTGGATCCGCGCAACAACCCGAGCGTGCGCTACCTCAGCGGCAGAGCCATGGGTGAGCGGCCATTCGCGGCAGCCGTGATGGCCTCGGCAAACGATACCGTCGGGAATGAGCGGGATTTCCGTGTTCCGGGCGACAGTTGCAGCGCCTTCACCCCGATCACCGCAACAGCCCGTGTGGTTGGAGAGAGCGGCATCTGGTACACCGACAACGCCAATCCCACCGGCGATGCGCTCACCTTGGCGGACATCGAAAACGCCAGCGACATCTTCGACGATTTCATATTCCCGTTCGCCACGACCTTTTTCGGCTCTCCATCGGACATCGACGACAACTCGAAGATCTTGATAGTGCTCACCAAGGAAGTAAACGCCACGGGGGCGGCCGGCTTCGTCTATAGCGGCGACCTGGTCGAGCGCTCGAACTGCGCCTACAGCGATGAAGGAGAGATCTTCTACGGGTACGTGCCGGATGCCGAATACTCGCGGCAGAGCGTGCTCGATTTCCTGCCGGTGCTGATCGCACACGAGTTTACGCACAACATTCAGATCAGCCGACGGATCATCCTACTCGACAATGGTACGTTCCCGGCATCCTGGATCGCCGAGGGCCAAGCAACGTTCGCGGAGGAAGTGGTTGGACACGCCCATACAGGAAATTCGCCGGGCAACAACTATGGTGTGGCAGTGGCCACGTCTGGGCCTCCCTACTGGTATTGGCAGGGCATCACCAAGCTCGGCTACTACTTCGGCGGCAACGGCGTGACCAAACTCATGAACGCTCCTGAGGACTGCACGCTGTTCGGCAACTTCTCGGACGACATTGGGATCTGCAACACCTCGAGCTTCTACGGCGCGAGTTGGTCCATGCTGCGTTACCTTACCGACCGATTATTCTCGGCGGATCCGTCAGCATTTCACCGGGATATAATCGATGCAAATCCCTCTCTCACGGGAGTAGCGAATATCGAGGCGATCACGGGGATGGAATTCGACTCGCTGTTCGCGCAGTGGGGTGCGATGCTCTACGTCGATGACTGGGTAGCGGGGGCGCCCGCAGAGCTGACGATGCCCAGTTGGGATCTGCCGGCCGTCCTGTCGGCCGTCGCGGCAACCGCCAACTTGGAGCCCGAGGAGCGCTCATTCGCGGATTTCTCTGATTCGCGGTCGGTGCGCGGCGGCAGTCACGCCTACACCATCGTCGGTTCCTCCGGAGCACGCCCGGCGCTTGCCGTTCGTGTCCGTGATGCGAGCGACGATATCCTGGGCACAACCTTGACGCCGATCCTCTGGGTCGTGCGGATTCAATAGGAGGGGCGATGCGGCTTCTGATCACACTTGCATTAGGGCTGGCGCTAGCTGCTTGCGGTGGAGCCGGCGAGAATGAGAACGAGACAGAAACAGAGAAGCCCCGTCCTCGAGATAGGTCGAATCCTCAGCCTGAGATGCGGGCGGCGCCTGATTCGGATTCGCAAGCGATGGATGAAGCCAGTGTCGAGGGAATAGTGCAAGTGGTCGGCAACGATCCTTCTCCACAGGTTGTGCTCAGGGGTGGTTCGGAGGCGGCGGTGACTCAGGTTGCCCTTGTCGGAGAACTGCGCGAGGAGCTTGGCAGATTGTCTGGAGTGGTCGTATCCGTGGTCGGCACTCCCGTCGAGAACCCACAGGCCATTCCCGAGGAAGCCATCGACGTAACGGATTACGATGTAGTGTCCGTGAACTCGGAACCGGCGTACCTTGGCTTGCTCGAAGTCAGAGATGGAGATTGGTGGCTGGAGGGTGAGCATTCGTTTAGGCTCGCGAACCTTCCGGCACGGCTCGAAGGCCATGCTGGATCAAAGGTTTGGATAACGGGCCCGGTCGACGGGGGGGAGTTGCGGGTGCAGAGCTTTGGAATAGTGGCTCGAAGGTGACGGGTATCTACGGCCTGAGGTAACACGCAGCGCTAGGTTTCCACGAACCTGGAATTCCGGATTCCTGGTTCGTTCCAAGGAGCAACCAGGTGTTGGAGAAGAGCGGCAGCGATAACGGCAGGCGCTTGCGTCAGTTCTGCCGCAGGTATGCCAAGGTGCATAGGAAGGTTTGTTCATGAATCGCACTCTGTCGTGGTTCGCAACAGTCTCGGTTGCGACATCTCTCGTGTACTTCGGATGTGGCGGTGACGGCACCACCGATCCTCCACCCGAGGAGCCCAGGGTTACGAGCGCCGAGGTCGCTTCGGGGAATGGTCAGACGGGCACGGTTGGTCAGCCGCTTGCCGGCCCACTCGTCGTTCAGGTGAACGATCAATCCGGTAATGGCATGTCCGGGGAGTCCGTCTCATTCACCGTTTCTGCGGGAGGAGGAACCGTTTCCAACACCACGTCCACTACCGGCGCGGCGGGGCAGGCGTCAACAACCTGGACACTCGGGACAGTCGCGGGAGCCGATCAAGAGGTGACGGCTGCGGTTGTCGGTGCGGCCAACAAGACTGCCACATTCACTGCCACGGCGAAGGCCGATGTCTCCTTTGTGATCTCGAAGGTGTCAGGCGACGATCAGTTTGCGTTCATGGAAACCAAAGTGCCGGAGGTTATCGCGGTCAGGGTGCGAGATCAGTACGCCAACAACGTCGCGGGGCAAGTGGTCGAATTCACGCTTCCTACCGGAAGGGGAGGGCTGGATTCCACCATCGCCTTCACCAACGTTGAAGGTGAAGCGAAGACGGGATGGACGGTAGGCTCAGCGGTCGGACAGGATACAGCCTTTGCGAGCGTCACCGGTGTGGCAGGGAGTCCGGTTGTATTCACTGCAACCGTTCACGATCTCCAGATAACGTCTGTAGACCCGACCACGCTCGACCTGGGCGGGAACGCGACTGTCTCGGGTACCGGATTCGACACCACTCCGGCCAACAACGTCGTGACTATTGGCGATCTAACGGCAGTAGTCAACTCCGCCACCGAAACCCAACTCGATATCGCCGTGCCCGATGCATGCAGGCCCGCCGGGCCGGTCGACGTGATCGTGACTACGGGAGGCATACCTTCCGCTCCGGCAAACGCCACGCTCGCTCCATCTTCGTTCCTGAACTTGTCGGCCGGGGAACAGGAGATTCTCCAGGACCCGGCTGATTTCTGCCTGCAGTTGAATGCGTCTTCGGAGTCTGAGTCTTACCTGATCGGGGTCCAATCCACTTTGGAAGCGGCAAGCGGACTGACGCCAATCAGGTTCTCGTCGATTGCTGCCGCGGGCTCTGCACCTCCGGCCGCGTTTCCCGAATACGATGAAGTCGATAGAACCCTGAGTAGCCGAAACGCGGTGGCTCCAAGTCAGATGAGACGTCTCGCCCGTCACAGAGCAGTTGAGGCTCGGATCAGGGCTTTCGACAGAGTCAATTTCGAACGGATCCGGCACGAACTCAGCGCGCGGCAGCATTCCATCTCGAGAAGTGCCGCCGCAGTGGTTTCGAATGTCACCGTCAATGACACGATAGAGGTAAGGGTTCCCGAAGGCGAAACCAGCTGCAACTCCTATGACTTGATTACCACGGTTGTCAGGGCCGTAGGTGAGAAAGGGATCTGGCTCGAGGACATCGACAATCCTTCGGGGGGCTACACTCTGTCGGATTTCGATGCACTCAGCGATCAATTCGACGATTACATCTATACTGCCGACACGGCGCAGTTCGGAGGACCCTCCGATATCGACGGCAACGGCAGAATCGTCATGGTCGTCACCAAGGAGGTCAACGAGCGGGGCGCTCTCGGGTTCACTTCGAGCTGTGATTTCGGATCGCAATCGCCTTCCAACCTGGCCAGCAATGAAGGTGAGTTCTTCTATGGTGAAGCACCGGACCCCAACGGCGATTACGGTGAGGCAGTTGAGGTGGAGTTCGCCCGAGGGTGGCTGCCGACCACAGTGGCACACGAGTTGGTCCACGTTATTCAATTCAGTGGTAGAGCGGAAGTGGGTGGAAGCTTCCCCGACATCTGGATAGCCGAGGGTCAGGCAACCATGGGTGAGGAGATCGCGGGACATGCGATCGAGGGCCGGAGCACCGGTCAGAATCTCGGGCTCGGTGTCGCGGTGAACTGGGACGATACGACTTCATTCGACTGGTATTCGGGCGCAATCGTGGACATGGCTGTTTACTTCGGGTGGGCGCCGACCGACATCGACTTCGACATCCATCTTGATGAGGCGCCCCACGAATGCACATGGCTGGAGAACGAAGCCGGAGGGCCGTGTATCGAGGGTCGAGAGGCTTACGGTGTGCCATGGTCTCTGCTGAGGTGGCTCTCCGACCAATACGGCCCGAGCTATCCCGGTGGCGAGGCAGGACTGCAGCAGGACATCATTCGCAGCACGTCAGACGGCTATACCCTGCTCGAACAGTTGGTGGGGGCGCCATTTGAGAAAATTCTGGCTCAGTGGGCGGCATCACTGTACACTGATGACCGTCTGGGCGGTGCGAATCCAACTCTGACGTTCACCAGTTGGAACCTCTTCGACATATTCCACGGTTCCTATACGCTTCCCGATGGGACCTTTGGATTGCGGGAGGCACTGCGCTTGAAACCCAAGTCAGCTCAGTATGCGTCCTTCTCGCGTGATGCCAGCGTCAGGGCGGGTTCTACATACTATACGCTCTTCTCCGGCGGGACACGGCCAGGAACGGCGATATGGATCAGCGATCAGTTTGATGCTACGCTGCCGTCGCATATGCAGGTCTGGGTCGTGCGAATGCAGTAGTGCAGCAGAGCCAACCGGCGGAAGCGCGTGCTGTTGCAGGAAATGTCACTTTGACGCCGAGGTGGCGTGTCGCGACTACGCCTTGACCTATGCCTCCTCCGTGGCACTTTCGCTTTCCGGCTCGGCGACCTTGGTCATCGTTATCCCTGAAAAGCCATAGAATATGGTGATCACGGGCACCAGCAGATTCACGAACGCAAACGGTGCATATGCCAAGGCGTTAACGCCCAGTGTCGTTCCCATGAACGCTCCACACGTATTCCACGGTATCAGCGGCGATGTCATGGTTCCCGAGGCCTCCAGTGCCCGGGAGAGGTTCATTGGAGCAAGCCTTCTCTTATCGTAGGCGTTCTTGAACATCCTGCCTGGAATCACGATGGCCATGTACTGGTCGGACGCAACGGCATTCATGCCGATGCAGCTGAACACCGTCGTGGTCACTAATGACCCCGTGGAGTTGACCATACGGAGCAGAGATCGTGCAATCACTTCCAGCATCCGGGTGCGCTCCATTATTCCGCCGAATGAAAGCGCGCAGATGATGAGCGCAACCGTGTTCATCATGCTCTGGAGACCACCGCCAGAGAGCAATTCGTCGACCGCGACCACGCCGGATGTTGATTCGAACCCGTTGTTGGCGGCATTGATTACTTCGGCGAGGGAACTCGACTGAGCCAGCATAGCGCAAATGCCACCTATCAGGGTGCCGCCCAAAAGTGCCGGCAGAGGCGGGATCTTCTTTATTACCATTACGATCACCAGGGCGGGCGGCAGCAGCAGAAGCGGATGAATCGTGAAGGCGTCCCTCATCCCGGAGAGCATCGCGTCGATCTGCTGAGCGTCGAATTCGCCTCCGGCGAACCGCACGCCGATGATGGCGAAGATTACCAGAGCGATCACGAAGGCCGGCGCGGCTGTGTAGACCATATGGCGGACATGAGAGAAGACGTCCGTTCCAGCCATTGCCGGGGCCAAGTTGGTGGTATCCGAGAGGGGCGACATCTTGTCGCCGAAATAGGCTCCGGAAATGATTGCGCCGGCTGTCATCGTGTTGGGTATTCCCAAAGCCATTCCCACACCGATCAAAGCGACACCCACTGTTCCGGCGGTGGACCAGGACGAACCGGTACCGAGAGAGACTATCGCGCAGATAATCATCGTTGCTGCGAGGAAAATCCCGGGAGAAAGCACCTGCAGGCCGTAATAGATCATAGATGGTACGACGCCGCCCAGGATCCAGGTTCCGATCATCGTACCAATGACCATGAGGATCAGAATTGCTCCCATGGCCAGGTTTATGCCGTGAGCCATGCCATCGAGGATTTCTTTCCAGGTATACCCGTAGACGGTGGCGGTTCCGGCGGCCACTGCGGCGGCGCAGATCAGTGGGATGTGAGCTTCCTGGCCAAAAGCGCCGATGGTGATTCCAAGTGCGGCAACCAGGAATATCACGGGGATCACGGCGACGCCGAGCGGTATCTCTTTTTTCTGTTCACTCATCTGGAGCGATCTCCGATTGTGTCGGTGTGACGCTCAAATGTAACTGAACGGTGCGGAAGCACGCACCGCGCACCCTTCCGCATCGGCCTGTAACTCGTTACAGTGTCTTATTCTGGGGGCGGTAGCTCAGTTGGGAGAGCACCTGCCTTGCACGCAGGGGGTCGTGGGTTCGAATCCCATCCGCTCCATTCGTTGGCTCAACTCTTGAACGCTCTGAGGCTGCCCGGGTGGTATGTTACACCGCCACAGTGTGCGGCCGAGTCAAGGTAACCAGTGCCCTCCAAATCTGTTGCTGCGACCGATCTGGTGCCGATTTGCGCGGCAGAGCTTCGAGTCCTATCTTCCTGCGTTTCCCGCCTGTCGTGACGAGGAGCCACCACGAACGTGGTGCGGGTCAGGTGGTTTCGCCTGAATGTCTAGGGTAAACTTCGGTTCCGACCATGATTTCAGCTTGGGATCGAGCAAGATGATCAAATCAGAACTCCACGATTCGGATTGTTTGCGAATCCTCGGTGACATAACAGCCCATCTCGCTTGGGGCGGCGGATCCGAGGACGCACTCATTGGAGTCGTGGGTGCGCTGTGTCGAGGCTTGAAGAGCGAAGATTGCTGGATATGGATCAGGACTCCTGACGGTACGGACTTCCGGCCAGTTTGCGCTGAGGGAGGAGCGCGCCCCCCGGACGGCCGGGAGCGAGAGGTCCGCGATTGGATAAACGGGCCCAGTTTCGAAGTCGAGGAGCCTCTTGGTGTCACCACGAGGATACCTCTCGTGCACGAGGGCGAGAAGCTGGGACTCCTGGAGGCCACAATCCCCTATTCAACCGACTCTGCGAGGATCCGCCAAGTCGTCACTATCACGGCAAATGTGCTCTCTCCACTGCTCGCTTCCGCCGAACTATCTGAGGATCTGGCAAGCGAAGTGGCAATGAAGACACGTGAGACCGAGCTCCAACGTCGATTTACCTCCAAGATCATCGACTCGCTTCCAGTAGGTCTTTACGTGATCGACCGGGGCTATAGGATTCAGGCCTGGAACCGCAAGCGTGAGATGGGTGATCAGGGCGTTGAAAGGGACGAAGCGCTCGGCAGACACGTCTTCGACGTTTTGCATCGCCAGCCGCGGGGATTGCTACAGGAGGAGTTCGACTCTGTCTTCCGCACTGGAAGGATCGAGCAGATGGAGGCGGAGTCATCTGCAAGCGGAGAGCCCCGATACTACCGCATCACCAAGGTCCCCATGCGATTGAACGATGACAATATCACTCATGTCATCACCATCGGTGAAGACATCACCGACTGGAAGACCGCTCAAGGACAGGTGGCGCACGCGGAGAAGCTCGCTGCTATTGGACAACTCGCGGCAGGAGTGATGCATGAGTTGAACAATCCGCTCGCGACGATTGGCGCGTGCGTTGAGGCTGTGACCGTACGTGCCGAAGACCTCGATCCATCCGTCCGGCCGGGAATGGAGGAGTACTTTCGGATTATCGACTCGGAACTCGGTCGCTGCAAAGCGATTGTTGACGGACTGCTCGACTTCTCGAGGCCGAAATCCCGCGCCATGCGTTCCGAGCAGGTGAATCAGATCGTCGAAGACGCGCTGTTCCTGGTTAAGCACCACGACCGGTTCAAGAGAATCCAACTGGAGCGTCAACTCGGTGACGGCCTGCCCGAGATCATGGCAAACCGCGAGCAGTTGATACAGGTCTTCCTCGCACTGATGTTGAATGCGATCGACGCAATGGAGGGCACGGGAGTGTTGACGGTCACCACGCGTCTCTCCCACGATGAATCCGGCGGAGTGGCGGTGTCCTTCGGGGATACGGGAATGGGAATACCGCGTGAGGACCTCCCGAAGATCTTCGAGCCGTTCTTCACGACCAAGCAGCCAGGTCGAGGAACGGGTTTGGGACTCTCGATATGCTACGGTATCGTCCAGCAACACGGCGGCGTGATTAGAGCCGAATCGACGATGGGCCAGGGGTCGACGTTTACCGTCCACCTGCGGCCTGCACAAGCTGAGCAGAATTCATGAAAATTCTCGTCATTGAGGATGACCGCACGGTCGGTCAATATGTCAAGCGCGGATTAGAGGAACAGTTCAACCAAGTGGACCTGGTCGCCGACGGCCCTGATGCCCTGCAGAGGGCATCCTCTTGCGAATACGATGTGATTGTGCTCGATCTCCGCCTGCCGGGAGTGTCGGGAATAGAGGTGCTGCGTACGCTGCGTGACAAGGGCGACACGACCCCGGTTCTGGTCCTCACGGCGCAAGATGCCGTGGAATCCAAGGTACAGGCGTTGCGTACAGGTGCGGATGACTATGTCACCAAGCCGTTTGCGTTCGAAGAGTTGCTGGCTCGGGTAGAAGCGCTGGGCCGACGTCCGAAGGACATGGCTTCTTCCAAGCTGCAAGTGGCCGACCTGGAGATCGATACCAGCCTCCATGAGGTGCAACGAAGTGGTGTTCCGCTCGATCTGACTCCAAAGGAGTATTCGGTTCTCGAATATCTCGTGAGGAATGCCGGACGAGTCATGACCCGTACTCTCATTACCGAGTACGCTTGGGATTATCACTTTGATCCGGGTACGAACGTGGTCGATGTCGTAATCAACCGTCTTCGCAAGAAGCTGGATCAGGACTTTGAGCCGAAACTCATTCACACTGTTCGTGGCGTAGGGTACGTACTGAAGGAATAGATGCAGACGATCCGCGGGCAGCTCGCCGGCTGGTATGCCCTGGCAATGGGCGCCACTCTCGCAGTGTTTGCAACCTCAATCTATGTAGTGGAGCGTTCCTGGATAAACCGAAGCATCGAGGAGCGGCTGCGGCTCGAAGCAGATCTGATCTCGGGAATTCTCACCGAAGCGCGAATGTCGAGTGAATCGGTGCCAAGCCCGGACAGCGGCCTGCCGCCTCCCGATGAAAGCAATCCGTGGGTTGCTTACGGCCTCGGCGCTGACGTCGCCGCCATGCTCGCCGGCATATCCGACTACGTATTGCTGCTCAGCCCGGATCCAGTTCGAATTCGAAATATCTTCAACGATCGTGCAGGGGCTCAGGACTTAACCGCGAAGAACGAATTCGCCAGTGCGGCGCGGCAGGCTTTGAAGGCGGGAGAGGCGTTCGGGGTCGCGTATCTGGGAAGGCCTCAGGGACCGGTGCGGTTCTATGTCAGCCCGGTCGAGGCTACACACGTTGCCGCGGTCGTGGCCGGCGTTCCTATCTCCGAAGTGAGAGTGCATCTGGAACGACTACTCTCGCTGATGATTACCGTAGCTACACTAGTGGTCGCCGTTTCTACCTGGATCGCATACATACTCGCCGGACGCACACTCAAGCCGGTAGATCTGATAGTCGACGAGGTCGAGGCAATCTCCGACGGACGAAGCCTGCACCGGCGTCTGGCCATTCCTCGCACGAGAGGCGAGCTGACGAGGCTCACTAGCACCTTGAACGCAATGTTGGGTCGGTTGGAAAGCAGCTTCTTCGCGTTGCGCAGATTCACAGCGGACGCGAGTCACGAGTTGAAGACGCCGCTCACGGTTCTCAGGGCTGGTATCGAGCGCGCAATCACCCACCCTGGCGCAACGGATGACGTTCTGGAAATCCTCGAGGAGACGCTCGTCGAGGTCAACCGCATGACCGAACTCGTGGATTCACTGCTCATGCTTGCTCGGGCGGACGAGGGAAGAGCCGGCCTTCATCGCGAGCCCGTGGACTTCCGCGAGGTCCTCGGTGAAGTCGCCGAAACGGCGAGCATCCTCGAAGAACAGACTACGGTCCGAGTCGACGTGAAGGTTCCAGAAGAGCCGCAGGTTGTGCCGGTAGACCGGAGTCGGGTGCGTCAGTTGCTCATGAACCTTCTAACCAACGCCATTAAATTCAATCGGCCCAATGGACTGGTGACTATCGAGACGGAAGTGGTGGAGAAGGATTTCGTGATACGAGTGACGGATACCGGGGTGGGCATGACTGGAGTCGAACTCCAACAAGCCTACCAGCGTTTCTGGAGAGCCGATCCGGCCAGGAGTCGCGTCGGTCAACGTTCGGGTGCGGGTCTTGGTCTGGCGATAAGCAAATGGATCGCCGAGGCTCACGGCGGCTCGATAGACGCGCGCAGCAAACGCGGCCACGGAACTACCATGACTGTTACTCTCCCTATTGAAACTGAGGGGTAGCGGATTCGAGAACACTGTGTATCTTCCCGCTCCGACGCCGCACCAGGGCCCTCAGAATTACGACACAAGCGGCTCGTCATTTGTTTGCAACCGTTTTGTAATCTATCTACCACCGCCCTGCAAGTCATCAGGGCGTACGAAGGTGTATGATGATACGACGCCATACACAGTCGGAGGTGCACTCGTGTTTGATAACCTGATGGAATCGAATCCGAACAAGAAAGGCAGGTTGGCGCAGGCCTTTTCGGGTTCGACGATCTCACTCGCGGTCCACACCGGGGTCATTTATGGAGCGGTCGTTGCGACCATGGGGGGGCCTGAAGAGGCTGCCGAGGTAGTGGCAGACACGCAGATGGTATTCATTGAAGAACAACCGGAAGAGGAGGCACCTCCTCCACCGGAGGTCCTTGACATGCCGCCACCGAAGGGTTTCAGAACCCTAGCTGCGCCAGTTTCAGTGCCAACTGGGATTCCGCCGGTTGATCTGAGCCAGCAGTTCGACCCACGCGACTTCAGTGGAGTGGGTGTAGAGGAAGGAGTCTTCGAGGGAGTCGAAGAAGAAGGGCCTGTGGATATCGCTCAGGTATTCACTGAGGCGGTCGTGGATGAACCGCCAGATCGGATTTCGTGTCCACCGCCGGAATACCCCCGCATGATGCAACAGGCTGGAGTCGAGGGGGTGGTAGTCCTACAGGGGGTCGTGGATACCTCGGGTCGTATCGAGCGCGAATCCGTCGAGGTGATTCAGTCCACGCAGCGTGCGTTCGACGGACCGGCGATGCAGATGTTGCGTCGTTGCGTCTTCAGGCCAGGGCGCGTGCGAGGACAAGCGGTGCGCGTACTGATACAGTTACCAATTCAGTTCACGTTGATAGGGGGGCTGTAGGCCCAGATTGCTCACGCGAAGTCGAATGAGTGATCGAAATGAACCCATACTCGGAGGCTGGTTAAAAAATGGAAGTAGACCTATTACACCTTTGGGATGAAGCAGGAACGTTCGCGCGCTTTATCATCATCTTGTTGGCGATCATGTCCGTCTTTTCGCTCGCGACAGCGGCAGCTAAGTGGTATCGATTTTCTCGGAGCCGCAAGGTTACCAAGAAGTTCGCGCCCGAATTTGCCCGCTTCCTCCAAGAAGAACAGTTGGACCAAGCGATTGAGCTCGCCGAAGCATCGCAGAAATCAGCGGTTGCGAGGGTGTTGGGAGGTGCTTTGACAGAGATGAAACCTCTGCTCCAAGACAGAGCTACGGTGACAACGAACGACATCAACTCGGCCGAGCGTGCCATTGAACGGCAGAGCCTGGTCGTGTTATCCGAGCTGAAGCGCGGCCAGGCTGTGCTCGCGACGGTTGGCGCGACCGCACCGTTCGTGGGGCTCCTGGGCACCACGATGGGTGTTGTGAATGCGTTCACCGGTATGGCGTTGACGGGCTCAGGCGGCTTGGCAGCGATTTCGGCCGGTATTGCCGAGGCACTGATCGCGACCGCGTTCGGTCTTGCAGTCGCTATCCCCGCGGTTTGGTTGTTTAACTATTTTCAGACGCGGATTGACAACATCACTGTTGAGATCGTTTACACGTCGAAGGAACTCATCGACTTCCTGATCAAGAGCGTTGGCTCTGAATTCGGTCGCTCGATTTTCACCAAGGAGTTCAAGGCCCAGCAGGCGGCTTCCACTGAGTCCGAGACCTGAGTTGCTAGGGAAAACGTCAAGGCTTAACAGAGGGAGGCTGTTCTCATGGCTGATGAGCTAGGCGGAGTAAGCACAAAGTCGAATGCCGAGAACCGGCCCAACGTGGTTCCGATGATCGACGTCATGCTGGTGCTCTTGATCATCTTCATGATCGTGACGCCGATCATCTCCTCCGGCATGCAGGCAACGATTCCTCATGCCAGGGAGATCGAGAATCGGGCCGAGGAGGACGGTGACATTGTACTCGGCATCGATACACAAGGTCGGTATTACCTCGATCCCGGCACTGGCGAAACCGGTGTGATTTGCAGATTTGGCGACGCCTCCTGCGATCAAGAAGAGATACTCGAGGATTACCTGACCAGGATCTACACCGCACGCACGAAAGACAAGATTCTATACCTGAGAGCTCACAACGAACTTCCATACGGCACGGTCCAGGACGCTGTAGAGATCTGCCGCAGTGCGGGTGTGCGCGTTCTCGCGAATATCGCAAATGAGATTTCCGAGGGTAGCACGCTCGGCGCAGCAAGAGGGGGGGAATGAGACATGGGTATGGCAGTTGGAGGAGAAGAAGGCGGAGTAACCCACGAGCCTAATGTAGTACCGATGATCGACATTTTGCTCGTACTCCTCATCATCTTCATGATGCAGGTGCCGTTGCAGCGTAAGGCGATGGATGTCCAGGTGCCTCCTGTGGAAAGACGGGAGGCTGCCGAAGAGGAAGGCGCTGGAGACCAAATCGTGTTGGAGCTGCTAGCTGACAACTCGCTTGCTATCAACAGCGAACCGGTGGCGAAGGCGAACCTGGATGCTGAGTTGCATTCAATTTACGATGAGCGCCCGGCGAAACTGCTGTTTATCAAATCCGCACGCAATCGTAAATACCAGGAGTTGATCGAGGTCATGGATATCGCCCGAGGGGCTGGTGTCCAGGTCATAGGACTCACGCCAAGAGAAGCAGACGAAGAAGGCGGCGGCTGAGTCTGACAGATTGAGGGAGCAAGGGCGGGCGCGGGGGCCGAAACAACGGGGCTCTCGTGCCCGTCTGGTGTATTATAGATCCGATGTCCAGGAATCCACCACGAGCACCCGAACTTCGATTGCCGAAAACCAGGCAATCTGGGCTGGGAGGTGCGTTTACTTCCCTGGCCTTTCACGGGCTCTTGATGCTCTTGGTCGCGTGGACAGGCGAACGAGTCTCGGACAGTGAGTACCGCGCCGCCGGTAGGGTTGGATCCAAAGGGGAGGGTGGTGGTGGTGGTGGTGCGGCAGTGCGATACGTCGAGCTGCCTCCTTACGTTCCTTCATCATCCTCAGATACGCCCGAGCGCGAGCGACGCACGGCACGCGAACTCTCGATACCGAAACCCGAGCTACGCGAGATACGCACCGACTCGCGCGACATCACAATCGTACGGCCCACGGGCCGAGTTGCCATGGCCGAGGTCGTCGGGCGTGGACTTGGTTCAGGCGGCGGGCCAGGCGCCGGAACCGGTAGCGGAGGCGGAATCGGTTCGGGGCGAGGCACGGGTGAGGGGGGGGGGATTGGGTCCGGTACCGGAGGAGACGGTGGCAGTGGATTCGGACCTCAGTCAAGGCAAATGCTGTTGCCCCCCGAGGCGCCTGCCTCGGTCAAGGGCCGGGAGTTCAAGGTGCGCTTCTGGATAAACGAGCGCGGCCGGGTGACTCGGATCGAGGTCGAACCGCGAATTCCAGATGCCGGGTACAGGAGAGAGTTCCATGAGAGGATGCGCCAATTCAGGTTCTATCCGGCACGGGATTCGGAGGACAACCCGATAGCGTCCTTCTACGACGCCTGGATTATCCCGTAAGAGCCGCTCGGCCTACATCACTGCCTCGACCTGGACATAACCGTCCAGCGATCTGAAGGCCTCCTAACACCGGTCAGCACCTTCATGCGGAACCATCTTTGCTGCGAAGGGTCGCCGTGAGGAACCCGGTGCCAACTGCTATTGTGGTCCCAAGCGGCACGTACCATGGCCACGCCAGATCCGCGAACAGGCCCGGTTTCACGAATACTATGACCAACATGGCGACGGTGGCCACGACTATCGCTGTTATCGCGTCAAATTGTCTGGCCCGCTCGCACATGACGCTCAGTATGAACACACCAAGCAGTCCCCCGTAAGTTATAGACGTGATCGATAGCGCTACTTCCACCACGGGCTGATTTGGCGAGCCAAAAGAAAGCGCACCGCCCGTCAGTATGGCAGCCCAGCCAACGGTTGCCCAGCGGCCGACCGATAGAAGGTGTGTAGCGTCTCGCCGGCCGGTAAGCGCTGCATAGAAATCTTGCGTGGCCGCGGACGCCAGCGAGTTCAGAGAAGAACTGACGGTACTCATCGCAGCAGCGAATATGCCAGCGATAACCAGACCCGAGATTCCAGCAGGGAGCTGGTCGACCACGAACGAAGCGAACAGCTCATCGCTCGCCAGGGTCCCATCGTCGGCTCCCGCCGCCCAGAGGAAGGTGCCTACCAAAAGGAAGATTGCGAACTGCACGATGACGAGAATTCCGGAACCGACTAACGCCTTGCGAGCTTCACCGAGTTCTCTTGTGGCAAGCAGCCTTTGAACTATCAGGTGGTCAGTTCCATGAGATGCGGCAGATAGCAGTGCGCCTCCGATAACGCCTCCGGCGAAGGTGTAGGTTTGGGAAAACGAAAACTGCATGTCTACCATTCTGAGCTTGCCGGCTTCCAAGGCGGTGGTAATCGTGGGTCCGAAGCCGCCGGCGATAGTTGCAGCCACCCAGATAGCCGTGATGCCGGCTATCACGTAAAGGGCCATTTGCATCGCGTCGACCCAGATAACGGCCTTCAGGCCACCTGCCCACGTATATGCGAGTGTTGCCGCAGCGACGATCACCACACACCAGAAGATTGAAAGGCCAGTGACGACGTGCAACGGAATTGCCGTGGCAAACATCCGCACGCTGTCACCGAGAGCGCGAATGCACATGAACACAGCCGAAGCTGTCTTACGAGTTGATCTGCCGAATCGCGTCTCGAGCCGAGCGTAAGCGGTCTCTTGCTCTCCACTGAAGTAGCCCGGCAACAGCCATACAGCTACCCCGATCCGTCCTATCAAATAACCGAGCGGGAGCTGTAGAAATGTCAGATCTCCTCGAGCCCCGACGCCCGGAATCGAGATCACGGTGAGCGCTGAGGTCTCCGTGGCGACGATCGAGAGCATTACCACCCACCAGGGTAGTGAATGCCCGCCCAGGAAATAATCGGACGCATCGCGCTGCTGGCGTGTAAAATATGCTCCGATGCCGAGCACGACCGCGAAATAAGCGGCCATCACGAGCAGATCTATGCCATCCATTGCACCGACCAGTCAACACGAATCGAGGGGCCCGCGGATTCCGCAGACCCCTCGGCATCACTGTGACAAGTGAGTTTACTCAGGTCGGACATTCCCCGCTGCAGTCGCAGGCGCAACTGGCCGGCTCATTGGGGTTGGTGATCCTGAACCCCGAATCATCCACGGTAGTCACAAAGTCGATTTCGGAGCCTGACAGATACCTGACGCTCGACGTGTCCATAAAGACGCGAAGTCCGTCCTGCTCGGCGATGATGTCATCAGGGAGCGGATGCTCCTCGATGTTGAGCCAGTACCTGAATCCCGAGCAGCCGCCCGGTGTTGCGGAAATGCGCAGGCCAGCGGTGTCAATACTGACCTGTTCCCGAGCCATGAATTGTTTTACTTGGTCGATCGCTGTTTCGGAGAGTGCGATGCTCGCGGTGACTTTGGGTTTCTGAATTGTGCTCACTCTTTTCCCCCGTTCAAGCGCTGGAACATAGGAAACCACGATTCGCCTGTCAACGCCAGAGTGACCTAAGTGGTTGTCACATAAAGAATTAGGTCGCCTGTTACTAAAATGACCGGGTAAGTGTTCTCGATCACGGCCCGTGTCGCTATTGCGGTGTGCCCGACATGTTTCACCCAGCGACTCTCCAGTGGGGACAACTCCTGGATCGGAGCGTAACGGTACTCGGAAACCGGAACGCCGTCGAGATTCCCAGCCACCACCGTGAGGTGAACACGAATATTCCCTCCCGAGCATGCGGTGGAGGAGCGAGAATCTCAGTTCCGGGAGAGCATTATCCCGAACCCGCGCGGGTACGTGCTGGAGAGTGTGATCGGAAGCCGGCCAGCGATCTCCGTCCTCCCGCTCAGCGCAAGCGCTGTGGCTCTTTCCGTCGACTCGCAGTTTGACCACGCCAGCATGTAACCGCCATTGAAACCCTCCACTTGATTGAGCAGGTACGGGCTCCCGAGTGACACCAGCATTGTCGGACGTTTCTTTTCGGATTCCAGGATCAGTCTCGCGAGTGAATCTGGAAACTGAATGTGACCGCGTCCGGCAATGAACCGCACGCCCGCCGCGAATACAACGCGGGGGTTGCCGGCGATGACCGCGCGCGCTGAGTCGTACGATGCCGCGCCGGACGCCGGGTAGAGGCGGAATGGATTCACGGTATTGCCCGCTGCCCTGAACTCGGCGAGCAAGGTGTTTCCTATCGTCAGGTTGGTTTCTTCCGCATAGAGGATCACCGCGGTTCGACGTCGCACTTCTCTGAAATCTCTGATCGGTCCCTCTTGCACCAGAGTGATTGCGCGTGTGGCTATGTCGTCCGCCACCTCCTGGTAGGCTTGTAACCCGACCCTGCTCGGTATGCTATCGAGATGCACTGTGCGGTGGTGAAAGAGACCGGCACTATCCTTCAGAGACAACATCTTGCGTACTGACCTGTTGAGGCGAGTCTCAGATATGCGACCCGATTCGACAGCCTCGACCATTGCATCGACCGCTTGAACCGGGTCGGCGGGGATCAACAACAGGTCGCTTCCGGCGGCGAAGGCCCTTACAACCGTCTCGCCGACCCCATACTTGCTGACGATGGCTCCCATGGTAAGTGCGTCCGTCACGACGATGCCGTCAAAACCGAGCGAATCGCGAAGAATGCCGGTCATGACCGCCCGTGAGAAGGTCGCTGGTGGAGTATCAACTTCACCGTCGATGCAAGGCAGGGCGATGTGAGCCGTCATTACAGCCGTCACACCTGCCTCGATTGCGGCGCGGAACGGGACCAGCTCGAGCGTGTCGAGTCTCTCCCAGCATGCAGGGACCACGGGTAAGTCTATATGGGAATCGCTACGTGTGTCGCCGTGACCGGGGAAATGCTTCGCTGTCGTGAAGAGCCCATGCTCGGAGGCACCACGAATGTATGCTGAAACGAGCCGGGATGCGGCCTCGGGATCCTCACCAAAGGATCGGGTGTTTATGATCGGATTGTCGGGATTGTTGTTGACGTCAGCAACGGGCGAATATGTCATGTGCACACCGACCGACCGCGCCTCGAGCGCGGTGATTCGCCCCAACTGATAGGCGTCCAGCTCGCGATCCGTCGCACCGATGCCCATCGCCATCGGGAACGAAGTCCCACCCACAAACCGCATTCCGGAACCCCATTCCAAATCGGCTGCGATGAGCAGGGGCAGCTTTGAGCGCATTTGCAGGGCGTTCAATTTCGCGGCGGCATCGAGTGGCGAACCGATCGAGATGATTATTCCTCCCAATTGAAGCGAATCCACCCAACGGGATATCCGGTCGAACTCCCTGGTGCCGAAAGCCGTATAGTTCCCCAACAGCCAGGGCATGATGAGTTGCCCGATGCGCTCCCGGAGTGACATCGAAGCGACCAGAGAGTCGACAGTGGGCAGTTGGAGTGCCGTTGCGGGGACTGCCAGCGCCGGTGTGTTGGCTCTAGGGGTAGGTGCTACGGCCGGGACATCGGCCGTCTGTACGCTCCTTCCGCACGCGGTGCTTGCGAAGAAGACATAAGCAATCATGGCCCATTTAGCTTTCGTCATTCGTTCTCAGTCTCACATAGGTTCCAAGGGCGTTGCGGAAGATCGCACGCGGCGCACACCCTGTGCGTGTCGCCGTGTTGTCGCCATATTCTCCGTTCAACCTACAGGGTAGACCATGCCTAAACTAAAAACAACCGCGTTGTGCGTGGTGCTATTTGGTTGCGCGCCGTCTGGACACGATGCGGTGCAGGTTCGGCCCGGTATCGACGTGCTTCTCTCCGACTCATCGCACTTGGTTTCCGGTAGGCGAGTGGGGCTAGTCACCAACCAGACAGGGGTCGACAGTCGGGGGGCGAGTGATCCCGAAGTTCTGTTGAATGCCGGAGTGGGGCTGACCGCCATTTTCAGTCCGGAGCACGGATTTCGCGGTCTCTCAAACGACGCAAACATCGAGCACAGCATGGATTCCGCCACCGGGCTTCCCATCTTCAGCCTCTATGGAGAGCAATTGGCGCCGTCAGATGAGATGCTCGGGCTGATCGATGTACTGCTGATCGACCTGCAGGACATCGGCGCGAGGACATACACTTACATCTCCTCCGCCCTTCACGTCATGGAGGCCGCGGGTGATCGTGAAATACCGGTCGTCATCCTCGACCGGCCCAATCCGATTGGCGGGAGGTTGGTGCAGGGGCCTACCCTGGAACCGGAGCATGCCAGTTACGTGGGTATGTTGCCCGTTCCTCTGCGGCACGGCATGACGATCGGAGAGTTGGCGCTCTTCGGGAATGATGCGCTGGCTCTCGAGGCGAATCTGACAGTCGTGCCGGTCGACGGTTGGCGTCGAGGTGAGTGGTTCGACGATACAGGTTTGCCTTGGATCAAGCCGTCGCCGAACATGCCGGACCTAGAGAGTGCGACACACTATCCCGGGTTCGTGCTATTCGAAGCATCCAATCTCTCGGTGGGTCGTGGCACTCCAATAGCGTTCCAGGTGCTGGGAGCACCATGGCTGAACCCGGAAACCATCATCGAAGACCTGGTTGGCGAGCCCGGTGTCGAGGTGGCCGACACTTCATTCACTCCGAGATCGCCATCCGACCTGAAGTACCCGGACGAGACGCTTCCGGCACTGCGGTTTCGCGTGACAGACAGGAGGGAATACGATCCAGTACGTATGGCGATCAGAGTATTGGCGGCGTTGCGTGAAGAACACCTGGATTCGATACGTTTGCGGTCCGGGCTCGAAAGGTTGGCAGGGTCGGAATCGGTGCGATCGTGGTTTGAGAGCGCCGATCCATGGGATTCGTTGTATGAATCGTGGGAACCAGCGCTCGCGCGATTCCGGCGTGCCAGAGAGCATTATCTGCTTTATCATTGAGGAACGCACGGTCGTCTGGAGGATGATTACGGATCGAGGGCTCGTTTCTTTGAGCGTCGGAATCGAGCGCGATTGCCGCGACCAGGTGCGGACATTATCGTTACCGATCGCCTGATTGAGAGAGCGTATGTCCACGCAGCCGAGCCATATCCGCTACTGGGTCGGGTGCGCGCAGTAGCCGCCGGTGCTGGCTCGGTTCGAAGGGGAGGGGCGCCTCTAGCCGGTTATGAGTATCGTTGAGGCTCTAGTCGCGGTTGTCGGTCTGGCTCTGATTGTCGGGGAGCTATGGTTCTTCCTCCGTCGCCCGCGGTCGGACGCCGGCACAGACCTTTCCGGCGATGGAGTGCAGGAGGTGCATGTGTTGGTCAAGAATGGGTACCACCCTCACGTGATACCGGTTGAGGCGGGAACGCCGGTACGACTCGTGTTCTATCGCGATGAAACGGCCGATTGTTCGGCTCGATTGGTGTTTGACGGGCTCGACATAGAGCGGGAACTACGCCCGTTCGAAAAGACCACCATCGAATTCACTCCAATAGAGCCGGGAGATTACCAGTTTCGCTGCGGCATGTCAGTCATGCGCGGACGGGTGGTGGCAGAAGTGGGACGTGAGGCGGCGCGTTCCAACCTCGGCAAGGGGCACGTGAAGCATGGGTGATTCCCGGATCACGCTGCCAGTGGAAGGTATGACTTGCGGTGCGTGTGCGGCGACGGTGCAGAAGCGACTCTTGCAGGAGCCGGGCGTCGCCGATGCAGCCGTCAACTACGCCACGGGCAAATCCACTCTTACAATCGATGACGCTGAAGTCAGGGTGACAGATCTCGTCAGGGCCGTACGGGACGCGGGGTATGACTGCACAAAGGCCACTCTGACGTTCGGTGTCGACGGCTTGCACTACGCGGCAGGCACTTCGCGGTTGGAGGAAGCGCTGATGGCGCTTCCGGGGGTGCTGTCAGCCACTGCTAACCAGGCTACCGAGCAAGTCATCGTGGAGTACGTCCCGGGCATCGTGACGTCGGGGGACATCGAAGATGCGGTAGAGTCGACGGGCATGTCCGTGGCCGAACCGTTGCCGGCCGAAGATCCGGTGGAGCGAGAGCAGGCTCGCCGCGAAAGAGAGGTGGCGGGGCTGCGCTGGCGCTTCGTCATGGCCGCGGTGGCTGCGCTGCTGACAATGGTGGGGTCGATGCCGCTGATGGGAGATGTTGGAGCCAAGAGCGGAGACATCTTCGCACGTTTGATGGCGCCGCTCAGCGGAGTGGTCAGAACAGTGCTCCCACAGTTGTACGATTTGCCTCATGACGTGCTCAGGCTCTCGATGCTGGCAATCACTCTTCCGGTTCTATTCTGGTGCGGCCGCCGCTTCTATGCCGCAGCATGGAGCGGTTTGAAGCATCGATCGGCGGATATGAACACGCTCATCGCTGTGGGTACCGGCGCCGCATTTCTCTACTCCGCGGTGGCGACACTCGTGCCAGCCGTGTTCAGCAGCGCGGGATTGCCGGCAGACGTCTACTTCGAGGCAGTGAACGGCATAATTGCGCTCGTGCTGCTTGGCAGACTCCTGGAGGCGAACGCCAAAGGCCGGGCGTCAGAGGCAATCAGACGCCTGATCGCGCTGAGACCGAAGACTGCTCGAGTCCAGCGGGACGGGAAAGACGTCGAGATACCGATAGAAGAAGTGGAGGTTGGAGACGTCGTGATCGTTCGCCCAGGGGAAACGATCCCTGTCGACGGCGAAGTGGTATCCGGCGAGTCCAACGTGTCAGAGGCAATGTTGACCGGGGAGCCCATGCCCGTGGGCAAGAAGCCCGGCGACTCTGTCTTTGCAGGCACCGGAAACGGCTTGGGATCGTTCACATTCAAGACGCGTGCAGTGGGCAAGGACACCATGCTGGCCCAGATAGTCCAACTGGTGGAGGAGGCGCAGGGCACGAAGGCGCCCGCACAACGTCTCGCCGACCGGGTAGCCGGGGTGTTCGTTCCGGTAGTGATCGCGATCGCCATTATGTCGTTCGTTGTCTGGTTTGCGGTAGGTCCAGCGCCGCAGTTGGTGTTCGCTACGGTGGCTCTGGTAACTGTTCTCGTCATCGCATGCCCGTGCGCGCTGGGCCTCGCGACACCGACGGCAATACTCGTTGGAACAGGCAAGGGTGCGGAGTACGGGATACTCATACGAGGCGGTGAAGCATTGGAGTCCGTACAGCGAATCGACACTCTGGTGTTTGACAAGACCGGCACGATAACTCAGGGGAAGCCGTCCATAACTCATGTATTGGGGAAGAAGAAGTCAGACGGAACCGCCGTCGCGGCTGCCGAGCTCTTGAGGCTCGCAGCGGCAGTAGAGTCCCGTTCAGAGCACCCGATAGCGTCCGCGATCACCGAATCAGCCAAGCAGAAAGAACTGCAGATTCCCGAAGTAGAGCGGTTCGTCGCGATGGAAGGTAGGGGAGTCAGGGGGCGCGTGGGCAAGTTCCTGGTGGAGGTAGTGAGCCTTCGCCACACCGAAGAGCGCGGTCTCGATCTCGGCGGTTTGGAGGAAAAGGCCGAGCGCCACATTCTCGCGGGGCGTTCGCCGCTGGTGGTTGTTGTGAACGACACGGTGCAAGGCTTGATTGTTGTCTCAGACGCGATCAAAGCCGGAGCGCCCGAGGCTGTCGCCAAATTGAAGACGACGGGAGCCGACCTGTATGTATTGAGCGGCGACAGCAGAGTAGCAACAGGCCTCGTTGCCAAAGAAGTCGGCATCGACCGTGTTCTGGCCGAGGTGGGGCCATCCGGCAAGGCCGACGAGATCAAGCGTCTTCAGGCCGACGGACGGACCGTAGGGATGGTCGGAGATGGTTTGAACGATGCGGCGGCGTTGGCACAGGCTGATGTCGGCTTTGCGATCGGAACGGGTACCGATGTGGCGATAGAGGCTTCGGACGTTACTCTGGTACGAGGCGATCTCGAAGCACTGGTTGTTGCAGTGGAACTGTCACAGCGTACGATGCGTACGATTCGCCAGAACCTGTTTTTTGCTTTTTTCTACAACGCGGTTTGTATTCCACTAGCGGCAGGGGTCCTGTACCCATTCACCGGCTTGCTTCTGAGCCCTATAGTGGCGAGCGCTGCGATGGCTGCTTCGAGTCTCAGTGTGGTTGGAAACAGCCTTCGGCTCAACAACTTCAAACCTCAACAGAACTGACAGATTATGCGCTTCTTTCATCGTACTTCGCTCTCGCCCGACGACGTTCTCTCCGAGGCCGACAGGTACTTTGGGTCCGTGGGTACGGCTACCGAGAGTGGCGAGAGGTCGAGGAGCTTCACCAGCACGATCGGGAAGATATCCCTCAATGTGCGCCCCGAGGGAGGTCACTACACACGTGTGACGGTGGAAACCGACAACCTTTGCCAAGGGGAGGCGGAGAAGTTGGCCAAGGGCTTCTTCACCAACGTTCATACGAAGGTGCACCCGGCGCATGTCGCGCGCGGCTGCCACTGATATCTGTGAGGCGACCGAATGTCCAGTGTCCGGCTCGATGTCAAGGGAATGACCTGCGATCACTGCCGTGGCCGTGTAGAGGAGGCGGTCAAGGCCGTTGCAGGTGTCTTTTCTGTGTTCGTGGATCTGTCGGAAGCGTTCGCGGAAGTTGACTTCGACGAGTCCAAGACCGATTCCGCTGCCATCATCGCGGCGATTGAAGCTGCTGGCTACGAAGCCGGGATCTCAGCTTAGCTGTCACCGCTAGCTCGTGATACGGCTGTCCAGCTCAATGTGCAACGGTAGGGGGCCAATGCACTGAAGCGGTGCTGTTTCGCATCTTGCCAGCAGTGCTTATTGAGAGAAGATGGTTTCGGACCGCCGCGACGCTCGCTTCCGTCCTGATCGCGAAGCACCAGGCGTTTTCTCCCCAAACTCGATGCCCTGGCGGGATCGCTCCCGACCGCCTGACGGCTGTCGATGCCGGTTTGCGGATGGCGTCGATGATGCTCTCTCTCGTGAGCCCTGCGGGAGCCAGCAATAGGACTCGGATCTGCTTAGGGGATGCAGCGACCGTATCGACGGTCCAGGACGGCACTGAGCATTCCTCCTTTATTGTCCGTTCGCAGAAACGCGCGGTTGCCGGTATCTTCAGCAAGGCGCGGCTACGATGCATCTCGCAGATCACGTGATACCATTGTTTTCGGGTCGTATGGGGCGAAGAAGGTTTCATGCGCCAACGATGCATGAGTCGCTTTCGCATGGCATACCCAAAATCACGCCGCCATTGGCAGAATTCTTCATCTTTTGATAGACCTACACCTTCATTCCAACGCCTCTGATGGTGCTTGTACACCGCGTGCTGTTGTCCAGCTTGCGGCGAGTCTCTCCATGCGCGCGATCGCGCTCACGGACCATGATTCCGTCGAGGGCTGCGGCGATGCAGTGGCCGAAGGTCACAGGGCCGGTGTGCGAGTCATTCCCGGATGCGAGTTCAGCGTGGCGGCTCCCTGGGGTGAACTGCACTTGCTGGCCTACTTCGTACCGTTCGAGAATGCGAAGCTGGTTGGCTTCATACGACGCCAACAAGAGATGCGAATTCGGAGGGCGCATTTGATCGTCCGCCGTCTGAGGGATGCCGGTGTGAGAATCGATGTGAAGGACGTTTTCGCGCGGTCGGAGGGTGGCGCGATTGGCCGCCCGCACGTCGCACGAGTCTTGGTCGAGTACGGTGCAGTTGCTGACGTCAGTGAAGCGTTTCGCAAATATCTGGGAGCGAACCGACCCGGCTTCGTGCCAAAGGAGTTACCCTCACTCCCGGAAGTGGCGAAGCTCGTGCGGTCGCTGGGTGCGGTCAGCTCGGCGGCACACCTCGGTTCTCTCGCGACCAGAACGAACTTGCGCGAACTCAAATCACTTGGCGTCGACGCTGTTGAAGTATTGCACCCCGCTCACGCCGAACCTCTCGCGAGCAGGATCTCGAAGTTCGCGCTCGAAACGGGCATGCTCCGTACTGGCGGATCCGATTGGCACGGAGAAGACGTCGCGTGCCACGACCGGGCGGTGTTGGGAGGAGTCGAGATTCCGGAGGAATGGCTCCGGAATCTCGAGCGCTTTCACGTCGAACGCTTGGCATCATTGAGCCCGAGGCCTTAGACTGCGTTGGCCGACCATCAAGGATCGGATGGGTCGACTGGTGGTTTCGAAGATACGGAAAGGAGCTTTTTTGTGGCGCCTCAACCCAAGATCATTTGCCTCACAAACGGGATGTTCATGGAGAATTGCTACCTCGTTGGGTCTCCAGAGACCCAGGAAGCGGCGCTCATCGACCCCGGAGAAGAGACACAGCTATTCCTGAGGCGCCTCGAACACGAAGGGCTCGAGCTGAATGCCGTTTGGCTGACCCACGGGCACCTGGACCATGTGGATGGCGTACGACGTGTGGTCGAGGAGACCGGCGCCGACGTGTACCTGCATCCGGACGACAGGAATCTCTACGATCATGTCACCCAACAGCGGGCTGCTTGGGGTATGAGATCCGACTCCCCGCTTCCGCCGCCCGACCACGATCTCCAGCACAGTGCAGAGATCGCGGTGGGAGGTTACGCGTTCAGTGTCATTCACGTTCCGGGACACAGCAAAGGAAGTGTGGCATTCGTGGGCCACGGGGTAGTGTTTGCCGGTGATGTGTTGTTCGCGGGATCCGTTGGACGCACCGATCTGCCGGGAGGGGATGCGGCGACCTTGCTCGCGAGCATTCGCGACCAGCTTCTGTCGCTTCCGGACGAAACCATCGTTTATCCCGGCCACGGACCGGCCACTACTATCGGAGCCGAAAGACGTTCGAATCCGTTCTTGACCGGTGCTCACGGGTTCATCTGAGACATCTCCTCGCATCAGCCCCAGAGATCCCGAAGAGGTCGCCCCACAGATCCGCCGGGTTCTTGACAGCTTCTTGAAGGAGATCGGTGAAACACCGAACATGTTTCGCACTGTCGGTATCCTGCCGCGGCACCTCACGAGCTTGATAGCCCATTTTACTACGGTGATGAGTTAGGGCGAAGTGCCGGTGCTTCTCGGGCAATTGCTGGCGTCGCGTGTTTCAACGAGTCAACGATGCTCTCAGGGTAGAAATGACAAAACAAACGGCGGTGCAACGGCCACCCGGCGCAGCGCCAGACTCACTTTCAGCCAACCCGTCTCACACGCTTTTCAAGAGCCGCTTTGCCCCCGTCCCTACTGACCGCCACTCCAGTGCCGAAGGGGGGACTCGAACCCCCACGGGCGTACGCCCACTGCGTCCTGAACGCAGCGCGTCTACCAATTCCACCACTTCGGCAGGAACATCTGAGCCGCAGCCGAATATAGACGGCGTGTGGAAGAGGCGTCAAGGCTTCAGCTTGACCGGCCGGAAGTGGTTCTCTATCTTGGACTTAGCTCGTGTCTAAAAAAGCCAGGCCGGAGCTTTCTGCCGGTCATGTCGTGGCCAGGAATCGAAAGGCCCGTTTTGACTACCACATCGAGGGAACGTGGGAGGCAGGTCTGGTGCTTACGGGAACTGAGATCAAATCGATTCGAGCCGGGAAGGTGAGTCTCAAAGGTGCCTTTGGAGTCGTTCGAGGACAGGAGGTTTGGCTCGAGGGGCTCAATATCGCACAATACGATTCCGGTGGATACACCAACCACGACCCTGAACGCCCGCGCAAACTCCTCATGCATCGGCGTGAAGTTCAACGTCTCATCGGGGCGCTCGAACAGCGCGGCCTCACGCTCGTTCCTCTCGATATACATATCGTCAAGGGGTGGGCAAAGGTGACTGTCGGTCTCGGCCGCGGCAAGAAACACCACGACAAGCGGGAAGATCTGAAGCGTCGTGACGCCGATCGTGATGCAAGCCGCGCTTTAGGGAGACGCAGATGAACTCTATCGCCTTGTTGGCCGTCGTGTGGTTCTTCGGCGCGGCCGGTGAAGTCTCACCTGCGGCGCCTGCGTCAATCGTCGTCGCAACGGGACGAGGCCAGGCGGTGATCCCGGTATCGGTGGAGCACGGGCATCCTTCTCTGTCAGTTCCTCTGCTGAGCACTGTTCTACCCGTTTCAGCGGAGATCGACGGTGACTGGGCCACTGTGGAGTTCGCGGAGCTGCCTTTCAAGTTCTTGTTGAACGCACCCGTCTATTCCCACCGCGGCAAGATGTCCCCCCTGGTGGGAGGAGCGTATTTCAGGAGAGACACCCTCTTCGTGCCCCTACAGTGGTTGTCGAACGATATCCCGCGGCTTTTGGGCGAGGGGTTCCGGTACGATCCCTTGGCCGCGCGGTTCGAGGATGCGCGGTTTGCTCCAGTCGCGGCGGCCAACCCTGAAGGGCGACGGACGTCTTCTCTGAGGAGGGCTGTTCCGGGTTCCGCGGCTGAGAGATATGGCTTCCGCCTGATGCACCGTGTCGTTGTGGACCCGGGTCACGGAGGCAAGGACCCAGGTAATTTAGGGCGGTTTTTGCCGCGTGGAGTCAACGAAAAGCATATAACGCTCGCGATAGCCAGGCGCTTGCGCGATCGTCTCGAGGCTCGAGGAATCGAAGTCCGGATGACTAGGGATAGCGACGTGAATATCGATCTGCTGGATCGTGCGCCGCAATGCAACGACCAATGTGACCTGTTCTTGAGTGTTCACGTAAACAGCCTAAGGCGAAGTCCAGGCTACGACCGGGTTAGGGGCTTCGAGACTTATTTCCTGGATGACGCCCGAACGGCCGAGGCTGAACGTGTTGCAAACATGGAGAACGAGGCGCTCCGCTACGAGACTCGAGACGTCTTGGACGAAGACGATCCCGTTTCGTTCATCTTCAAGGACCTCCACGCCAACGAGTACCTCCGGGAGTCGTCTCTCTTGGCGGATGCCGTGCAACAAGCGGGAGCAAACGTGCATCCTGGGAGAAATCGAGGTGTCTCACAGGCGAGGTTCGCCGTGTTGAGTACGGCGCGACGGCCCGCGGTACTCATAGAGGCAGGCTTTGCCACCAACCGTGAAGATGCAGCATTTCTGACTTCGGCCACAGGACAGCAACGGCTCGCGGAGGCAATCGCCGAGGGGGTCGCGGACTACCTCCTGCAGTACGAGGCGAAAGTCCTTGCGGGAGCCGGCGGGTGACTGCCAGGTGCTATTCAACGACCATTGCGCTCTTTTTCGCGTGCGCGATGTGTGGCTGCGCATACTACAACGGTCTCTACAACGCCAATCAACGTGTCAAGGAAGCCCTCAGAGCTGAACGGGAAGGGCGTGTGGGCGAGGCGAGGTCGCTCTGGTCCCAGGCGGCGGTAAAGGCCGAATCGGTATCCGTCAGATATCCCGACAGCAGATACCACGACGACGCGCTCCTGCTCAGGGGGCGTGCCTTGTTTGAATCCGAACGGTGGGAGTCGGCCATCGAGCCGCTCACTGCGGCCATAAGGGCGAGTGCCGACACGTTGCTTCTGGAGAAGGCCAACCTCCTTCTGGGACGTTGTTACCTGGTTGTCGGCAGAGCCGATTCGGCAATTGCGGCTTTTTCTCGCGCTTTGCCGTCTAACGACACAATGCTCGCCGCCGCCGCCCATCTTTGGAGAGGTCGAGCACATGCCACTTTGGGAGAACACAAGGCGGCGGTTATGGACCTCAACGCTTCGTTCCTTACCGACGCTGCTTTTGATCTCGCGATTTCTTACGCACGGCTAGGATGGCGCACCGACGCCGAAAGAGTTCTGCGCTGGCGAGTCAACGGCGAGTATATCGAACCGCTCTGGCTTGCAACTCTCGACTCGGTCGGCACACACTTCCCGGAGATGGCAGCCGGCGTGGTCGATCGTCTCCTGGAGCGTCCAGGTCTATCCAGATCCGAAGAAGGCGTACTGCTGATGCAGGACGCCAAGAGGTGGGATGCTCGGGGGGAGGATGTTCGCGCGACAGCGAGGTACCAGCAAGTGTTGGATCTGCGGCCGTCACCGGATATTGCCGATGCGGCGAGGTACGGCTTGATCTTGTCCGAGCTTCGGCGTACAGATGACTTGGAGAGGCTACCGTCCTTGTTGGATTCTCTGGCTACCATAACCTCGGATGTCGAAACCATGCGGCCTGCGTTTGCGGACGTGTGGACTGCCGTTGAAGCGTCTGTGGTGGCGCTGGAGGGGTGGGATACGGGAGACAGTGCTATCGATTCATGGCGGAGCAGGAACCCCGATCTAGAGCTTTTCCTCGCCGCTGAGGCTCTTCGCGACAAAGCCGATACACGCACACCGGCGGTTGCCTTGTTCGAAGCGGTTGCCATACGACACCCTCGCTCACCGTTGGCGCCGAAGGCGTTACTCGCTGCAGCGGTGCTGCAACCACCTCTCGCTGACAGCATTCTCGAGGTTGTCAGAGCCAGTTACCCTCGATCGCCGTACACGCTCGTGCTGGAGGGGGATGCACATCGAGAATACGCAGCGCTCGAGGATTCACTCAGAACCTTGATTCTGTCCAAACGAGGTGCAACTTGAGTGGCAGGCGGATTGTTGTAATGAGGCTCGGGAGGCAGTGGCCGACTCGGTTCTCTGGCAGTGGTGTATCAAGATTTTGAGGATGTACTGGTTGGCCCCAGATTCCGTAGCTATAGGGTATGCGCATGCACATAGAAAAGACAACCTGTTTCGCGGTGTCCACGCTCTTTCTGATGGCATTGGCGGCACCTGCCCTTGGTCAGTCTGAGCCGCTATTGGATGCAGTGCAGGAAGCTCAAAGCGCCTGGCTCGTTCACGATGTCAAAGCTCTGGTGTCGCGGAGCGACACGGTACGTCTACATATTCCTGACCTCCCGCCCGCAGCGTCGCTGCGTCCCAGTCAGGCGTCTCGACTCTTGGATCGCTACCTTTCCCCCTCAGAAGAGCTCTCGTTCGAGCTGCAGAACGTTCGAGAACTCGCTGAAGACCATGCCTACGCGGAGGTCGCGCGTGTCTTCGTCATCAAGGGCACCGTCGAAGAGCGAAAGGAGACGGTGTTTCTCGGTTTCAGACGGATTGAAGGCGTTTGGAGTCTTCGGGAGGTTCGAGTTACACCATAAAACCTGCCTTGCGCTGGATTTACGCCGCTTCTATATTTTACGGTTCTTACATTCCGACACGGAGTACTCTTTTGAAGGTTCGCTCAAGCGTCAAACCAATCTGCGAGCATTGCAAGGTCGTGCGTCGAAAAGGGGTGGCGAGAGTCATCTGCAAGAGGAGTCCCAAGCACAAGCAGAGGCAGGGTTAGCCTATGGCTCGCATAGCCGGAGTAGACCTGCCGCGTGGGAAGCGAGTGCAAGTAGCTCTCACTTACATCTATGGCATTTCGGATTCGACCGCACGGAATATCCTGGAGCTGACGGCCGTCAGTCCGGACACACGCGTTAACGACCTGTCTGAAGCCGAGGTCGCTCGTCTCAGGCAGGCGATCGAACGAAACGTCAAAGTCGAGGGTGCTTTGCGCACGGAAGTCGCGATGAACGTGAAGCGGCTGATGGACATAGGGAGTTACCGAGGCATCAGGCACCGTCGCAACCTACCGGTTCGCGGCCAACGCACTCATACGAACGCGCGGACCAAGAAGGGCCCGCGGCGTCCCATAGCTGGTAAGAAGAAAGTGGTGAAGAAGTAGACCATGGCCCAGACGCGAGGTGCAACAAAGCGGTCCAAGAAGGTAGTCGAATCCGAAGGCATTGCGCACATCACCGCAACGTTCAACAACACACTGATTACCATAACCGATTGGAAGGGGAACGCGGTGGTGTGGGGGTCGGCTGGCAAATCCGGGTTCAAAGGTTCGAAGAAATCAACTTCCTTTGCGGCAACGGTTGCAGCTGAGAACTGCGCCAAGGAGGCATTGAGCATGGGCATGCGGAAAGTGCACGTGCGTGTCCAGGGACCCGGGGCCGGGCGGGAGTCTGCAATCCAAGCGATGGCCTCAGCGGGATTGCAGGTTGCGTCGATCCGTGATGTGACGCCGATTCCACACAATGGATGTCGGCCACCAAAGAAGCGGCGGGTGTAGGATGGCAAAGAATACTGGACCCAGTTGCAAGCTCTGCAGGCGGGAAGGCACGAAGCTGTTCCTCAAAGGGACGCGGTGTCTGACCGAGAAGTGCGCCGTCGACCGCCGGGAGTACGCTCCAGGGCAGCACGGTCAGGCCGCTGCCCGTCGCCGCAAGGTATCTGAGTACGCAAAACAGTTGCGCGAGAAGCAGAAGGTCAAGCGAATCTACGGCATTTCCGAAAGCCAATTCCATAACACCTTCGAGAAGGTTCGCAAACTACCGGGAGTGACCGGGTCCAACTTGATAGTAGCGCTGGAAACTCGGCTGGACAGTGTGGTTCACCGTATGGGGTTTGCGGTGAGTCGCAAGTCCGCACGTCAACTCGTGAGGCATCGTCATATCGAGGTGAATGGCCGTACGGTCGACATCCCGTCATACAGAGTGCAGGCAAATGATGAAGTCAAAGTAGCCGAGAAGAGTCGAGATCTCGCGGTCGTGCGTGCTTCCTTGGAAGCGTTGTCGCGCGCAACTCCGGTGTCGTGGATATCGGTGGACACTGACAAGGCTGTTGGGAAGATCACGGAGACTCCTACTCGCGAGACCATCCCCCTTGCCGCGCAGGAGCAGTTAATCGTTGAGCTTTACTCGAAATAACATGACAATCGATCTCACTGGTTTGGTTCGACCCCACGTGGTCGAGATGACAAGACAGGAAGAAGGCACGCACGCCGCCGACTTCAAGCTTCAGCCGCTCGAGCGAGGCTTCGGGCACACTCTGGGCAATGCGCTGCGGCGCATGCTGCTTTCCTCGTTGCGCGGCACAGCGGTGTGGGCGTTTCGCCTCGAGGGGGTCGTGCACGAACACCAGACGGTTCCGGGTGTGGTGGAGGACATCCACCAGATCATCCAGCGACTGAAGAATCTGACGCTGGTTCTCGACGAAGAGGTGGAGGAAGCAGTGCTACACCTCAAGGTCGAGAAAGCCGGTACGGTGCGGGCCAAAGACATCGAACCTCATGGCGCTGTCACGGTCGTTGACCCGGAACACCTGCTGTTCACGCTACAGGAAGACCGAGAGATCAGTGCCGAGTTCTACGTGAACAAGGGCCGGGGGTACGTAGAAGGGTCCCAGCAACCGGAAGACCGGTCATTGCCGGTGGACCTGGTGCGAATCGATGCGATGTATTGCCCGGTGCGGCGTGCCATCTTCACCGTCACCGAAACGCGCGTCGGCCAGCGCACTGATTTCGACAGCGTAACGCTTTCCGTTCAGACCAACGGCGCAGTTGAGCCCGAAGACGCGGTGGCCTATGCTGCGGCTCTACTACAAGAGCATTTGCGCTACTTCACGGACTTCGGACACGTCCCCTCCGTGCCAGACGCAGTAGAAGCAGACTCGGCTGCCGATTCGGCCCGTTACCAGTACTTGTTGTCGAAGCCCATAGATGACTGTGGACTCTCTGTCCGGTCAATCAACTCCTTGAAGAACTCGAGTATCAGCACCCTGGGCGATCTGGTCCAATACACCGAGGACGACATGCTCAAGGTGAAGAACGTCGGAGAAAAGGCCTTGGGTGAAATCAAGGACATGCTCGAGCGCGAAGAGCTCTGTTTTGGAATGACTTTCGAGGAAGTGGACGGGGAGCTTGTGGTCACCAACCCGGGCTCAGCGTCGGTTCAGGTAGCGGATACAGCCGAGAACGAGAGCGAGCAGTAAAGTGCGACATAGGAAGAGAGGGCGGCAACTCAGCCGGACAGCCAGTCACAGGCGCGCAACGTTGCGGAACATGGCGACATCGCTGTTCCGGCACGAAAGAGTGGAAACAACGCTGGCCAAAGCCAAGGAATTGAGGCCCTTCGCAGAGAAACTGATCACGTGGGCACGACGCGGGGACCTTCATGCGCGTCGCCAGGTTGAGCGGTCCATCAAGGACCGCAAAGTCTCGGGTAGGTTATTCGGAGAAATCGGCCCGCGCTTTGCCAGCAGGCCCGGCGGGTACACCAGGATCGTCAAATTAGGTCATCGTGCTGGAGACGGTGCCGAAACGGCCCGGATAGAACTGCTTGCGGATTGAGTTGTGGTATAGCCTCTTAGATTGTGAAATGGGGACCCAGCGGTCCCCATTTTTCGTAGTAGCTTGCAGTAGAGAGCAGTTCTTACGCGACCTTGGGCGCCTTGACCACCTTGTTGGACCGTATGCACCTCGTGCATACTCGGATCCGTTTTGGCTTTCCGTCCACGAGAACTCTTACCCGCTGCAAATTAGGAAGCCAACGCCTCTTGGTTTTATTGTTGGCATGACTGACGTTGTTGCCAGTCCTGGGACCCTTGCCACAAATCTCACAAACGCGAGCCATAAGCGTGCGACTCTGAGGTTGAATTCAGGAAAAAGTTACGACCCAAAAAGCTACGCATACCGGGCTCTTTCTACAAGTGCCAGTCCCCGAGATCACTCGTGAAAAGCTGAGGAGACGGACAATTGCCCACAGCGCTCATTACCGGCATTACAGGTCAGGACGGTTCATATCTCGCTCAAAACTTGTTGTTCAAAGGGTACGAGGTGGTTGGGGTGGTGCGGAGGACGTCGCACGATTCATACGAACGCATCGAGGACTTCATAGACAGGCTCACGGTTCTTCCTGCCGATCTGTTGGACCAGCACTCATTGACGAGCGTCATCCGTGACGTGAAGCCGGACGAAATCTACAATTTGGCGGCGCAGAGTTTTGTGCCCACGAGCTGGACTCAACCGGTTCTCACCGGCGAATTCACCGCATTGGGTGTCACTCGACTTCTCGAGGCGGTTCGGCTGGCACACCCGGAGGCACGATTCTATCAAGCCAGTTCCTCCGAGATGTTTGGAAAGGCGGTCGAGACACCGCAAACGGAGACCACTCCCTTCTACCCGCGGTCTCCCTATGGAGTGGCTAAGACGTATGGACACTGGATCACCGTCAATTACCGGGAGTCATATGGCTTGTTCGCGGTTAGCGGAATCCTCTTCAACCACGAATCGCCTCGCAGGGGGCTGGAGTTTGTAACTCGTAAGATCACCGATGGCGTCGCGCGGATAAAACTCGGGTTTGCGGATGAGCTGAGGTTGGGCAATCTGAATGCCAAACGCGACTGGGGATTTGCGGGTGATTACGTGGATGCGATGTGGTTGATGCTGCAGCAAGACGAACCGGAGGACTATGTAATCGGCACCGGCGAGAATCGCTCGGTAAGGGAGTTCGTGGAAATCGCGTTCGAATACGCAGGGTTGGATTGGGAGAGATATGTGAAGATCGACTCGGCGTTTATCAGGCCGGCGGAGGTCGAGGTGCTGCTCGCTCATCCGGAGAAAGCCAGAAACAGATTGAACTGGCGGCCCAAGGTGTCGTTCAAGGATCTGGTCGTCATGATGGTGGACGCCGATCTGAAAAGGCTGTCGGGGCGAGCGTGAAGGTACTGGTCACTGGCGCCGACGGGTTCGTGGGCTCCTGGCTAGTGCCCAGACTCCTGGATTCGGGCCACGAGGTGGCAGCCGCCGTACTACCCACTGAACGGCAGAATGAAAATGAAATGCGAGCCAGGATTCCGGATTCTGCTTCGAGTAGAGAATTCGACTTAATCGACACCGACAGTGTCTTCCGCGTTGTCAATGAGGGATGGGATGCGGTAGTGCATCTCGCCGCCATCGCGTCCGGCTCCGAGTCGAGGCGCGATCCGGTGGCGGCCTGGGAAGTCAACACCCTTGGGACCGTGCGGCTGGTAGCCGCTCTCTGCGATCAGCTTCACGATGGAGCCGACCCGCTCTTGCTCTTCGTTTCTACGGCCGAGGTATACGGTGCAGGAGACCCGGTCGCTCGAGTCGAAACCGATCCTCTCGAACCGTGCTCGGTTTACGCTGCATCGAAACTCGCGGCAGAGACCGCTGTGCTGGAAGCCGGTAGGAGAACCGGTTTGCGCGTCATCGTTGCGCGACCGTTCCCTCACACAGGCGCCGGCCAGGACACCCGGTTTGTCGTCCCCGCGTTCGCGCGCCGAATAAAGGCAGCGAAGCGCGCGATGGAGACATCGATCGAGGTCGGAAATCTGAGTCCAGTGCGGGATTTTCTCCACGTTCTCGATGTGGTCGATGCATACGTTGTTTTGCTGGAGTCGGGATCGCCCGGAGAGACCTACAACGTTGCCTCCGGTATGGGAGTATCAGTCGGGGACCTCCTAGCGACCGTCTCAGAGGCCGCAGGGCACGATGTCACTCCGCGGGTAGCCGACGATCTGGTTCGTCCAGCGGACATTCCGCATCTAGTCGGCGACAGCACGAAACTCCGGAGTTCCACCGGTTGGCGGCCGGAGCTCTCCGTCAGACAGGCGGTGCAGGAGGTCGTTGATGCCGAAGAGGACTGATTTGAAATCGGTCCTGCTCATAGGCTCGGGACCGATCGTGATTGGTCAGGCTGCGGAATTCGACTACTCGGGCACTCAGGCGGTGAAGGCGCTCAAAGAGGATGGCTACAGGGTGATCCTGGTCAATTCCAATCCGGCGACCATCATGACCGATCCTGAGCTCGCGGATCGAACATACGTCGAACCGGTAGCCCCTGAATGGGTCGCGAGAGTGATTGAGCGAGAGCGCCCCGACGCGCTACTCCCCACGATGGGCGGACAGACCGCATTGAATGTCGCGATGGCCCTGGCTGAAGACGGCACGCTCGAAGAGTTCGGTGTCGAGTTGATCGGAGCGGATGTTCGCGCGATTCGGTTGGCTGAAGATCGTCAGGAGTTTTCCGACGCAATGCGGCGGATCGGACTGGCGGTTCCGGTGGGTTGTGTCGTTTCATCCATCGACGAGGGTGTACGGGTCATTGACGAGGTCGGCTATCCAGCCATCATCCGTCCCTCGTTCACGCTCGGTGGCACCGGCGGCGGAGTGGGGTATAACCGAGAGGAGTTCGAGGTCCGTCTGCGGCGTGCGTTGGAGCTCTCACCAGTGGGAACGGCGCTGGTTGAGAGGTCGGTCTTAGGGTGGAAGGAGTTCGAGCTCGAGGTGATGCGAGATGGCTCCGACAATGTGGTGGTCGTGTGCTCGATCGAGAACATCGATCCCATGGGGGTGCACACCGGGGATTCCGTCACAGTTGCTCCGGCGATGACGCTCACCGATCGGGAATACCAGGTGATGCGCGATTCTGCCATTGCGATCATCAGGGAAATCGGGGTGTCGGCAGGCGGGTGCAACATCCAGTTCGCAGTGGATCCGACAAGCGGCGAGATGCTGGTGATCGAGATGAACCCGCGAGTGTCCCGATCCTCGGCATTGGCGTCCAAAGCGACCGGTTTCCCTATTGCTCGTATCGGCACCAAGGTGGCTGTCGGCTATACACTGGATGAACTGCCCAACGACATCACCAAATCCACACCGGCGTCATTCGAACCCGTTCTAGATTACGTGGTAGTCAAATTCCCTCGTTTTGCGTTCGAGAAGTTTCCCGAAACCGATCCGACATTGACCACCCAGATGAAATCCGTAGGCGAATCGATGGCCATTGGGCGCACCTTCAAGGAGGCTTTTCAGAAGGGGATTCGTGCGCTGGAGATCAACCGGCCCGGCTGGACCATCGGTGGCTCTCCAGGAGACGACGGACTCGATGTGGACGACGTAGAATCATTGCGCCATGCATTGAGGGTGCCCACTCCAGAGCGCGTCTTCCAGATAAAGCGTGCAATGAGGGCGGGAATCGAGGCTGCGGACATCGAGGCATTGACGCTCATTGACCCGTGGTTCCTGCACCAGTTGCAGGAGTTGATTGAAGCGGAAGATGGTTGGATAGCCTTGGGCCAGATCGATGAGCTGGGGCTCCGGACCATGAAGCGGCTTGGTTTTTCAGACCGGCAGCTTGCCGGCCTTCGAGGGATCCAAGAGGAGGACGTGCGCGATCTGAGGTGGCGGATGGGTATACATCCCAGCTACAAAGTGGTTGACACCTGCGCAGGCGAGTTCCCGGCAGCTACACCCTACTACTACTCGAGTTACGAGGAAGAGAACGAATCAGAGCCGCTCGGTAGCGAGGGCATAGTGATTCTCGGAAGCGGTCCCAATCGCATCGGGCAGGGCGTGGAGTTCGACTATTGCTGCGTAAGAGCCGGATTGGCGTTACGTGAACTGGGCCACAAAACGATAATGATCAACTCCAACCCGGAGACGGTGTCCACCGATTTCGACATCTCCGACAAACTCTACTTCGAGCCTCTGACACTCGAAGACGTGTTGGAGATCGTTAGGCTCGAGCGGCCGACAGGAGTAATCGTGCAACTCGGGGGCCAGACTCCGCTGAAGTTGACCAAGGCTCTGGAGCGGGCGGGAATCGAGATACTCGGCACCAAACCCGATGCGATCGACGTTGCTGAGGACCGTCGCCGATTCGAAGCCCTGTCTACTGAACTCGGGGTACGACAACCGGCAAACGGTACGGTGGTTGACCTCGAAGAGGCTATCGGAGTAGCTGAGCGCGTCGGTTACCCAGTGCTGGTCAGACCGTCATACGTGCTGGGCGGACGCGCAATGGAGATCGTCTACGACGAGAAGTCGCTGCGAAACTACTTCCACCGCGCGGTGGACGAATCACCCGACCACCCCATCCTGGTCGATCGGTTTCTGGAAGACGCGTTTGAGGCGGACGTCGACGCGGTATGCGACGGCGAGCGGTGTTTGATCGGTGGCTTGATGCAGCACATCGAAGATGCTGGTATTCACTCGGGCGATTCGGCGTGTGTTCTCCCGTCGTATTTGATTGACGAAGCGGCTCTAGAGAAGATGGTCGAACACACGCGCAACTACGCCCGTGCACTTGGGGTTGTGGGGTTGATCAATGTCCAGTACGCGGTCAAGGACGGGGTCGTGTACGTGTTGGAGGTGAACCCGCGAGGTTCCCGTACGGTTCCTTTCGTCAGCAAGGCCACAGGAGTCTCGATGGCCAAGCTTGCCGCCGCGGTAATGGTCGGCAAGCGGCTGGACGATCTCGTGCCGGTCGACGAAGCTCCCATCCCCTGTGTAGCCGTCAAGGAAGCCGTCTTTCCGTTCACGAAGCTTCCGGACGTCGACACGCTGCTCGGGCCGGAGATGCGCTCGACCGGAGAGGTAATGGGTATTGCCGACAGCTTAGGTATGGCTTACGCCAAGGCACAGAGTGCAGCCGGCAGCCCACTTCCTTTGGAAGGGACCGTGTTCGTGACCGTGAACGACAGCGATAAGCCTACCGTTACGCCGATAGTTCGGCGGTTCCACGAGATGGGGTACGACATCGTGGCTACTGAGGGTACCGCCAAATACCTTCAGTCGCGCGGAATAACGACGACCAGAGTATACAAGATCTACGAGGGGCGGCCGAATATCTCCGATTTGATCGTGTCCGGCCGGGTACAGTTGTTGATCAATACCCCACTGGGCAAACTCACCCAGCAGGATGACTATTTCATAAGGCGGACAGCGCTTCAGCACGGTATCCCTTACGCAACGACGATGTCAGCGGCGAGCGCTGCCTGCGATGCGTTGTTGGCGCTGCGCAGCCGACGTGGCTCTGTTCGATGCCTGCAAGAATGGTATGAACTCGCAAGGATTTCCTTGGCTACCGATGAGAGCAACGGAGCTTTCAATACCTGACCTACGCCGACCTCGGTCCAGTCGAGGAAACCGGGTGAACAAGAGCGAGTGCGGTCAGTTGCGTGCTCGGTTCGGGGATCGTGTCTCGTTTGATGAACCGCTGCACCGCTACACGACCTACCGCATCGGCGGACCCGCAGCCGCCATGCTGTTGCCCACCACCACCGAAGAGGTTGCGGAAGCAATTTCACTCTGCAGCGATTCCGGCCTGCCTTGGGTCGCACTGGGCCTGGGGTCCAACGTCTTGATTTCTGACGAGGGCTTCCGTGGTCTGGTACTTCGGATGGGTAAGGGCTTGGACCAGGTGGTGGAACGCAGCGACGACGGAGCTACTTGGCGGGTGCAAGCCGGGATGCCGACGCCGCGCCTGGCACGCCAGACTGCGGAGTCGGGGCTTTCCGGTATTCACAGGATGGTCGGCATTCCTGGTACAGTCGGCGGTGGGGTAGCGACCAACGCGGGTTCGCATGAACAGGAGTACGGATCGATCGTGGAGAGCGTCGAAGTGGTGCGACCCGACGGCACCGTGGTCGAGATGTCACGATCGGATGTCGCTTGGAGGTACCGCGAGGGAATCGAAGGCATGGCCGTAACAGCGGCGACGATTCGCTTGCAGCCGAGCGACCGCGAAGAACTCCGGGAAGACGTTCGGCGAGTCAATGAATTCCGCAAGCAGAACACGCCTTTCGACAGAGCTTGTTGTGGCTCGGTGTTCAAGAACCCGGTTGACGCCCGTTTGGACGGTAGTGGTGATGGAGCATCGGGTCCCTTGCGGACTGCAGGTCAATTGATCGATGCAGCGGGCTGCAAAGGCCTTCGTGTAGGAGCGGCCGAGGTTTCCAAGCTGCACGCCAATTACATTGTAAACCTCGGTGGAGCGACCGCTGCCGAAGTGCTTGCGGTGGTTGACGCGGTTCGACGGCGGATTTTGAGGGAGTTCGGTGTGGATCTGGATTTGGAAGTCAGAATCATCAACTGAGGGATGTCATGCCCGATCATTTCGTTCACGAGAGTTCTTACATAGACGATGGGGCCGAGATAGGGACCGGCACGAAGATATGGCACTTCTGCCACGTTATGCCGGGTGCCGTCATAGGCAAAGGCTGCAACCTGGGGCAGAACGTCGTTGTGATGCCCGGTACCAGGATCGGCGACAATGTCAAGATTCAAAACAACGTCTCGATCTACGAAGGTGTGATTCTCGAAGACGATGTCTTTTGCGGTCCGTCCTGTGTGTTCACCAATGTCGGCAGACCACGATCACATGTCTCGCGCAAGGAGGAATACGAGGAGACAGTGGTTCGCCGCGGTGCTTCAGTAGGTGCCAACGCGACTGTCGTGTGCGGGGTTTCGCTGGGTGAATACTCGTTTGTCGGAGCCGGTGCTGTCGTTACATCGAACGTACTGCCGTACGCGCTCGTGGTCGGAGTACCGGCCAGACGGGTGGGATGGATGTGCAGTTGCGGGGAGCGTCTTCACATGATCGACGGTGCCGGCACATGCCAGCGATGCCACTCTTCTTACAAGGAGGAGGCGGGACGCCTCAACGCGATTGTCGATCATGGCTGAGGCAGATAGCTTATTCGCAAACTCATCACTGGAATGCTTGTGAAAGTACCACTCCTCGATCTCAAAGCTCAGATGGAGACCGTTCGCGACGAAGTCCTGGCGGGCGTTTGGGATGTCATAGAGAGCCACCAGTTTATCATGGGGCAGCAGGTACGAGAGCTCGAAGCGGCCTTCTGCGGTCTTCTCGGTACCAGCAACGCTGTGGCGTGCGCCTCCGGTACCGATGCGTTGCTTCTTTCCCTCAAGACGTTGAAGCTCGAGCCTGGAGATGAAGTAGTCACATCACCGTTCACCTTCTTTGCGACCGCCGGAGCGATACACAACGCCGGCGGCCGACCGGTTTTCGTGGACATCGACTCGACCACATACAACATCGATGTGGCTCAGATCGAATCGCGGCTGACCTCTCGCACGCGCGCAGTGGTTCCGGTGCATCTCTTTGGGCAGACGGCTCCCATGGAAGCACTGCTGTCGCTGGCAGCTTCGAACAATCTGACCGTGATCGAGGATGCAGCACAGGCAATAGGGGCGCGGCAGAAGATCGCCGGCAGCTGGGAAATGGCCGGGACTATGGGCAAGACGGGAGCCTTCTCTTTTTTCCCGAGCAAGAACCTGGGCGGCTGGGGAGACGGCGGCATGATCGTCACTCAGGATGACGATCTGGCCGATCGTCTTAGAAGGCTGCGTACGCATGGAGGCGCCAAGCAGTACCACCACGACGAAGTCGGCACCAACAGCCGGCTCGATACGCTTCAGGCCGCTGTTCTGCTCGCCAAGCTGCCGAGGCTGGCGGAGTGGAATCGGGCCAGGCACAAGCACGCGGCCGCCTATGCCGAAGCGCTCGACGATATCGAAGAGATCACTCTGCCAACCAACGCTCCCGGCAACGAGCATGTATATAACCAATACACCGTTCGGGCACAGCGCAGAGATGAACTGCGCTCTCACCTGCAAGCACGCGGAGTGGGGTCTGCTGTCTACTATCCTCGATGCCTGCACTTGCAGCCATGCTTCGCTCACCTCGGATACTCGGAGGGGCAGCTGCCCGAGGCGGAAAGAGCCAGTGAGGAAGTCATATCTCTCCCTGTGTACCCGGAAATGACTGAAGAGCAACAGAACTTCGTAGTTGATGCCTTGCGGGAGTTCTACTCATGAGCGCAATAAAGGTGGCGGTGGTGGGAGCGGGCAATTGGGGACGTAATCACGTCAGGACGCTCGCTGCCCTCCCCGAGGCCGATCTCGTCGCCGTCTGCGATACCGATGCAGGCCGGCGAGACGCGGTGGCTCGGCAGTATCCGGCCGTCTTCACTACCGGCAACCTGGGCAAGGCGCTCGACATGGCAGACGCCGCGGTGTTGGCGACGCCGGCAGCATGGCATCCGGATCACGCGGGTGCAGCTATCGACCGAGGTATGCCTCTGTTGGTCGAGAAACCGTTTGCACTCTCCGTTAGAGAGGCAGAAGCGATTGCAGAATACGCGGACAAGAGCAATGTGCCCGTGGTGGTGGGTCACCTGCTTCTCTTTCATGCTGCGGTGGAGCGCTTGAAGACTCTGATCGAAGATGGAGAACTGGGTGAACTCCACTATCTCTACAGTCAGCGCGTCAATCTCGGGCAGGTGAGGCCCGATGAGAATGCGCTATGGAGCTTCGGTCCTCATGACGCTTCGGTGGCGGTGGAACTGCTCGGGGAGACTCCGATAGCGGTGTCTGCCCATGGGAAGAGCTACATACAGCAGGGGATCGAGGACGTGGTCTTCATGATGCTGGAGTTCGCTACCGGAGTGATCGCGCACGTGCACATGTCCTGGCTGGATCCTCACAAGGAACGGCGCCTAACGGTGGTAGGTTCCGAGAAGATGGTAGTCTTCGATGACATGCAGATCCGCGAGAAGCTGAAGATTTACGACAAGGGAGTAGACCGGCCTCCTGAATACGCCTCTTATGGCGAGAGCCTCGCCATAAGAGAGGGTGATATTGCAATCCCACGAATTCCCAACGTCGAGCCGCTGAACGCCGAGTTGAGGCATTTTGTAGCCGTGGCTGCCGGGGAGGTGAAATCCAAGGCCCCGGCGTCAAATGGGGTGGCGATCGTGCGGATTCTGGAAGCCGCTTCACAGTCGCTCGCCGAGAGCGGAAAGATGGTTTCACTTGAATCGTTACATACGGGCTGATACATGAACACAAAAGAGAAACTGATGTCAATGGCGGACGATCGGTCCGCTCTCATGGGCGTTATTGGTCTTGGATACGTGGGCCTGCCGCTCGCGGTCGAATTCGCTGCTGCGGGCTACAAGGTGCTGGGATTCGACGTCAGCGAGGACGCCGTAGCCGGGATCAATGAAGGGCAGTCACATATTCAAGACGTCCCCACCGAACGGCTCAGCGAGCACGTTTCTTCGGGCCATATCGAGGCGACCACTTCAATGGAGAGACTCAGTGAAGTGGACCTCATAAGTATCTGTGTGCCAACCCCGCTCTCGAAGACCAAGGATCCGGACGTCTCATTTGTCATTGCGGCGTCGGAATCGGTCGCGCGCACCATCAGAGCGGGACAAGTCGTGGTGCTCGAGAGTACCACTTACCCGGGCACGACCAGGGAGCTTCTGCTACCGAGCATTGAGTCTCACGGTTTCAAGATTGGGAGTGACGTCTTTCTGGCTTTCAGTCCCGAGCGTGTAGACCCTGGAAATCCGACCTGGCAGACTCGCAATACTCCGAAGGTGATTGGTGGAATCACAGAGTCATGCAGAGATGTCGTAATGGCGCTGTATGAGCCGGCGTTCGATACATTGGTGCCCGTGGAATCCCCCGAGGCCGCGGAGCTGGTGAAGCTACTGGAGAATACGTTTCGCAGTATCAACATCGGCCTCGTAAACGAGATGGCCATCGTGTGCGACAAGCTCGGCGTCGACGTGTGGGACGTGATCGATGCGGCAGCAACCAAGCCATTTGGATTCATGAGGTTCACGCCGGGGCCTGGACTGGGTGGGCATTGCATACCGATCGATCCCCACTACCTCGCTTGGAAGATGCGGGGACTCAACTACAAGACCCGGTTCATCGACGTCGCCAGCGAGGTCAACTCCGAAATGCCGGCATTCTGGGTGAAGAAGGTGGCGGAACGCCTCAATGAGGATTCGAAGGCGCTTCGCGGCTCCACCGTTCTCGTGCTCGGCGTTACCTACAAGCCCGACATCGACGATGTCCGGGAGAGCCCCGCGATGGACATTATCAGCCTCTTGCTCCAACAGGGAGCAAAGGTGCAGTACCACGATCCCTACGTTCCCAATCTGACAGAGGGTGGCGAGGAACTCGAATCGGTGGCACTGTCTGGCGAATCTATCAACGCGGCGGACTGTGTGATCATCGTTACGGATCACTCGTCGATTGATTTCGCGGGTGTTGTAGAGAATGCGAAACAGATAGTGGATACCAGGAACGCACTCAAGAAGGCGAGGAACTGATGCGAGTAACGGTTGTGGGAACCGGATATGTGGGGCTGGTAGTAGGAGCCGGTTTTGCAGAGACCGGCAATGACGTTGTGTGCGCCGACGTAGATGAGGAGAAGATCGCCAACCTGAAGGAAGGACGAATCCCCATCTACGAGCCCGCGCTGGAGCCGTTGGTAACGAGGAACCTCGCGGAAGGGCGGCTCACGTTCACTACGGACGTGGGCGCTGCGGTGGAAAGATCCGAGGTCGTGATGATTGCCGTGGGTACCCCCCCAGACGAAGACGGATCCGCCGATCTTAAGCACGTTCTTGCAGTCGCTCGCACCATAGGCGATCACATGAACGAGCCGAAAGTAGTGATCACCAAGAGCACGGTTCCGGTCGGGACCGCGGAGAAAGTGCGGAGGGAGATCTCGGCGAGAACATCTTCCGCGTTCGAAGTCTGTTCAAACCCGGAATTCTTGAAGGAAGGGGCAGCGGTCGATGACTTCATGAAACCGGACAGGATCATAGTGGGCATTGACAGCGCGCGGGCGGCCGACGTCGTCCAGGAACTGTACGATCCGTTCGTCCGAACCGGAAATCCGCTGATCATGATGGACATAGCGTCAGCTGAATTGACCAAGTATGCAGCCAACGCAATGCTGGCGACCAGGATATCGTTCATGAACGAGATCGCCGCGCTATGTGAGGAAGTGGGTGGAGACGTCACGCTCGTTCGTCGGGGCATGGGCGGCGATGCGCGCATCGGCCCGCATTTTCTATTTCCCGGCCCCGGTTTCGGCGGCTCATGTTTTCCCAAAGACGTGCGAGCGCTGCTCAGGACGGGTGAAGAGAACGGCGTCTCGCTCGATGTCGTTGCCGCGGTCCAGTCCGTCAACACCCGCCAGAAGCAGCTACTCTTCAAGAAGCTTCGAGCATTGTTGGGTCAAGATATCGACAAGAGTGCCATCGCCATATGGGGGCTTGCTTTCAAGGCCAACACCGACGACATGCGCGAGAGCCCGGCAATCGATCTGATATCCAAACTCATCGAATCAGGCGCACGGGTCCGAGTACATGATCCCGAGGCTCTGGGCAATGCGCGCGAACTTTTCGGGGACCGGATAGAGTACTTCGATCATGCGTATGACGCGCTCGTCGATGCCGACGCCCTCGCGATAGTGACAGAGTGGTTGGCGTTCAGAACTCCCGATTTCGAACGCATGAAGTCGCTGATGAAGGCACCGGTCATCGTGGACGGCAGGAACCTTTATAATCCCACCAGAATGAATAAGCGCGGTTTCGAGTACGTGAGTGTAGGCCGTGGGAGGTCAACGTGAGAGTAGTAGTAACTGGCGGAGCTGGCTTTCTAGGATCGCATATTTGCGACCGCCTCGTCGAAAAAGGGCACACCGTGGTCTGCCTGGACAACTTGATCACTGGTTCGCTCGCCAATGTCGCTCACCTGGATCACGTGGCGGAATTCACGTTGGCGCGACATGATGTTAGCCGCTACATATCCGTCGACGGGCCCGTAGACGCGGTGTTCCATTTCGCTTCGCCCGCGAGCCCCATCGACTACCTTCAACTTCCCATACAGACCCTGAAGGTCGGTTCGCTGGGCACACATAACGCCCTCGGATTGGCCATGGCCAAGAAAGCACGCTTCATTCTGGCGAGCACCTCCGAGGTATACGGCGATCCGCAGGTTCACCCTCAGCCCGAGTCATACTGGGGGCACGTGAGTCCAGTGGGGCCTCGAGGTGTGTACGATGAGGCCAAGAGATTCGCCGAAGCGATGACCATGGCGTACCACCGCTACCACGGTGTGGACACGCGAATAGTGAGGATATTCAACACCTACGGCCCACGCATGCGTCCCAACGACGGACGTGTGGTATCCAACTTCATCGTTCAAGCGTTGAAAAGAGAGCCGTTGACCGTGTACGGAGATGGCACACAGACGCGTTCTTTCTGCTACGTGGACGATGAGATCGAAGGCATCTTCCGTCTGTTCGAGCGAGGCGGTAGCGATCCCACTAACGTGGGCAATCCGAACGAATTCACCGTGGGTGAACTCGCGGAGAAGGTGCTGGAACTCGTTGGATCCAGTGCCGGTATCGTGTACGAGCCCCTACCGGCCGACGATCCGAAGGTTCGCTGCCCCGACATCGCAAAGGCGAAATCGCAGCTCGGATGGGAGCCTCGCGTGCCGCTGGAAGATGGCTTGAAGCGCACAATAGAATACTTCGAGAGGATGCTCGATACATGACGGAACGGATCCTGGTTACCGGTGCGGTCGGATTTATCGGCGGGCATGCCTGCCGGGCGCTACTCGAGGAGGGTTACGAGGTAGTCGGCATCGATAACTTCGATCCATTCTACGACAGGAGTATAAAGGAGGAGGCTGCGAGGTCGCTCGCAGACAGTCCGCGATTTACCCTGGTTGAAGGTGACATCCGCGATCCTGAAGTGGTTCGACGGGCGCTTGGCGGCGTCGACCTGGTTTTTCATTTGGCTGCGAGGGCCGGGGTTCGCCCAAGTATTCAAGAGCCGATACTATACGCATCGGTAAATGTCGAGGGAACGGTCTGCCTTCTCGAGACCTGTCGCGCGTGCAACGTGCGCAGGTTCGTATTCGGGTCATCCTCATCCGTTTACGGAGACGATACGCCCGTTCCGTTCAGCGAGGACGCTGTCGCGACGGCTCCGGTATCTCCTTATGCGGCTACAAAGCGGGCGGGAGAGCTGATGTGTCAGGTGTTCGCCGAGCTGTACGGCATCCGCATCGTTTCGCTTCGCTTCTTCACGGTATACGGACCTCGCCAGCGGCCGGACCTTGCCATACACCGTTTCACACGGTTGCTTGCCAACGGGTCATCGATCCAACAGTACGGGGACGGTTCGTCGGAGCGAGACTACACGCATATCGATGACATCCTCAACGGGGTGCTGGCGGCGATCAGATGGTCCGCCGGAGACGGCCCCCGCTACGATGTCTTCAATCTTGGCGAATCGCGGACCGTCAGGCTCGACAGGCTGATCGAGCTGATCGCCGGAGCGCTCGATGTGGAGCCGTCTATCGAGATCATGCCCCCGCAACCCGGCGATGTCTCGCGCACTTGTGCCGACATACGGAAAGCTCAGCGCGTTCTGGGGTACGATCCAAGGGTGGCGATCGAGGATGGAATAGTGGATTTCGTCAACTGGTATAGGACGAAAAATGGACATTAGCGCTCATCGACTGCTCGAGCGGGCAAAGGAGCGAGCGGAGCTAGGTGACTACTTCGGCAGCATTCATCTACTGGAAGAACTCATCGAATCCGGCCGCGCCTATGCTGACGCGTATCAACTCCTCGGCCTGTCGTACCACATGATCGGTAGGTCCGAGAAGGCTTTGGAATCTCTCGATCGCGCGCTGGACCTGAACCCGCGATATGTGGAAGCTCATATTCATAGAGGTATAGTACTCAGCGATCTGGGACGGAGTTCTGAAGCGGAACTCGCATTTGCGCATGCTAGAGATTGCGGCGGAGCCGATCGGGGCGGAGTGCAGGCGCATCACGCAGCCAAGTTGTCGAACCTGCATGCGGAGCTGGGTGAGGCGTACGTCGAAGCAGGCGCTCTAAACCAGGCCATTGAACAGTATCAGGCGGCCTTGAGACTGAGTCCGGAATTCCACGACCTGCGCTATCGCTTGGGCAGGTTGCTGCTCGACGCGGGACGGTCTCTCGAAGCTCGCGAAGAACTCCAGTTGGCCGCGGATGCACGCCCCGGATCAGTGGCAAACCAAGTAGCCCTCGGCCTCGCGTGCTATGTTTCCGGAGATGCGGTCACTGCTAAGGAAATCTGGGAAGACGTCCTAGTCGAGAATCCTGAGGACACGCGCGCAAAGGCTTATCTAGCGATGCTGGGCAGAGGGGCGGGGAAATAGCTTGCGCTCCGGGTGGCTTCTTGGTCTGGCGCTCTTTGGGTGCGGTTGCGGAGGGGCTGCAACAGAGCACGAAACCCTGGGTGATAGAGCCTACGCCGCGCTGCAGTACGCGGACGCGCTCGCGGAATACCGGCTTGCGTTGGTTCAACAATCTGAAGACCCTGCCTTGCTGGCGAAAGTCGCGGCGGCGGCCCTTCACGCCGGAAGCTTGAGTGATGCAGCCGAGGCTTACCGCATTCTCGCAGAGGGAGGAAACGGAGACCGGATAACCGAAGCGGCCGACGGTTTGGAAAGGGTGGCCACAGCCGCACTGGAAGCAGGAGATAGGGAGGCGTTGAGTGCGGCCTTGAATGGATTGCGGCAGGCCGCCCCTGGTCGTGCTCTGGGGTCTTTCGCTCAACAGCTGGCCCGGCAGATCGGGGACGCACCGCCTTCGGAAGAAGTGATAACGGTGCTCACTTACGCTGCCGCAGCCGCCCCGGATGCCAGGCTTCAGGACTCTCTCATGTATGGTTATGCCGCCACGCTCAGACAGCTGGGCAGGTGCGAGGATGCGGTGCCAATCTACGAGAGCCTCCTCCGCCGGGAGCGAGAACCATCGGTCGTCGCTGAGGCCAGAGAGGGTCTGGGCTACTGCGCGTATAATGTTGCCAGGGAGTTTCATGGCGAGCAGCAGCAACCGCTCAAGGCAGAAGAATGGTATCTGCGCGCAACAAGAGGCGCTCGAAACACGCGGTACGGGCGCGCAGCGTACATCGGTCTCGGTGACGTGCTGTTCGCGCGCGGAGAATTCGCGAGCGCTGCAGAGGCTTATGAGAGCGTTCTGTTCGAGGCCGAGGAGGGCGATTCGCTTGCCGCTGTGGCTCATGAGAAACTCAACATGCTCGGGCAGGCTGGAACGGTGATTCCATAGTGGTGTTTCAGGACGTGGAGTTAAAAAGGACGGGTGCAGAGGTGCAGCAACGCGGAAGGGTAGAGGAGCGGGATATCAGAGGTGCAATGGCGCATTCGTGTAGAAGTGCAGGCATTCAGGAGGGCGGGCGCCTAACGAAAAACAGCGGCAACGGCAGCGATAGGTGTGGTGTTGCCAACCGCACTTTCGTGCTGCCTTATCGCCGTGTCACCGTACCGGCCGTTCGCCCCGCCGGTCTATGGATGCTATTGGGAACGTGTATGGTGATCTTCCTTGCAGCCTGCAGCAGCCGGCTCGATCCGTATCAATATCCGACTCCCGACGCGCTGTACGAAGCATCGATGGAGGCGTTCGAGCGCGGTGATTGCGGGAACGCGGAAATCGGATTTCGACAGCTGGCTTACGATCTGCCCGTTCGAGACCCTCGCAGAGCCGGAGTCAGGTACCGGCTCGCAGAATGCCATTACCGGGGAAAGCGTTTCTTAGAGGCGGCACGTGAGTTCCGGAGGGTGGCCGACGAGCATGCGCAGGACTCGATAGCGCCTCGGGCGCTGTTGCGCGCAGGAGACTCCAATGCACGATTGTGGCGTAGCCCCGAGTTGGATGCCACTTACGGTCTCGGCGCGTTGACGGTATACAGCGAGCTGTTGACCCGCTATCCGGAAAGCCAACCCGCAGCCGAAGCTCGCGAACGCATAAAAGAGCTGAACGAGAAGTTTGCCGAGAAGGCCTTCAAGACCGGTGTCTTCTATTTTCGCCTGAACGCGTATGATTCAGCAATCATATATTTCAGGCAACTGGTAGCCGAATACCCGCAGACTTCGTTTGCATCCAAGGCGCTCGTGCGTTTGGTTGAAGCGTACGAACGAATCGGCTACGAAGAGGACAAACAGGATATGTGTCTCCAGCTGAAACGGTATTATCCGGAGGCCCTTGCGGAAGCACCGAGCTGCGTCGCCGACACGACGTCCAACTGAAGAGCCATGCGACTTGGAGTTTTCGGTGGGTCTTTCGATCCCGTTCACATCGGCCATTTGATCGTAGCGGAATCTGCTGCGGATTTGCTTGGATTGAGTGAGGTGTTGTTCGTCCCGGCGCGAGCACAACCGTTCAAGGCCGGACAACATGCTGCGACGGCTGAGCATCGCGCTGCCATGTTGCGGTTGGCGATAGAGGGAAATCCCAGGTTCTCTCTGGACCGCAGGGAAATCGAGCGGGAAGGCCCTTCGTACTCGGTCGACACCCTCCGGACGCTCCGCTCCGAATTCCCGGGAGATGAGCTATCCTTACTCGTGGGGGCGGATGCGGCTTGGGATCTCCCGCACTGGCACGAAGCTCCGATGCTTTCGCGGTACGCAAGCATTGTCGTACTATCGCGGCCTGGGTACGAGCTACCGCAAATCGAGATGATCTCGAAAGCCGTCGATGTCCCGGAAATAAATATCTCGGCTTCAAGCGTGCGGCGTCTTGCCGCGAGTGGGAGGTCGCTTCGATACCTGCTACCCGCAGCAGTAATCGAGTACATCGAGTCACACGACCTATACGGTTCGACTGAGAAATGCTGAAGAATCTGGTAACCAAGGTGATCGGCACCCGCTTCGAGCGTGAACTCAAGCGCCTGCAACCGATCATAGACGAGATCAAGAAACACGAAGAGCGGCTCGGCGACTGTTCCGACGAGGAGATTCGGGGACAGACCGGGAAGCTGCGCGCAATCATCGCAGACCGCCTGGGTGATCTGGCGGAAGAGTTGCGTGCCAAGAAGGCCGACAGACATGGTTGCGCGGACCCCCACGAAAGAGACGTTCTCAATCGCGAAGAACAGCAGTTGGAAGATAAACTGCGAAAGCAGACTGCAGAGTTGTTGGACGAGCTGCTTCCTGAGGCATTTGCCACAGTCAGAGAGGCATGCCGCAGACTGCTCGACACCGAGTTCGTGGTCACGGGGCGGAAGGCGGTGTGGGACATGGTGCCGTACGACGTGCAGCTGATTGGCGGTATCGTACTGCACCAGGGAAAGATCGCAGAGATGTCGACCGGCGAGGGAAAGACGCTGGTTGCCACTCTGCCACTCTACCTCAATTGCCTGCCCGAGCGTGGTTGTCATCTGGTCACCGTCAACGACTACCTGGCGCGTCGAGACTCAGAGTGGATGGGACACCTGTTCGAGTTTCTGGGTGTCACGGTGGGGTGTTTGGACAAGACGCAACCGTCCTCGCCGGAGAGGCGAGAAGCGTACATGTGCGACATCACGTACGGTACTAACAACGAATTCGGCTTCGACTACCTGCGTGACAACATGGTGTTTTCGCTCGAACAGAGAGTGCAGCGAGAACACGTGTACGCGATCATCGATGAGGTGGACAGCATACTGGTCGACGAGGCTCGGACTCCGCTGATCATATCGGGTCCTGTCGGAAACGAGTCCGACGCAGAATACGCACAGCACAACTCTCAGGTGTTGAGCCTCGTGCGGAAGCAGACTTCAGTCGTGAGCGAACTGGTGTCCGAGGCGGAGCCTCAACTCAAATCTGAGGCGACGCAGTACGAAGCGGGCGTCAAGCTCTTCAAGGCCCAGCTCGGTATGCCCAAGCAGAAGCGTCTGATGAAGCTCTTGCAGGAGCCTTCCATAAAGCAGCTGGTTCAGCGCGTCGAACTGGATCGCATCGCCGATCGCAAGTTGCCGGCGGCACAGCAGCACCTGCGGAATGTCGAAGAGGACCTCTACTTCGTGATGGATGAGAAAGGGCGTTCGGTGCACCTGACGGACAAGGGAGTCGAGGCAATGAGTCCCAACGACCCGACATTGTTCGTGGTGCCCGATATCTCCGAGGAAGTGGGCGGAATAGAAGAAGACGAGGACCTCACTCCAGAGCAGAAGCTCGAAAAGCGTGCCCAATTGGAAGCCGATTATGCGGCAAAGAGCGAGAAACTCCACATCATTCACAAGCTATTGCAGGCGCACGCGCTCTACGAGAAGGATGTGGAGTATGTGGTTCAGGATGGTGCAGTCTTCATAGTAGACGAATTCACTGGCCGGATCATGGCGGGTCGTCGTTGGTCCGACGGCTTGCACCAAGCAATCGAGGCCAAGGAAAGCGTGAGCGTTCGTGGAGAGACTCAGACGCTCGCGACGATTACCATCCAGAACTACTTCCGTATGTACGAAAAGCTGTCCGGTATGACCGGAACGGCTGAAACCGAGGAAACCGAGCTGTATCAGATCTACAAGCTCGAGGTCATGGTGATCCCGACAAACCGTCCCGTGCGGCGCATCGACGGTCATGATCTCATCTATAAGACCCGCCGTGAGAAGTACAACGCCATAGTCGAAGAGGTCGAGCGCCAGCATGAGCGTGGGTTGCCGATGCTCGTTGGTACGGCGAATGTCGATGTGTCAGAGACACTTTCGCGCATGTTCAAGCGCCGCGGGCTCAAGCATGAGGTGCTGAACGCCAAACAGCACCAGCGCGAAGCCGAGATTGTCGCAAACGCCGGGCAGGCGGGATCAATCACAATCGCCACCAACATGGCGGGGCGGGGTACCGATATCAAACTCGGTCCTGGCGTAAAGCAGTGCAAGGTTTGCGGCATCAAATCCAAGTTGGCTCCCTTCGGACAGGCCCTCGAGGAGCCCGATCTGAATACCACTGAGATGAAGGAGCGAGGCTGCCAGGAAGACCCGCCTTGTGGACTCGTCATCGTAGGTACGGAGCGTCACGAGTCGCGCCGTATCGACAGGCAGTTGCGGGGACGTTCGGGCCGCCAGGGGGACCCCGGGCAGTCGATGTTCTTCCTCTCGCTCGAGGACGACCTGATGCGTCTCTTCGGGTCCGAACGCATCGCGAAGATCATGGAGAAGAGCGGTGCCGAGGAAGGAGAGGTCCTGACCCACCCGCTCGTTACTCGAGCGATCGAGAGTGCGCAGAAGCGTGTGGAGATGCAGAACTTCCAGGCGAGAAAACGTCTGCTGGAATACGACGACGTGATGAACCAGCAGCGGGAAGTGCTGTACTCCCAGCGGCTGTTCGCGCTCGAGGGTGGTGAGGAACTGAAGGCTGAGGCGATTCGGATGATCGATGCTGCCTTGGATCGCTTCGTTGACGAGACCGCGACCGGCAACCCGGAGGATTGGGATCGGTCGCTCATCTCGACGGCGTTGCTGCGGTCTTTCCTCATGAGTGCACCGGAAATCGAGGATCCTGACCGCGTGACAGACGCAGACTCGCTACGGGAGCTGCTTTACGATGCGGGACGCAAGGCATTCGAGGCGAAGCTCTCCACGTGGGAAGAGCTGGGGAATCGCCACTCCGTCGAAAACCTCGCCGAGAAGGTGTTGGCGCACCTCTCGCTGCGGGTCCTGGATGAGAAGTGGAAGGACCACCTGTTCGAACTCGATCACCTGAGGAGCGGGATATACTATCGGTCTTTGGGCCAGAAAGATCCGCTGATCGAGTACAAGAAAGAAGCTTTCGACATGTTCGTGGATCTACTCCACGACATCAGATCCACGTTTGCGGAGACGTTCTTCAAGCATCAATTGCAGGTTGGAGCGCCCCCACCCGGACGCGGCGGAGCCCCTCAAAGACGTGCGCCGCAAGCCGAGGAGCGCAGGCCCGCGACCGAGACAGATCTCATGGTTCCGGGCGCGGCACAACAGCGGATGCCTCCACAGGCCATGCAGACGTCTCACGGCGAGTCTGAAGGTGGGCAGGCCCAGCAGCAGCCTCAGCAGAGAACCATGCCCAAGGTAGGACGCAACGATCCTTGTCCCTGCGGCAGCGGGAAGAAGTACAAGAAGTGCCATGGAGCAAAGGGGGGGTAGGGTGGTAGGGCGGTAGGTTGTCTTGATACGCGCAACAGGATTTCCGCGCCCATTGCGCATGAATTTGCTTATGTGCTTTTGCGGCTCCTGTGCATCTTGGCTGCATGAAGAAGATGCGCCTTGCGGAGACACGGACGGCCGAGCGTCCCCGGGAACGGCTTTTCACGCTTGGTTCGGGGTCGTTGACGACCACAGAATTACTTGCGATTCTGATAGGTACGGGAACGTCGCGAGATGACGCTCTCGCGGTTGCAAACAACCTGTTGAGCATCGGAGCTGGGTCCTTGAGGGCCTTGGCACGCCGGCCTCCTGGAGAATTAGCTACGGTTGAGGGCGTCGGCAGAGCCAAGGCAGCTCGCGTGGTGTCCGCGTTGGAGTTGGCGCGTCGCGTGGCCGACGAAGGTTGGGAGGGACCTTTGGAGATAAGGAGGCCCTCGGACGTCTTCCGGTGGTGCGGCCCAAGGATGCGCGACCTCGCCGTGGAGGAGTTCCATCTTCTGACGCTCGACGCATTGAATAGAATTACACGGGATCTATTGATTACGAGAGGGATCCTCAACAGTTCGCTGGTACACCCTCGCGAGGTGTTTCGAGCTGCGATCGCGGAATCTGCGGCGGGAATAGTCGTGGTACACAACCATCCGAGTGGCAATCCCACCCCGTCGGCAGATGACAAAGCTGTCACCCGACAGCTTGTGGAGGCAGGACGTATCTTGGATGTGCCGGTCTGCGATCATTTGGTCGTAGGCGGGGACAAATATTTCAGTTTCGCGGAGGCAGGACTTCTTTGACGATCGTCTCCAGTGATGTCAACCCGGGATTTGCCGAGGCTCTGCGAGCTCGCAAGGATCGACTTGACCTGCAGTTGGTCGAGCGCGCCCTGGAGTTCAGCGAAGCCGCGCATCGGGGTCAGAAACGGCTTTCCGGGGAAGACTATGTCTCGCACTCCATTGCTGTCGCGACGATTCTGGTCAATCAACAGCTCGACTCGACAACCGTCGCCGCGGCACTTTTGCACGACGTCGTCGAAGACTCGGACGTAAGACTGGAAGAGATACAGGAGCAGTTCGGTGAGGAGGTAGGCGGCCTCGTGGATGGTCTGACCAAGATATCAACCCTCACCTTCAGGTCTGCTGCGGAGGAGCAATCAGAGAATTACCGCAAGCTACTTCTCTCGATAGCTCGTGATGCCCGAGTGATCATGGTGAAGCTCGCCGACAGACTTCACAACATGAGGACCCTGGAACATCTACCGGAACAGAAACAGAGACGCATTTCACTCGAGACACGTGAGATCTACGCACCTCTCGCTCATAGGTTCGGAATGGCGGGCATCAAGGCCGAGCTCGAAGACCTGGCGTTCAAGTTCCTCGAACCAGAGGACCATCGGCGGATAGAGGCGCTGGTCAACGAGAAACGTGGCGAAAGGCGGGAACTGATATCGCAGTTGAGGAAACCGCTGGATTCAGCCCTGAAGAAGGCCGAAATCACCGGATACGAGATTACCGGCCGATCCAAACACCTTTGGTCGATCAACCGCAAGATGACGCAGCGGGGAAGGACCTACGAAGAGCTCTACGATTTGATGGCGGTGCGTGTGCTCCTCGATACGGTGCCCGACTGCTACCACGTTCTCGGTGTGATCCATCACACCTGGACACCGCTTCAGGAGAGGTTCAAGGACTACATCGCTTCTCCGAAGTCGAACGCGTACCAGTCGCTTCATACGACGATCTTCGGACCCGGCGGGAACCTGTACGAAATTCAGATAAGAACCAGAGAAATGCACCGCACCGCGGAGTACGGGATAGCCGCCCACTGGGTGTACAAAGAGGGTAATCGTCGCGACGAACTCGATGATCACTTCATTTGGTTCAGGCAGCTCCTCGAACTTCAGCAGGACGCGCACACGCCGGAAGAGTTCATCGAGTTTTTGAAGATCGACCTGTTTCAGGACGAGATTTTCGTCTTCACGCCTCAAGGCGATGTGAAGCGATTGCCCAAGGACGCGACTCCGATCGATTTCGCGTTTGCCGTTCATACTGAGGTCGGCTACCGCTGTCAGGGCGCGAAGGTGAACCGCCGCATTGCGCCGCTCCACCGCACCTTGAAAAACGGGGACACAGTGGAAATACTCACCGGCAGCAGGGCGCGTCCGAGTAAGGACTGGCTGAGTCACGTCCGTACTGCCCGGGCACGGCAGAAGATCCGCCAGTGGATCAAACAGGAGGAGAGCGAGACTTCCATAGCCCTTGGCAAGGAGATCGTGGCACGGGAACTCAGAAGAAGGAGACTGACTGCTCCCGGCTTGAACGAAGTGCAAGCGGCGGCCGACAGCCTCTCACAGCAATCGGTGGATGGATTGTACAATGCGTTGGGACGTGGCGACGTGCCCATTGGTCAGGTGTTGAAGGCGCTCTTTCCTGACAGAAAGGACGAACGGCTCGAGCCCCCCAAAGCGACTATATTCGGACGCGTCTTGGACCGGTTCCGCACGGGGCGCGGCGTTCGCGTGCACGGCGTGGACGGCTTGATGGTGCGGTATGCGCAGTGCTGTCAGCCCGTTCCAGGTGATTCCGTGGTGGGCTACGTGACAAAGGGACATGGGATTTCGATCCATCGCTCAGATTGCCCCAACCTTCTGACGATGCCGGACGACCCCGACCGGCGGGTGGATATCGATTGGCAGAGCACCGAAGGCGAGGTGTTCGTCGTTGCTCTCGGGATCAGGGGTGAAGATCGACGGGGGCTGTATGCGGAAGTGATGGAGCAGGTATCTCAGACCGGAACCAACATACGTAGTGCCGAACTGTCCAGCAAAGACGGAGCGATGTCGGGGTCGATCCTGGTGGAGGTCGAGAACCATTCCCACCTGGCAAAGGTGGTACGGGCCGTGGGGCGGATAAAGGGCATAGAGTCTGTAGAGAGGCATGAGCCAGCGCCCAGCTCGCCCTCACGGCAGACTTTCTGAGAAATCACAGCAGTAGCGAGACTCTGAAGTTCTCACCGAGAGCAAGTTGAGCGAATTCACACTGGAAATGCCGTTCTCGCTGGCCGGACACCAGCCGACAGCCGTGGCTGAGTTGGTGAAGGGTCTCGACCGCGGTGATCGAATGCAGGTCCTCCTGGGGGTTACGGGCTCGGGCAAGACCGTGACCATGGCCAACGTGATTGCGGCTTTCGGTCGACCGACTCTGGTTCTCTCGCACAACAAGACTCTGTCGGCGCAAGTGTACGGCGAATTGAAGAGCTTTTTCCCGAGGAACGCCGTGGAGTACTTCGTGTCGTACTATGACTACTACCAGCCCGAAGCATACGTTCCCGCGACCGACACCTACATCGAGAAAGACGCCTCGATCAACGAAGACATCGACATGTTGAGGTTGCGGGCCACTTCGAGCCTCGTGGAGCGAAACGACGTAGTAATCGTTGCGACAGTGAGTGCTATCTATGGTCTCGGAGATCCGGTCGAGTATAGGAAGCAGATGGTCGTGCTGAATGAAGGGGAGGAGCGTCCACGGGATTCCATCTTGGCCGACCTCGTCAATATCCAGTATCGGCGCAACGATGCAGTGCTGGAGCGTGGGCGGATGCGAGTCCGCGGCGACACAGTGGAGATACTCCCGGCGTACGAGGAACAGGCAGTCAGGCTCGAATTGTGGGGTGACACGATAGAACGGATCTCAAAAATCGATCCACTCACCGGAAATGTTATCACGCCGCTGAATCGGTGCGCTATCTATCCTGCGACCCACTTTGTAATCAATCGCGCCGCTGTGAAAAGAGCGGTCGCGGCCATTCGAGAAGAACTGGAGGAGCGTCTGAACGTCCTTCGAGCGGACGGAAAACTGCTCGAGGCACAGCGTCTGGAGTCCAGAACAATGTTCGACATAGACATGCTTCTGGAGGTAGGGACATGCGCCGGGGTGGAGAACTACAGCAGGCACCTCACCGGTAGGCAGCCCGGCGAACGGCCAGCTTGCCTCCTTGACTACTTTCCCGAAGACTATCTGGTTGTCATCGACGAGTCACACGTGACGCTTCCGCAGATCGGCGGCATGTACGAGGGTGACCGCTCCAGGAAGAAGACCCTCGTGGAGTTTGGCTTCCGGCTGCCATCTGCGTTGGACAACCGACCTCTGAACTTCGAGGAATTCCTGGAACTCGCACCGACCATAATCTGTGTTTCTGCAACTCCCGGTGAATTCGAGTTGGAGCGGACCGGCGGTGTCGTGGTCGAGCAGGTCATCCGGCCCACCGGACTCGTCGATCCTCAGGTCGAGATTCGTCCAGTCAAAGGACAGGTCGACGACCTGCTTTCTGAGATCCGCGATTGCGAGACGAGGGGAGAGAGGGTCCTCGTCACCACACTGACCAAGAGGATGGCCGAGGATCTCACCGACTATCTGTTGCAGACGGGCGTCCGCGTCAGGTACATGCATTCGGACGTGGGTACTATCGAGCGCATGGAAATCGTTCGAGGGTTGCGGTTGGGGGAGTTCGACGTATTGGTCGGGATCAATCTGCTTCGCGAAGGGCTCGACCTACCTGAGGTCGCCCTCGTTGCGATTCTGGACGCGGACCAAGAGGGTTTTCTGCGGTCGGAGCGGTCGCTGATCCAAACTGTGGGCCGCGCCGCCCGGAATCTGTCGGGGCGAGCGATACTCTACGCGGATAGAGTCACCGGGTCGATGCAAAGGGCGCTCGACGAGATGGACAGGCGTCGCAGCATGCAGCAGCGTCATAACGCCGAGTTTGGAATCATGCCCCAGTCGATACGGAAATCCGTCGAGCAGGTTCGGTTCGTGACCCGTGTCGCGGACGCGCATACTCCACCACTCAAGAAGCCGGATGCTCGCGGGACACTCATCCCTATGGATCCCGAGAGCCTAATAGAGGTTCTGGAGAAGCAAATGAAGGAGGCCGCCGCGGAGTTGGATTACGAGACTGCCGCACAACTGAGAGACCAGATCTTTGAGCTGAAGGTCCAGGGTGACCCGGATCAGCGGAAGCCGAGCGGGGCCGCGGGCTATCGGCGACGGAAGGCTCGTGGGTAGGCTCCGCGCCGGAGAACGACGACCGGTAACGCTCGCCGAGGTGAGTGCGGAGGCGCTGGAGCTATGGAGAGAGGTGCCCCGGGGCTCGGTGATATGGTTGACTGGAGATCTGGGAACGGGCAAGACGACATTTGCCCGGGCCCTCGCTGAAGCCGCGAATGCGTCCCCTGCCCGTAGCCCGACGTTTTCATTGGTGCACGAGTACGAGACTCCCGATGGATTCATCTCTCACGCCGACTGTTACCGCTTGAAAGCACCTGAAGAAGCCCTGGATCTGGATTTTCCAGAGCTGCAGAAGCGTGCCCGCCTGCTACTCGTGGAGTGGCCGGAGAGGGCAGGACAGCTTGCGCCGCCAGCGGACGTTTGGTTGGTCTTCTCTCACTGCGAAGATCCGTCTCTTCGGCTGATGGAACGTGCATTGTGACTCTTTTCCTCGCGATCGATACGGCTACCGACCGCGGCAGCCTTGCTGTGGGACGTCCCGGTGCAATAGCTGCCGAGCGGGAGATCCCCAGACGGCGGCAGTCGGCCGACCTGATGCCCGCGATCCAAGAGGTGTTGAGTCTTTGCGGCGTTTCGGTCCGAGATCTTTCCGGGATTGTTGTAGCAGATGGCCCCGGTAGCTTCACGGGCCTGCGAATAGGCTTTGCCACAGCGTTGGGCATCCAATTTGAGAACAGTTCCGTGATTCTGCACACAGCGCCGTCATTGATGGGAGCTGCATATTCAGCCAGGCGAGAAACCGACGGGCCCGTGGCTGCACTGTACGACGCATTGCGGGGAGAGGTCTTCGGTGCGGTCTATCGGTTCCGGCACGGCGGCGCTGAATGTGTTCTCGGTCCAATGCTGGGAACCATAGAAACCCTGCGCAAAGGATGTCCGGAGCAACCGGCCTTCGCAGTTGGTGACGGCGCGTCGCTGTTTGGCGAAGAGGTGCGGGAGTGGATTGGCCGCGATCCGGGCGTTGAACCGGCTTTCGGACCCAGCGCTGCTGCGTTGCTGGAGCTTCTGGACGTTGATGGGGCAGTGGTACCGGTAGAGGACCCGGAGTCTTTCGAGCCGGACTACGGGCGCCTGGCAGAGGCACAGGTAAGGCTGGAAAGGGCGCGCGTGGAGCAGGGCAGGGGAGAAGACGGTTCGAAATAGACCTGGATCTTTCGGTCGTTTTTCGGTCTGCGGAACACCGGACAGCGCGTTGCAATATTATGCTACAGAACGCGTATGTTCGGTTGACAAAAGAACTTAAAGCTCCTATAGTTTGTCGCCGTCCGGGCCCCACCCCGGGAAAAACGGAGGTAATTTTGAGTCGAAGTCTTAACAAGGTGATGCTTATCGGGAACCTGGGCGCTGATCCTGAGGTTCGAAGCACCACCAGCGGGACCCGAGTTGCTACACTGTCCCTGGCCACGAGCCGGCAGTGGAACAGCAAGGATGGTGAGCGCCAGGAGAAAACCGAATGGCACAGGGTTGTGCTTTGGAACAACCGAGCCACGGGCCTGGCCGACATAGCCGAAAAGTTCATGAAAAAGGGCGACAGGATCTACGTGGAAGGCAGGATCGAGTATCGCACGTGGGAGGACCGCGATGGAAACACTCGCTACTCCACGGAGGTCATTGCGCGCGAAGTGATCATGCTCGGCCAGCGTGCGGGGGCAGGTGGATCGACGGAGCCGGCAGGCAGTCCGGCTTCGGGAGGGGCCGAGTCGTATGAAGACTTCCCGGAGGCTCTCGATGAGGAAGACGACGACCTTCCGTTCTAGTCTCGTTGCCTTCGCGATTGCCGGCATGCTCATGCCGGCAGTCGCGCTGCAGGCGCAGGACACAACTCGAGCCGAAGGAGTGACGCAACAACCCTCTGTCCACGTGGTGGCTGAGGGCGAAACACTCTGGGAGCTCGCGATCAGGTATCTCGGCGATCCCTATCTCTGGCCGCAGATCTACCGAATGAACACCCTGGTAGTGGAAGACCCGCATTGGATTTTCCCCGGTGAAGAACTGATGCTGGAACCGGCGGCGGTCACGGAGGGCGACCCCGGACTGGTAGAGGTCGAACAGGAGCAATTGCGCCGTGGCGAGTTGCAGCAAGAGCCGGAGGAAGAGGTTGTCGAGGAGCCCACTCCCGCTGCGCCCCCTCCGCCTCGCACGGAAGACACACCCACGGTCTTTCAACCTCGTAGACATGCCGGCACGAGCCTGGCCCACCGGCGAACCTCCGAAGTGTACAAATATCGTCCGCTGCGGTCCGGCGACTTCTATTCGGCCGGTTATTTGACAGAGGAGGAGGACCTTCCTTGGGCGGAGGTTTTGGGAGCCGTGGGTAGGCCGACCCTTGGGAACCTCACTGCTTCCTCTGCGGCGCGGATTCATGGGGAAATCGAGTTGCGCGCTCCCGAATCGGCAGTCTACCAAATTGGAGATTCACTGCTCGTTGCGAGGCTGAGTAGAGAGGTGCGGGGATGGGGTTGGGTCGTAGTACCGTCAGGAATCACCAGGGTAACCAGCGTTGCCGGCACGCACGTACGTGCTGAGGTGATCGCCCAGTTTGGCAGGATCTCCGACGGTCAGGTTGCGATGCCGGTGGAGCATTATCCCGATCCCGGCGATTTGGTGCCGGTGCCGGTCGAGCACGGTGCCGTGGGAGAAGTGATAGCGGTACGTGACGTAACGCCGGTGACCAATCATAGGGACATCGTGTTCATTGACCAGGGACGCTCCGACGGAGTGTCCCTGGGCGATATCTTCGAGGTGCTGCGTCCCATTGGGGGAGAAGCCCCGGATGGTGGCATGGCAACTAGGCAGGTAGCTCAGCTGCAGATCGTGCGAGTGAGGGAGAACTCGGCATCAGGACTGGTAATCAACATAAGGAACATCGGTACAGACTCCGGCGCTCCCGTGAGGTTGGTGCGCAAGATGCCGTCCTGACCGGCACGGCGGTGGCACGGTCAGCCTCCAACGCCGGCCTCGCGGAGCGGCAGGTCGGATCCATTGGATCCGACGATTCGGTGGTTCGGCGGGTACACCATTAGTTTCCAATCCGACAATATCGAAGACCGAGAATCGACAATGGGTATTCGGTGAGACGCGCTCTTGGTTGTGATGGAGCTAGATTCATCGATGCGCTTCTCGTTTTTCGGCGCGTTGTACGCGCTGCCCAGCCGGGCGTTTTCCGCGCGGACTCCAGCAGACGGCAACGCGCCGGAACCGGCCTGGGTGCCCGCGGTTAAGATATGATTGGTGAGAGCATGAAGCTTTTTCACGACCGAAGCATGGAGAACAGCGCATGATCTTTCAGGTGGGCGGGGCACTCCCTACGACGCCGTGGGAGCTGGTTACCACATCGAGTGTTGTGACGAAGATCGTTCTGTTGGTCTTGGTCCTTTTTTCGGTGATATCCTGGTTTCTCATCATCTACAAGTGGATCGAGTTCAGGCGCGTGAGAAGGCTCGGTGACCGCTTTTTTGACGAACTCGAACGCACCAATCGACTCGAGGATGCCTATCACGCGGTCATGAAGCTGCCACCCTCTCCGTACGGTCGGCTTCTGAAGGAGGGTATAAACTTCTTCTCGGAGTTGCAGCCCGGTGCTCTCAAGGACGAAGATCGATCCCGCATCGTCACGCTCACGCCGACGCAGTTGGAAGTCCTCCGCATGCAGTTGGCCAAAGAGATAGGCGCGGAGCGTGATCTGATGGCGCGCTACATTCCTTGGTTGGCTACTTTCGGATCTGTCAGTCCGCTGCTCGGATTGTTGGGCACGGTGCTCGGCGTCATGGACGCCTTCATTGGAATCGCCGCCGGTGGCTCGGGAAATATCTCCGCTGTTGCACCGGGTGTAGCGGAGGCGCTCGTGACTACTGTTCTTGGCTTGGCGGTGGCGATACCGGCGGTAATCGCGTACAACATACTCGCAAATCGTCTCGGCATATTCGCCGGCGAATTGGAGGGGTTCGCGCAGGAGATCATCGGTGCAATGGCTCGTGAAGGGCGGGTCTAGCGATGCAATCGCGCGGTCTGCATGCGCGCGGCGAATTGCCGCTCACGGCGGATATCAACGTCACGTCTTTGGTGGACGTCGCGTTTGTACTCCTCATAATTTTCATGATCACAGCTCCGATCATGCAGGGCGGCGTGGACGTTCAGTTGCCGCGCGGGGAGGCAAGGCCCATACAACCGAGAGAAGGGCTGGTGATCACCGTTGACAGGAATGGCGATATCTTCGTGGGAGAGGATGAAACGGCTCTCACCTACGAAGAATTCAGCGGAGCGTTCCCGGCATTGGTGAGCACTCGTGACCCAAGTGGTGTTTACCTCAGGGGAGATGGACGTGCTCCCTACCGCGACGTGGTTCGTGTCCTTGCCGTGATCCAGGCTGCTGGAATCGACAATGCGGGAATCGTGCTCGAAGATGAGGATGTTCGCCGGTGAGTAAGCTCTGGGGCCATATAGGACCGCGCGCCGAGCCGAAACGCGGCTCGAACCCGGCCTGGGTGGGCAGTATGATCATTCACGGCGTGATGGGATTCCTGATCCTGGCACCGGCGGAATCACCCCCGCCAATGCCGCCCACCTACAAGGTCGAGCTGGTTGCCGCGCCCCGTCCAAAGCCTCAGCCAGAGCGGCGCAGACCTGAGGTTGAACAGCGGCCCTCCGAGCAGGCAGTGCCGATCGAGCGACAGCGTAGACGCCCACAGGAGTCCGAGCCGGTGCCTGTCGAGGTGCAGGAGGAAACTGAGCCGGCTCCACCAACGAATCCCGACACGCTCGCGCCCGATGTCGAGCCCTCGACCGGAGAGGATCCCGCCACGGTCAGCACGAGTGGTGTCGAGTTTCCATTTCCTGAATACCTCAGGAACATCGTGGCCCAGGTACACAGAAGGTGGCAACGGCCCGCGGGAAATGTCTCCTTGCGTGCTGAGGTGCAGTTCTTCGTTCACGACGATGGTTCGGTCTCGAACTTTAGTTTCGTTACTCGGTCGGGGAACTTAGCCTTCGATCTCGAGGCTCAGGGCGCGATAGAGGCGGCTACCAACGCAAAAGCTTTTGGTCCGCTGCCCGAAGGGTTCCCGGGTGACGTGCTTCCCGTGAATTTCTTCTTTGATCCGTCGGAGCGTCGATGAGTCTCTTTCCGGGACATGGGCTCTTTGATAGAAAAACCCTCCACAAAGCCTGTCGTGTGGTGGCAATGGCTACCGGGCTCTTGGTCTCAACTGAAGTTGCCCGGGCGCAGGACAGCCTACCGCCGGTCGAACAAGGAGTGCGGCTCGGAATCACGTACACCCCGGGGATGAGGCCGGGCATGTTGGTGCTCGGTGGCCCGCCCAGGGAGATGCTCGACTCGGTGAGGACGATTCTCCAGCGTGACTTGGAGTTCAGCGATCGGTTCGAGATGATCTACCTGCCAGGCAGTGACAGTCTCGTACTCGGCGTGACAATGTCATCTGGCGACGAAGCGGGTGATGAATCTTCCGTTACGGAACCCTTCGTCAACTATTCACTCTACGCGGCGCTTGGTGCCGACTACGCCGTCAGCGTTTTGACCGACGAAGACTCCTCGTTCACGGTAAATCTCTATGCTGTGCGTGGTGAAGAGGTGCGGACCTCGGTACGGTTGCCCTTTATGAATCCTCGCGACCGCGAGTTCAGGATGGCGGTGCACCGGGCTTCCGACGTGGTTGTCCGGTCAGCCACCGGCGAGCCGGGGATCGCTGCGAGTCGCGTTGTGTTCGTGAGTCGCGGACAGGTTTTTTCCGTTGATTCTGACGGCGCCGGCGGACAGGTTGTTTCTCAGCCGGCGTCTACGGCCTTTTCTCCAGCCTGGGGACCTCGAGCGAGGCGCGTCGCTTACACGGTTATTGCAGAAGACGGATGGGGCTCGATTCATCTGTTCGACACCGAGACTCAGGAACGTTCCCTGGTCCCAACCACTGACGAGTACCTCAACTACAGCTCCGTTTTTTCGCCCGGCGGACGCATCTTGGCGTTTACGCGAAGCTGGGAGGAAGGGTCTGATCTCTTCGCATATAACCTCGCGCGCGACTGTTGTTTACAGCGCTTGACGGTGGGTCGCTTATCGGATAACGTATCACCTGAGTTTAGCCCGGATGGCAGGCGCATTGCGTTCGAGTCCACCCGCTCGGGAGTCAGTCAGATCTACGTCATGGCGTCGGACGGCACAAACCAGGAGTTGTTTGCGCCCTTCGACTACGGAGTGACAGGCGCTTCTCACAGCCCATCGTGGTCCCCTGACGGATTGAGCTTGGCGTTCCATCGCAATGTGGCGGGTAGACATCAGCTGTTTTTGATGGATATTAGAACGCGGGCTGTGCGACAGCTGACCAGCGCAGGAAGAAACGAGGATCCGACGTGGGCTCCGGACAGCAGGCACATCGCATTCAAGTCCAGCCGTACGGGCTCCGAGCAGATTTGGGTAGTTGACATCGAGACTGGGCGTGTGCGCCAACTTTCGAGGGTTGGTGCAGCTAGAATGCCTGACTGGTCTGGCCCAGTAATTCTGACCGACGAACCATGAGATTGGAGAAACAATGCGCCTCACCCTACCCCTCTTCGTAGGAGTGTCCGTAATCCTCATCGTCTCGGCATGTGGAGGTGGCCCTCCTCCTCCACCACCGGGCCCCGATCCGGACTCGCTTGCCGCCGCTAGGCGCGATTCGATCGCTGCAGAGCGTGCACGTGCAGACAGCATTGCGAGAGTGCGCGCGGAACGAGAGCGCGCGGAACGGCAGCGCCGGGCCGACTCGCTTGCGGCGATAAGAGCGGAGACCAATGCCGTTCGCGACATGATCTCTCAGAGGATTCACTTCGACTTTGACCGTTCGAACATCCGCGAGGGCGACGACACGGAAGTGCTCGAACAGAAGCTCGAAATTCTCCAAGCCAATCCGGATTTGCGGTTGGAGATCGTCGGCCATTGCGATGAACGCGGCACCGACGAGTACAACATGGCTCTCGGCAACCGCCGCGCGGTATCAGCAAAGAACTTCCTCACCAACCGTGGTATTGCGGAGTCACGCATTTCCGTGAGGTCGAGAGGTGAGGAGCAACCCTTGGACAGAGGCCACAACGAGGAAGCTTGGGCAAGGAACCGTAGAGCCGAGTTCAGGATAGCAGGTGGCGGCGACGCCCTGGTTCGTCCTGGTAATTGAGGCGCTTTAGTACCGTAGTTGTAGCGAGTGTCGCCCTGAGCGGATGCGCGCTCAAGGGCGACGTTCGCCGTGTCGAGCAACAGGTGTCGGAGCTTCGAGCAGAGATGGCCCGCGCCGATTCGTCGCGGGCCGAGTTCTTGGGCGAGATGTTGACCCAGATTGTGTCACTGCAACGACAAGTGCTCGACTCACTCGAGGCGCAGGACCGCCAGCTCGGGGTGTTCAGGGGCACGATTCGCTCTGATATGACGGAGGTCCAGCGCCAACTCATGCAGATTCAGGAACTCACGGGGCAGAGCCAACAGCGACTCTCGGAGTTGCAGGGGAGGCTCGAGGAGCGCGACCAGGCACCGATGTATGTGCAGCCTGCGGAGGAGGCAGACACCTCCGTGGCAGCAGGTGCTCAGACCGCCACGCAGAGCAGCGTGGAGGAGGTCTACCAAACAGCCGTGAGCTTGCTCAATCGCGGCAGTCCCGTTACGGCGAGGACGGCATTCCAACAGTTGCTTCAGCAGTATCCCGACCACGAACTCGCGCAGGACGCCCAGTTCCATCTTGCGGAATCGTGGGAAGCCTCCAATCCCGATTCGGCATTGGCGGCTTACGAACTGGTCGTGCAGAAGTACCCCAACTCGCCCAGAGCGCCCACCGCACTGTACCGCCTTGGCTTGCTTGCGGAGCAGAGAGGGGACACGGACGCGGCACGGGTGTATTACACTCGTGTTATCAGCGGGTATCCGCAGTCGGATGCTGCGGTATTGGCCCGCGCGAAGCTTAACCCGGGCTCTTAGTCAAACCGCGCGGTCCGCGCCGACACAATGACCAAGAAACATTTCAAGGGCGAGATGCCCTTTCTGGACCACCTGGAGGAACTGCGGCGACGCATCTTGTGGAGCCTCGCCGCAGTGTTGGTGGGAACCGTGATCGGTTTCGTTTTAGTGCAGAACTTCAATGTCATGGAACTCCTGAAGGATCCGATCGCTCCATACCTTCCAGACGGGAAGCTGCATGTCACTAAGCCTACCGACGCGTTCTTCGTGACCCTGAAGCTTGCGCTCATGTGCGGTCTGGTACTCGGTGCTCCCGTGGTAATCGGGCAAGTGTGGGGGTTCTTGTCACCTGCTCTTTATGAACACGAAAAGCGTTACATCACCCCGTTCATGATTGGCGCACTCGGCCTCTTCCTGGCGGGCGTGACCATGGCGTATCTGTGGGTGTTGCCCGTTGCCTTGAGGGTATTGCTCACGAGGTTCCAGGCGGATTTTCTCGAATACATAATCACGGCACGGGACTATTTCGCCTTCGCGAGCCAGCTGATAATCGCATTCGGTTTGATGTTCGAAGTCCCGATTGTGATGATCTTTCTCTCGGCGCTTGGATTCGTGGGGCCGGCGACATTTGCCAAGCAGCGCCCGTATGCACTGGTGGTGGCATCGGTACTGGCAGCCATGCTGACGCCGCCCGACGTGATGTCGATGATGATGCTCATGCTACCCGTGATCCTACTATACGAAGTTGGGATCGTGGTCGGACGTCTAGTGTGGAAGAGAAGGACCGTACCCACCTAGTCCGCGCCGGTATCTTCGCGGCGATGCTCTCTCTTGGCGGGATTGGTGCTGAGGCACAAGATCCCCTGCCGCGCCGCATGCCTGGCGATTCCGTTCAGCAGCCGCAAGACAGTGTGCCGACCCCAATCGACACGACACTGGCCGGTCAACTGGGATTGCCGTCAGCACCGTCTCGTTCACTTCCCTCGCCGGACTCGGTGATGCAGGCCCTACTCGATCGCGAAGACTACAGAGTCACGAGATACGCGGCTGATAGTATCGCGATGCTCGCGCCAACAAGCGAAATCAGGCTGAGCGGAAACTCCATGGTGGAGCGAGAGGGAAGCATACTCGAAGCTGATTCAGTGGACTTCCTACAGGAAGAGTGTATGCTCCTCGCCAGAGGCGAACCGGCGCTTTTTGACAACGAAACCGTTCTCGTCGGCGAGGGGATGACGTACAACACCTGTGATTACCGCGGGATAATCGCCGAGGCGGTGACGAAGCTGCAGCAGTTCGGCGTCGATTGGTATCTCCAAGGCGAATTGGCCGTGGATTCTGCATCCACTAGAGTTTACGGCGCCGAGAATGTCATTACGACATGCGATCACCCGTTGCCCCATTACCATTTTGCCGCGAACAACATCAAATGGGTCTCCAACAACCTGTTGGTAGCCCGGCCAGCAGTGCTGTACATCCGAGACGTTCCTGTGATGTGGTTGCCGTTTCTCTTCCAGGACATGAGGCAGGGCCGTCGCAGCGGCATACTCGTCCCTAGATTCGGCATCAACGACATCGTTCGGCCCAATAGCGGGTACCGCCGTCAGGTGACCAACATCGGATACTATTTCGCGATAAACGACTACCTGGATTTGCAGGCCTCCGTGGATTGGTTCGCCGGGACGCATACAGCTCTCAACGGTGAGCTGAGGTACAGATGGCTCAACCGTTTTCTGAATGGCAGCTTGGGTATAGCCCGGATCTTCGAAGCGGGGACTGACGGCAAACCGGGCGGCAAGTCGATGCGCCTTCAGTGGAACCATCAGCAGAGTTTCGATCAACGCACCCGCTTGACGGCATCTGTGGATTACGCCACGAGCGCACGAGTCATCGAGCAAAACGCCGTAGATCCATTGCTTCAGACGGCCACACTTGGCAGCAGGATCAATTTCAACAAGCAGTATGAATGGGGAACGCTGACGATTGGTGCCAACCGGACGCAGGACCTGAGCAACAACACTATCAACCAGACACTCCCCAACGTCAGCTTGTCTCCGGCTCCCGTGAACGTCGGAGATCTCTTGACTTGGTCACCGTCATTCACCCTCAGACGAACCCAGCGGTTGAACGAACAGCCCGGTTACGAGCTTCCGCCCGCCGTGGGAGGTAGTGGGGAACCCGATTCCTTGTTTCCGGGTCAGCGGGATCTCTCCATCAACATCGGTACACCGCTTCGCATAGGACGGTGGAACTGGCAGAACAGCTTCAGCATACAAGATTTCACCAAGACTCAGCTTCCCCCCAAACAGGTCACCTTGATCGATCCCAACGATTCAACGGTTCAGGCGACTCGCTACTACTTCGAGGACTACGGCACTTCAATTGACTGGAACACCGGGATCAACCTACCGTCGGTGTTCCCTTCCACATGGAAACTGCAGCCCTCTCTGTCGATCCGAAACGCCGCCGGTGGCGCGTTCATGATCCGCAATCGAAATACCAACGGCGCGTTCGTTAGCCAGAACAAGAGGTTGTCATTCGGCGCTGGTCTGTCCCCAACCTTCTTCGGATTCTTTCCCGGTGTGGGGCCCATATCCAGAATTCGCCATTCGATATCTACGAGAATCAACTGGAACTACCAGCCTTCGGCTCGAGTGCCTGAGGAATATGCGAGGGCCTTGGTGGGCCCGGGCGGGACGCCACGGTTGGAGAGCCCGACGACTCAGAGCCTGACGCTCTCGCTATCACAGGTGTTCGAAGGAAAGATGAGTCCGGCTCCAGGCGACACGACTTCGGATCCGCGGAACCTACCGAAGAAGAAGCTGCTCAGCATACAGACATCGTCGCTCGGATTCGACTTCGAACAGGCGAAGGAAGAAGGACGCACAGGCTGGGTGACCCAGTCGATGCAGAACTCGATTACGAGCGATCTCCTCAAGGGCTTCACGTTCTCGATTGCACACAACCTCTGGGATGGCCCTGTAGGATTCGACAGCACGCGGTTCTCGCCGTCGCTAACGTCCGTGTCCGCCCGATTCAGCTTGACAGGGGCGACGATGATGAACGTGTTGGCCCTTTTCTCCGGCGGCGCTACTCAACCGGAGCCGGAGAGCGAGGTCAGTCCCACCCAGGGAGATCTGCTCCAACCGCAAGGCACCGGTATGGGGCCACCGCAAGGCATGAACCAATCGATGAACCGGCTCGGAGCCGGCCCACTCATGGGTAGCGGTTTCCGAGCATCGTTCACTTACGACGACCAACGCAGCGAGCCTCGCGAAGTGGGCGGGCAGGTTCTCGAGGAGCCGGCGAATCGGACTCTCGGGATCCAGGTCGGGTTTTCTCCCACCGAGAATTGGTCGGCCTCGTGGAACACGCAATACAACATCACCTCCAAGGAGTTTGGGCAGCACATCCTGCGTCTAGACAGGGATCTGCACCGTTGGCATGCCACCTTCTCGTTCGTGAAGGCTCCCAACGGTAATTTCGCCTTCAACTTCTTTATCAATCTGACCGACCAGCCGGAGATCAAGTTCCAGTACGATCAGAGAACAGTGAGGCAGGGGGGGCGGTAGGGCGGTAGGGCGGTGTCCTCCAGATGGGACAATCAGTGAATCCGCCTCTTTTATCTAAGTACTTTCCCCACAAGCGCTTAGGACGTTACCTCTGGTTGGCACGCTCTCTGCTTGGTTCGATTCAGGGTAACGCTTCACCGGAGGGGACAAATGAGAAAACTTCTGATAGTGCCGTTGCTCGCCTTGATGTTCGTGGCGTGCAACAACGATGCGGTTGACGTTGAGCCGGTCATCTTGGACGAGCCCAATTCCTTGACGAGCATCAGCCTCGACGGCGCGGTCCATCTCTCTTGGTCCGACAACGCATATGCCAATGCTCCTGAGGGCGCCTTTTTGGAATACCGAGTTTATAGCACGGGCTACTCCATAGATGACGATCTGTGCGATCAGACATGGGACCTCGAGGGAGCTACCGTCTTCAGCACGGAATTCCTGGTTGGGGCGTTGACCAACGGTTCCCCACGCTGTTTCGGCGTCGTGTCCGTTAGCGTGGACGGCGCAGAAAGCGACTGGTCTCCCCTGAGGGCAGACACTCCCAGGCCGGACGCCCGAAACGTGTTGATCTATGCGTTCCAGTCCGACCCGACCTTCAGCGGGTTCCGTTTCTTTCAGGACATCGATGGCGACGGCCAGGTGGGGGCTTTGGAACTCGGTGCGGTTGGTGACGGCACTCGCACGGATATCGATTTCTGGGTGCACCGCGACGCGGGAGGAGACCTGTTCTTCATGCCGGAGCGAGCCGGCACCACGGTTGCTCTCTACAGCGACCAGCCGATTGAGGATCTGACCTCAATCGATATCGCTCCGCTGGATGGTTTCAGCGCTGACGGTATTCAGGCCGTACCGGGATTCGGGTACGTGTTCGAGATGGACGGCGGGGATGGGTATGTCCGATACGGCGCTGTCAGAGCTACTCACGTAGGCGCCGAATACCTGATCTTCGACTGGAGCTACCAGACGGATCCCGGGAATCCCGAGCTTTCGGTGCACGGTGGAGCAAAGGTCTCGGACGCGGTGGGGATCACCGTGATGCGAGGGCGGTAGGGCGGTAGGGCGGTAAGGCGGTAGGGCGGCAAGGCGGTAGGTTGTGCGTCAGCCTCCGCCTTTCTGCCTTTTTTGAGGTGCCATTGATTGGTACAAGCCCCAGGTTGCTTTTCCGGGCCTGGTTTCTGAGTCCATCTATGTCATCGTATTCTTCGGAGATCAGCAGTCCCAGGTCCAAGGTAACTCTCAGGGTATACCCGAGTTCGGACAGCGACCCGATTGAAATGTCCAAGTAACTCCTGAACTCACGCACTCCGCGTTTGGCCGATCCCTCCGCTATGTTGGCCGCCGCGGAGAACGCCGCGCGCCGCGCCTGGGTTGTGAGTCCATACCGTTCGGATTCCGGGAACCGTCTGCTGGCGCGGTACACTGCAAGAACGAGTTTGTGGCAGAGTTGCCAAGCTTCGAACTTCTCGTAGGGTATCATGGGAGCAATGTGCCGAGAATACCCGTAAGAGCGGTAACCAAAAAGGCGCAACAATAATCAAAAACATGCACAAAAATGAAGTTGCGAAACCATCGCTCATTGACTACGCTCGGTTATCTACCGCCCTACCGCCCTACCGCCCTACCGCCCTACCGCCCTACCGCCCTACCGCCTTACCGCCTTACCGCCTTACTGCCTTACCGCCCTATATTTCTCCTACACCGCAACCCCAGGGAGCTTCAACCATGCCGGAACGGACCATACGCGCGCCGCGGGGTACCGAGATATCATGCCGCGGCTGGATTCAAGAGGCGGCACTTCGAATGCTCATGAACAATCTCGATCCCGAAGTAGCTGAACGGCCGCAGGACCTGATCGTCTATGGAGGTACCGGCCAAGCCGCGCGCAACTGGGAGGCTTTCGATGCGATTTGCGCCGCATTGCGGAAGCTCGGGAATACTGAGACACTGCTGATCCAGTCCGGGAAACCGGTAGGTGTCTTCGAAACCCATGAGAACGCGCCCCGTGTACTCCTGGCCAATGCCAACCTCGTCGGCCGCTGGGCCAACTGGGAGGCTTTCAGAGAACTCGAACGTCTCGGCCTGATAATGTTCGGGCAGATGACGGCTGGAAGTTGGATCTACATCGGCACGCAGGGAATCCTTCAAGGAACATACGAGACCTTCGGAGTAGTGGCTGAGCGGGAATACCACAGTTCTCTCGCGGGCAAGCTGGTCGTGACCGGTGGGCTCGGTGGTATGGGAGGAGCGCAGCCGCTTGCCGCAACCATGAACGAGGGCGTATGTCTGGCGGTGGAGGTCGACCCGGAACGCATCCGGCGGCGAGTCGATACCAAGTACCTGGACCTGATGACCGAGTCGCTCGATGAGGCATGGAGCCTGGCCGCCGCAGCGCGCGACAGGGGTGACGCACTATCGGTGGGGCTCGTCGGCAACTGCGCCGGCGTGCTTCCCGAGATGGTGAAACGCGGATGGGTGCCGGACGTTCTCACCGACCAGACATCGGCGCACGACACTCTCAACGGATACGTTCCGTCAGGCGTTTCGCTGGAGGAGGCGGCGGAACTGAGGCGCACCGATCCCGCCGAGTACGTGAGACGGGCGAAGGATTCGATCGCCGAGCATGTGAGGGCAATGCTTGCGCTGTCCAGCTCAGGGGCCATCACCTTCGACTACGGCAACAACATTCGCACAGAGGCCTTTGATAACGGCGTAGAGGATGCGTTCGAGATCCCGGGCTTTGTACCGGAGTACATTCGTCCATTGTTCTGCGAGGGACGCGGACCTTTCAGATGGGCTGCGCTCTCGGGCGATCCCAGTGACCTGTACCGTACCGACGACCTGGTTCTGGAACTGTTCCCGGAGAACGAACACCTGGCTCGTTGGATCAAGATGGCCCGTGAGAAGGTCGCTTTCCAGGGGTTGCCGGCACGCATATGCTGGTTGGGGCAGGGAGAGCGTGCCAGGTTCGGGCTCGAACTCAACCGGCTGGTCGGCACAGGAGAAATAACCGCACCGATAGTCATTGGGCGTGACCATCTCGACACCGGGTCGGTTGCATCTCCGTTCCGCGAGACCGAGGGGATGCGAGACGGGTCCGATGCGATTGCTGACTGGCCGATCTTGAATGCGTTGTTGAACACGGCGTCGGGAGCCTCGTGGGTGTCCTTCCACCACGGTGGCGGCGTGGGCATCGGCAACAGTCTGCACGCCGGCCAGGTGATAGTGGCCGATGGAACCGAGGAGGCGGCGGCGCGGTTGCAGCGTGTGTTGACAAACGATCCCGGTATCGGCATCGCACGTCACGCTGATGCGGGGTACCCCGAGGCGGTCGACGCTGCGAAGCGGCACGGTATCAAAATCCCAATGCGAGACGATCAGGAATGAGTCAGATCCTGGTGGGCGCATCGCAGGTTGTCACTTGCCAGGGGCCGGCTCGGCTCCGTCGCGGCAAGGAGATGTCGGACGTGGGTGTGATCGAAGATGCCGCAGTGGTTTTGGGAGACGAGGGGAGTATTACAGCAGTTGGTCCGGTAGCTTCACTGACCGCGGAACACCCGGAAGCGGAGGTGGTAGAGCTGCGTGGCGTGTTGTTTCCGGGTTTCGTCGATTGCCACACGCACGCCGTGTTCGGCGCCGCGAGGCTCGATGACCACGAAAGACGCGCCCGTGGGATCTCTTACATGGAGATCGCTGCGGCAGGGGGGGGGATACTCTCGTCAGTGCGCGATGTGCGGGCCCGGACAGTCGAGAACTTGACGGAATTGCTACGACAGAGGCTGGGTTGGCTCGTCTCGAACGGAACTACGACGGTCGAGGTGAAATCGGGATACGGCTTGGAGACGGGAGCAGAGCTCCGGCAACTGGATGCCATTGCGGCAGTTTCGGGGCCGCACCTGCCGGCCGTCGTTCCAACCTTCCTGGGGGCGCACGAGGTGCCCCCCGAATACAGAGGCGATCCGGGCCGGTATCTGGACCTGGTCATAGGCGAGATGCTCCCGGCAGTCGCGGAGCGGGGGCTGGCCACGTTCTGCGACGTGTTTTGCGAGCCCGGTGTGTTCAACCCCACGCAGTCGCGCCGGGTCTTGGAAGCCGCGGTGTCGCTCGGGTTCGCACCGAAGCTGCACGCGGATGAGCTGGAAGGCTCTGGCGGCGCGGAACTGGCCGCCGAATTGGGTGCGGTCAGCGCCGATCACCTTGCGGCAATTTCGGAACAAGGAATCGCCTCGCTGGCACACTCCGACACGGTAGCTGTTCTGCTCCCAGGTACCATGATGTATCTGGGCGGTAGGGGGCAAGCTCCCGCGCGGCGACTGATTGACGCGGATGCGGCTGTGGCACTCGCTACCGACTTCAACCCCGGCAGTTCACCTGGCGTTAGCTTGCCGTTCATGACCACACTCGCCGTCTCGCAGATGGGGATGTTACCGGCCGAAGCCGTCACGGCTATCACCGTCAACGCGGCGGCCGCTGTGGGAGAAACGGCATCGCGGGGGCAGATTGCTCCCGGCTTTCGAGCGGATCTGGTTCTGGCGGCCGTCGAGGATTGGCGGGAACTGCCCTACTGGTACGGCACCAGTTTCATCTCGGAGGTATGGATCAGCGGTGTGCCTTGTCACTCCAGACAGCGACCCGTAGATTCTCTAGGCTGGAGTCAGATGTAACGCAAAGTCGCACGAGGTACATCCTGAACATCGAAAAGGCGAAAGAGAAAGCTCGCAAGCTCGAGACGAAGGGGCAGCTGGACAAGGCCATTCGGCAGTACGAACGCGTCCTTGAAGAGCTGGAGGGAAGACCGGAATTCTCGGAAGAGTTGGCGCTCTACAACAAGCTGGGCGATCTCTACGTAAAACTCGGGAATGTGACGGCGGCGGTTGACGAGTATGAGAAGGCGATCAACCACTATGCCGACCAGGGATTTCCCAACAACGCCATTGCGCTGTGTAACAAGGTCCTGCGCAACGCACCCGGCCGCACGCACATCTATTTGAAGCTGGCAAATCTGATGATGCAGCGCGGTTTCGCATCCGAGGCGAAGCAGAACCTGCTGGAGTACGCCGAACGAATGCAGAAGGCCGGAAAGCTGGAGGAAGCCTTCCACGCGCTCAAGGAGTTCGCGGACCTGTCCCCGGATAAGGAGGAGATCCGTCTTCTGCTAGCCGATCAGTTGAAGAAGGCGGCGCGAACCGATGAAGCTCACGAGCAACTCGCCAAACTGCACCAGGAGTTGCAGACCTCCGGCGATTCCAACAGGACTAGAGCCACGTTGGAGCGGATGCGCAGTATCGATCCCGAATACGATCTGGATGCGGCCACCCCGGTGGCGCCCGCAAAGGGAAAGAAGGAGAAGAGTTCTGACATAGTGTTCCTCGATCTGGACGAGGATATTCGTCGAGGTTCTGCCGCCGAGTATGCTGAAGAGGCTGAGGAGGCGGGAGAAGAGGTCTCACAGGTCGAGGGTCTGGACGTTGGCGAATCCTATGAAGCTGCCGCAGATGTGCCTGTCGAATCATTGGAAATCGAGAGTACGGCGCTCGACGATTCGCTCGAAGTGCCGGAGATCGAGCAGGTAGATGAGTTGCCCTACCTGGAAGTGCCCGAGGCCGGCGAAGATGAAGAGGTGGAAATCATCGGCCTGGATGAGGAAGAGCTAGAGGAACCGGTCCCGACTGGAGTCGAGGGCGGTGACGATCTTTCGGCGCTCGAGGTTCCTTCGATCGAAGATGGGGAGTCGCTCGAGGTTCCCTGGGATGTGGGCGAGGATGAAGAGATCCCGGGTGTCCCGGA
>CAZOJI010000006.1:73625-138013 GCA_964580055.1 uncultured Gemmatimonadaceae bacterium | reverse complement strand
GCTAGGCGGACGACCAACGCGAGTCATCCAGGGGAGAAATCTGTTTTGGGGAGTGGAGGGTCAGACTATAGCCGCGGCTCTTTTCTAAGAGAGGCCGCCGATTCCTGCCAATAACGCAAAGCGTTCGATCAACAGAATTTCTTTTTCATCGCTGTCGAGTTCCAACAGTGGGCTCACGACGCGCCATGCCGCTGAACAAAGTTCTTCTGCCGTGGGCCGATCGGACGAGCGCAACACGGGGTGGAGTTGCTCTTTCACCGTGGCTTCCGTCACGCGCTTCAGGCGTTCGGGACCATAGGCGTGGACCGGGTGATCCAGCGTGCCCGCAAGGGCAATGAAGACGCGACGGAAAAGATGGGATACCCGTACTGCCGCGACCTGTTCAAGCAGGCGTGCCACATCCCACAGGTCCCTCGGCGCGGAACGAGCCAGAAGGGCACACAGCTTCCCGGCCCACAGCTCTTCGACCGCGCTGACGCGTACGGCAGGAGGCGTCAGTTCGCCCGGCTGCCACATGGTCATCTCCGCATCGGCGCCGAGCGGGACTCTATTCAAATAGTTGAGATCCAGCTCGATTCGGTCCGCCATACCATACGCGTTGTTGTACTGCAAATAGTACTTCCGCCCCGCGTGCTCGTCGGCGGACTGTTGAACCCGATAACCGGCACCAGAGACAAGGCGACGAACCGCACGCTCGACTTCGGGGCGTTGCTCGAGCATACCCTCACGGTCCGAGCGACCGACGTAATTGAAGTCCCAATCGACGGACAGCCGCCTGGGTTGGCCAAAACAGAGGTTGAGAGCGGTGCCGCCCTTGAGGACCAGGACCTGATTGAGCAATTCGTGCCCGCGCAGCTGACCAGCCAATCTGCCGAGCCTCACGACCTTTTCGAGACTCGTCGGCTGAAATTCGGTCGCCTCCGCAACTGTCGTCAGGTAGTCAGCGTCAAGCTTCATCGGGCTCTGCCAATCGAACCACGGTTTCGGGCAACACCAGGTTCCATCGTGGGGCAAACAGTCCGCCCTGCCCACGCAGTCGTCTCGGTAGGTAGTAGGGTGACGCAGGACGCTTCCGTTCCAGCTCGAGCAGCAGCTCGTCGGGCACGTATAAGACTCGCCGATACTGTTCGAGAAACCAGCCCACTGCCGAGTAAAGCGCCTTCTGATCGAACACGCTAAGGATCATCCGTAGCATCTCGAAGTCGAGAGACGGGAACCCGCCTGCCGACTCGACCAACTCCTCCAGCCCGCCGACCAACCGGGGCTGCCGAAAACCCTCCACGAGAGCCCGCTCGGGGCCGGCAACGTTTACCGTGACCATCCGGTACGGCAAACTCACAACACCCAGCAGTTGTTTGCCACCAACTTGCAGCCTAGACGGGTGCTCGTGGAACTCGATGCGGTCTGAGCCCAGCACGACAGTCCGGCGACGACGCTCGGACAAAACTACCGCCACATGCCATGTCGTATGCGCAGCCCCAAGCAGCTCGAGCGCGCTGTGGTACGCTAATATCCCCTGAGGTCTGAGCGCCAAACCGACGAGGAACCGATCGGGCAGGAAGGCCTTTGGGTCGATGCCCGGAGGCACGGCCGCATACGTTCCACGTTCCACCGCGCGAAGGCGGCCGGTGCTCAAATGGTATTTGGCCCACGACTGAGCCCGCGCTCGATCGCGCCCCATGGCCTCGCTCACTTGGCTCAGCGTGAATACAGGGTTGCGGGCGAGATACGTATCGGTCTCGAAACGATCTTGTCGTTTTGCGCTCATGTAGTATGTATATTACCCCTTATATGCGTTTTACGACAAGTGATTTGTGACCAGCGGTAGATGCTGAGATCGGCTATGAAAGGAAGCAGTCAGCGAACCAGTCGCGATCCAACCGGATGAACTTGTTGGATACGCATGCTAGTTGTGCGGCAAACATGGGCGCAGCTACGTACACCTTCTTTGCGATTTCCCTTGCTGCTGTTACCGCAGGTGTGAAATCACCATCTGCGGACAAGAGGTACGCTGCGTCGTATTCATCTCGCATTGCCATCACGAGCATATCCACGGCGAGTTGAACATCCACCGCCTTTTCCACCATGATCCGAGATGTAACGTGCCTTAGAGCGATCTGCATCAAATCTCTAAATACCGGCGCCGGAAGCCGGACTGTGAGTTCTCCGAGGTACCTGCGGAGCTCATCCGCAGCTTTGTTGGTGACCCTGCGATACTCCAGACGGCCGAGATGGCATGTGATTCGTCGATCAGTCGCGACGAGTCGAGCAAGAAACCGTCGCTGGCTCGAGTAAAGGGCGTTGTGTCTCTGTTGCGATACGCGACCAATGTAGTACCGGGTGCCGACCCACTCCCTGTGTCCCACGAGTTTCCGTGAAATGAACGCGTAGTTGAGCTGCTGAGGATTGGGTATCTGAAGACGGTCGCGGAGACCGTGATACCAGTTATTCCCGTCGATGAACAGGATGGCGCGATCCGTCATCGCCCGTCAGCAAGGAAGAATGTGCGCCTACGAAAAACCCCGGCGTGTGGCGATGCCAGACACCGGGGGAGGTAAAACCTGCTCACCCGTGAGCGCGCAGGTGAAAGCAATCTGACACTGACGCCGTGACTCGTCAATGCTCTCTGTGGAGACATACGGCGCCAAGCTACTGGGTTTGGATGTCAAGACCGTCACCAATAACGCGCGATTCGGGTGCAGATAATTTCGAGCTCAGCCGCGGCCCAGTGTTGCACTATGTCTTCGCGCAAATGGAGATGGCGGAGGAACGTGGTCTTGGGTTGAAGTCTATGAAGCAAGAAGCAGGTAGACTTGGGTCTGCTGCAGAAAATGGAGGCCGGACCGGCGACCTTCTACAAGGTGATTCGGCAGTGACGGCGAATCCGGCCATCTTTCAGGCCAGAATGGCCCGATCATCCATGCGCCCGAGGGGAAAGCAGCCTTGGACCTGATCTTGTTGAAGCGTGCCGCACGCGAACGACCACGCAGCGCGCCGTTTATTGTCCCATGGTCCGTCACGCGCTTCCCGGCGGCTGGCGCGTGGTCGTGGTTGCGACGAACTGTGACTGGACCGATGTCGCACAGATTACCGCTGTCGCGACAGCTCAGCAGGTGCCGGTGGGCGTACTGGAAGTCACGACAGCAACCGGTGGTGTTAGTCCGGATGTTGATGGATATACCGTGTCGCTGGACGGGGATTTCCGGACGGCACCTATACAGCCGAACGAGACCATTTGGTTGGCCGATGTCACCAGTGGGACGCACACCGTGGAACTGCAGGGGGTTGCTGCCAACTGTGCGGTAAACGGGGCGAATCCCAGAGACGTGGCAGTTTCGGAGGGTGAGACTACCGTTGTGGCTTTCGATGTAGTGTGTAGCGCCACTGGGGTTTTGAATTGGAGTTACATCGTAGGCAGCACTCTGTATCGCGGTCCCGCGATCGGTGAGGACGGTACCGTCTACATAGGGGCGGAAGACCACAGACTCTATGCGTTCAATCCGGATTTGACGCTGAAGTGGCTGTATCTGTCGGTGGGGGGAAGCTTCAGGTCTTCGTCGGTGGGTGGGGACGGAACCATCTACGTGGGATCATGCCTCTCTGGCTCGTGCGTGATCAACGCGCTTGACCCGGATGGAGACCTGAGGTGGGCTGCGCCGATAGGCTTGAACCCGGGGCAACCTGCAATCGGCGGAGATGGTACCGTCTATGTGGGATCGCGTGAGCACAATCTCTACGCATTCAGCCCGGATGGGACCCTACTCTGGAGCTACCCAACGAGCGGTGATGTAGGTGCTGTTCACCTTGCTGGCCGAGCGCTACGAGCGTGGCAGCGTGCTGCTATACGTTACTTGGAATCAGTGTCCCCGGCGTGTAAAGGGGCTCACCCGAGGAGGGTTATGGCCAGTCGAACGAACGAGATCCAGTGGGTATCTCGACAGGTCCGCTCCGGTGCGGCATACTGCACCAGCGGGAGGAAAGAACTTGTTCAGTCTATTCAGATGTCGGGAGATCGCCTCATGTCCGTAGCTTTTACACTCGGACGTTTCGCCACGGGTTGGGTGGTTCGAGCCGCCGCTGCCGGTCTTATCGCTCTTGCCGGCCCCACTGCTGGAGTTGCGCAGTCCATTGAAAATGCGGAGCGTGGCAGGCTCACCATGGACCGTCTGTATTCGCTGCCGAGTCTCATCGGTACGGCGCCACGCGGCTTCTCCTGGTCCCGCGATGGCAGCAAGCTCGCATTCCTCTGGAACGATGTAGGCCGGAATTTCAGGGACATATGGATCGTCGCTGCCGGAAACCCCGATGCCGGCCCTAGGCGGGTCACGAATTTGCCGTCTATGTCCGCTGTTCCCACTGATGCTGATGACCCATTCTCGGTCGCGGAGGCGGAAACGCGCGCAGAGCGCGACGGCGGTGTGTCATCCGTCATCTGGCACCCGGACGGCGACCGCCTGCTATTCAGCTTTCGCGGTGATTTCTGGATCGTACGACCGGGTGGGGAACCGGAGCAGCTAACGGACACGCCGGTGTTCGAGAGCCAGCCGCAGTATTCACCCGACGGGCGTACTCTGGCGTTCTTGAGTGGCGGCGATATCTGGACGCTGCCGGCCGACGCTACTCGCGACGACCCACCCGTACGGCTGACGAGCCACGCGACGGATGATGTCCGTCTGGTCGGCTATCAATGGTCACCCACCGGTACGCACATCGCGGTTTTGGAGATGGATCAAAGCGGTGTGCCTGTGCGAGGGATTCCGGACTATCTCACCGAAGAACCCCGTATGGCGCGGGTGCGGCGCGCCTATCCGGGAGAGGAGCCGGCAACACACCGCGTCGGGATCGTCCGCGTGAGCACCGAGTCGCGCCCTGTCGATATCGCTTGGATAGAAATCGATCCCGGTGCGACGCTGGGTGGGCGTCCGGACATGATACTCAGCTACTCTTGGGCGCCGGATGGCCGGAGGCTCGCCTTCGATACCAGCGACCTGTTCGCCAAGGACCGCCGCATCTTCGTGGTCGATATCGACGACGGTATGAATGCCCGCCTCGTGGTTCGGGAGCACGACCCCCTCAACGAGACGTACTACTTCTGGCGTATTGCCTGGTCGCGGGACGCTAGCCGCATCTACTACCTCTCGGACAGGGAAGAGGACTACCACGTCTGGGCAGTGGACCCGTCGGACCCCGCCGGCACACCTGAGCAGCTTACCGAAGGATCGTGGGCGGTATCGAGTTTGTTTCCCGTGGAAGGCGGCCTCATCGTGGTCGGGAATGCCCCCAATCCTGAGGAGAGGCAACTGTTTTTCGTGCGGGGAAACGGGGGCGATCCAGAACGGCTGAGCCAACGGCCGGGCACGCACGATCCCGTAGTCTCTCCGGATGGCCGATATGCGGCTGTATCCTTTTCCGCGGACGATACGCCGCCCGAGTTGTTGATCACGAGGTTGGGTGGGGATGGCGGCGAGTGGATCGTCACCCATTCACCGGTGGCCGAATTCTCCGACTACACGTGGGCCACACCCGAATACGTAAGTTTCCCCAGCCACGTCGACGGCACCCAACTGCATGGACGGCTCACCCTGCCCCCCGACTTCGATCCGACTCGCCGATATCCTGCGATCCTCGGTTCGGTCTATACAGACTGCGTCCGAAACCAATGGGGCGGGAGGACCGCTCATCCCACGTGGGGCCTCGATCAGTTTCTAGTCCAGGAAGGATACATCCTCCTCAACGTGGACATGAGGGGAAGTTGGGGCCGGGGTAGGGAACACCGCAGGGGCATCCGTCTGGACTATGGAGGCATGGACATCGAAGACCTCGAGAGCGGCGTTCGCTTCCTGGAGACTCTGGGATACGTCGACATGGGAAAGGTCGGTTTGTGGGGATCGAGCTACGGTGGGTTGATGACGACCATGTCACTCTTCAAGAAACCGGGCCTCTACGCGGCGGGTATCGCCGGCGCGCCCGCTACGAATGTGTGGCATGCGCTCACCGGGCAGATGGCAGTGATGCTTGCGCCGGAAGACTCTCCGGACGAATACGCAGAGTCCTCGGCCTATCTGCACGGCCACGGGCTACAGGACCCTCTTTTGTTTATCCACGGAATGCGGGATCGAGTGGTGTTGTTCAAGGACACCATCACACTGTTGCACCGTCTGATCTTGCTGGGCAAGGATGTCGACCTGGTAGTGTTGCCCAACGCCGGGCACGGGTGGGACAACGAGAGCCTGGTGCAGACACGCTTCGCATTCAAGAAAATGGTGGAGTTTTTCGATCGCCACCTCAAGGGCCGGGCACAATGATCTGCCAGGAAGTGCTTCCTTCTACGCCCCGGGCAGTCTGTCCACCGCCTCGGCAATGTTGTCCATTGCTACCTGCAATAGCCTCCTGGACACCGCAATGTTCATACGCATGTGCCCATCGCCACCGGTCCCATAAGATGATCCCGGATTCAGATCAACCCTCGCGTGCTGACCGAACCACTCCTGCATGATCATCTCCGGAGTAACGGGATCAACAGACGTCCGCTGTCTTTCGGCCGCCGTCTCTTTTGCACCGATTATGTCGATGATCCTGCTGACGTCCAACCAGGTCAGGTAAGTCCCTTCCGGCTTGGTTTGACTAATTAGCGGGATATTGTCTCTGATGTAGTTCGCAACGAATTCTTGACTCTCATCGAGATATACCAGCACCTGGTCCAACCAGTCCTCACCCTCGTTCATTGCCGCCATGGTTGCGATCATCCCGAGCTCCGTGAGATCCGCACGATGGTTGTCCCTCACTCGATTGAGATAGTCCTCGTTCGTGGAGAAGAACCAGGCGCATTTCATCGCCGGCAAACTGAACGTCTTGCTGACAGCCTTGAACGTCATGCTGTTGTCGACAATTTCTTTGTCGGGCAGGCTTGCAAACGGCGTGTACTCGTGCCCCGACAAAACAAAGTCACAGTGAATCTCATCCGCGAGGACTATGGTGTTGTGCCGCAAACAGATTTCTCCCATACGGAGTAGTTCTTCTTCCGTCCACACGTTCCCGGTTGGGTTTTGCGGGTTGCACAGCAAATAGCAGTTGCAGCGCCGGGCCCTTCTCTCGAAATCGTCAAAATCGATTTCGTAACGGCCATTGACCTTTGTCATCGTACTGTCTTCGGCTATGGTGTTGCTTTCCCTCAGGTCACCATAGAAACCGTTGTAGCTCGGTGTTGCGATCAAGGTCCTGGTGCCCGGAGGAGAGAAGGTCTTGAGAGCAGCGATAACGCCTGGATGCACGCCACTGGTCAGTACCAGAGTCGAAGGATCTATTTCATAGCCGTATCGTCTCTGATTCCACGCGATTATCGCATCGACGTAACCTTCCGGAGTGTTTTTGTACCCCCAGTTCTCGTGCTCGAGGCGTTCCTCCAGGGCTACCTTGATGCAGGGAGGAGCCTTGAAATCCATATCCGCGATCCCCATCCCGACGTCCAGCACGCCAGCGTGCCTTTCAAGTGCATTATCCCACTTCACAGTGTTGGTGCCGATTCGATTGTAGACCTCATCGAAATCGTACGTCATCTGCTGCGGTTCAACTCTCGACTTTCCAATGGAATCATCGCTGAGATTGATTTTCTCGAGGGGAGCTCCCGATCCTGCTACAACCGCTGCCAGCCCTGCATTTCTCAAGAAGTCCCTGCGATTCAGATCGCGAGTCTTAGGCATTGCTCACCTATGGGTTTGGGGGTGATTGACTTTACAAAATGGTCGAAATCATTGCTTGGAGATTATGCCGCCCCGACTTGACTATGTCCAGGTGCCTGGGGGGAACTCCTCGCCGTCGTTCAACCATATCACGATCCCAAATCTGTCCCACTACTGCTGACGGCCTACAGGGGGTGTACCTGCGGGCGGGCTTCGCCCGGTTCGTCAGGGGGGGTATGTTTTGAGTGTAGCTATCCAATCCCTCGAAGGAGCCTGTTATGACGATCGAAAAGCAGCCACAGTCGCGAAGAACCTTCTTGTCCGGCACCGTGATGGGAGTTGCATCCCTTGGACTTGCCGGCACGACTCCGGAGGTGGCGGCGGCGCGACCGAAACAACAACAGGGATCGGCACCACCCATAGTGCGCAGATTGGGGCGCACCGGAGTCGAGTTGCCTGTCGTGAGCATCGGAGCCATGAACAGCGATTCGCCCGCACTCTACCATCACGCCTATGACAAGGGAATCCGCCACTTCGATACGGCAGAGACATACCTGCATGGCAGGAGTGAAGAGGTGCTCGGCAGGTTCATGACGGAGCGGGGTAACCGGGAGGAGATCTGCCTCGCCACGAAGGTCGGGTCGAGCATACGGAATGTAGAGCGCTCCCAGTACAGAAGCGCGCTGCAGCGAACGTTTGAAGGCTGTTTGAGACGCCTGCAAACGGACTACGTCGACATTCTCTACCACCACGGGCGCAACAGCGCAGACGCAGTAAACGATGAGATTGCAGAGGAGTATTTCGCTGAGCTCCAAGAACAAGGGAAGATTCGCTATCCCGGAATTTCGACGCACTCGGGCCAGGTAGAAGTACTAAATGAAATGGCCAAGGGAGACTTCTGGACGGTTGCCGAGGTCGCATTCAACGTGACAATGGCACAGAACCAGGAGTTGCTCGCCGCAATGAGAAACGCCGCAGACCGAGGTGTCGGCATCATAGGGATGAAGGCCTTGGGAGGGGCACGGAGAGGGCCTGATGCTGATGCAAGCGTGCCGCCGTTCAACCAAACCGCCATGATGAAATGGGTACTCAACCACGTAGAGGTGACCACGATCATCCCGGGGATGACAACGTTCGATCAAGTGGATCTGGATTGGTCGGTGGTCTCGGATCTCTCATACACGGAAGCGGAGCAGAGCTTCTTGGCGGAACGAGATCTCCAGGGGTCGATACAGTTCTGCCAGCAATGCAATGAATGTTTGCCGACATGTCCGAATGGTGTTGATGTCCCAACGCTGATGCGCACGCATATGTATGCGGCTCAATACTCGAACTTCACCCACGCACGGATGACGTTGGATGAGATCCCGGCCAGTCAGAGCGTCTTTGCCTGTAGCTCGTGCGATCAGTGTACCGCCCGGTGCAGCAATTCAGTTAACATCGCCGCCAGGATAGATACACTTAAGACCATTTTCTTGGCCTAGGCGAGCGTGCTGATCCGTCCAGGCGCGCGATTCGGCTCGCCCTCGCGGAGCCGACGAACATCCCAGCCAACGCGCAAATGATCGGTCGTCGGGAGGATGGAGGTGGAGTCGGTACCTGATGTGAGGCATGACCGAATGGTTGCGGCCATGCCTCACTGCACCGAAGCTGCCTTCCTCGAGGCTCCTATTCCTGAAGTGTCGTACCATCCCCCACCATGAACCGCTCGAACCAGTTGCGCAGTAACAGTTGAACGCGGATGAAGTTGGTGGGCGGCCGCGAACGGCTGTGCCAGCCGTCGGTCAACCGCACCATCGCGGTGGGAACCTTGCGAATCTTGAGTGCCCTGTAGAACTGCTCGGTCTGTTCCATCGGAGTGCGCAGATCGCGCTCACCGGTCATGAGCATCGTCGGCGTCGTTACGTTGCCGGCGTACATCAGCGGGGAGCGTCGCAGGTGCTCGCTCGGGTCCTCCCACGGCATATTCTCGAAGTTGTAATACCAGGAGGAGCCGTCGGTCGTGCCGACGAAGCTGATCCAGTTGATCACCGGCGCCTTGGAGACCGCGGCGGTGAAGCGATCGGTATGGCCGACGATCCAAGCGGTCAGTACGCCGCCGCCGCTGCCGCCGTAGACGAACAAATTGCGCTCGTCGATGTAGCCGCGCGATAACACTTCGTCGACGCCCGCCATCAAGTCGTCGTAGTCCTTGTCAGGGTACGCGTTCTTGATCGCGTTGCCGAACTCGGAGCCGTACCCCGAGCTGCCGCGCGGGTTGGTGTACAGCACCACGTAGCCGTTCGCGGCGTGATTCTGGTTCTTGAAGTCGAAATTGAAACCGTACATGGCGTGGGGGCCGCCGTGAATGCGCAAAATCAGCGGGTACTCCTGCGATGGATCGAAGTCGGGAGGCTTGACGATCCAGCCCTGTATTTCCAGGCCGTCCACGGAGGTGTACCAGATCTCCTCCACCTCGCCCAGCTCGACCTCCTGGAGGTGCGTATGGTTGGTCACGTGGAGCGTTTGCATACTCGAAGGTCTTCGAAGACTGAACGACACCAGGTTTCGCGGCACATGCGGGCTGGTCTTGGTGGCCACGACCGTTCCATTGCGGCCGATATCGCCCACGCTCAGCAAAAAGTCGCCGTCGGTCACTTGCCTGGGCTCGCCTCTTAGCGGTGCGAACCACAGATGCGACGTGCCCCTCATCGACGCCGTGAAGTAGATGCCGCTGCCGTCGGGTGCCCACGTCAGATCGCCCGGCGATCTGCCCTTCTCGCTGGCCAGCAGGCGCGGGTTGGATCCGTCGGCGTTCATTACGTAGAGTCCGGCCTCGACGTAGGTGTCGGTGCTCCAGTCGTATCCGGTGTAGGCGATCAGGCTGCCGTCGGGTGATGGCACGGGGCTGCCGTCAGGACCGCGACGGTCGGTGAGCTGCTCAACAGCACCGGTCTCCACGTCCACGGAGTAGATCTCCGATTCCCTCCAGACATGCTCGGCGTCCTCCACCCGCAGAGATTGAAAGACGATCGACCGGCCTGCCGGCATCCAGCGGAAGGAGCCATGATGCCAGTCTCCGCTGGTGACTTGACGCGGCGCACCGCCCGTCGCCGGCACCACGAAAACGTGGCGGTACCCCAACGGGGTCCAACCGGATCCATCGCGGCGGTAGTTGAGCCGTTCGATGATACGGGGGGATGCCGTCCAGTCGGCACCGTCGGGCCGTGACGGCATGTCGATACGCCACCTGGCGCCGAGCTCTTCGGGCACCAACATCTGAAATGCGATCGATTCACCATCGGGCGCCCACCTGATATCGGACGGTGATCCCTCCGCCAGCCGAGTGATCTGACTCGTGGCACCCTCTGCATCCATCCAGCGCACGAATATCTGGGTGCCCTGAGGCTCTCCAGGTGCTGTGTAGGCCAGGCGAGTACCGTCGGGCGACCAACTTGGCGATGAGCCGTCGACCAGGAAGCGGTTCTTGCTGCCGTCCGCGCTCATGATCCACAGGTCTGAATCCCAACTGTCGCTCATAGGGTCGATGAAGCGGCGCTGATAAACGATCTGGGTGCCGTCGGGGGATAGCAGCGGGCTCGATACGTCTTCCCAGGACAGGTAACGATCGAGCGTCAGACGCCCCTCTCCATTTTGCGCGACTAACGGAGAGTCGAGCGGCTGGACCAGGAGCAGCAACAACAGAGTGGACGGAAACGCACGTAGAATGCGGATGCTCATGACTGCCTCCACTGTCGGTGATAAACGATACGAGGATTCTACGCGTCGGGCCGCGCCGAGTAAACGGTGCTCGGTACGAGACGCGCCATTGAGGGCCGATTTCTTGCACGAGGTCTGCGAACCCTCTATAGGGTGCAGTATGATGGGAAGAGCTACTGATCTTCTGTGAGTGTTGAAGGTAGCGCTTTTAGCAGACGCTATTTGGATCGGTCGGACTACTCGCCGCCCCACTGGAGGAGCAGCGCTCTGCGAGGAAAACGACTGGGTTCAACTCGAGTGAGTCAGCCCCTGCCTCCGGGCAACTCGCGCGCATCTTGTGCGGCAAGCTCGACATCGATCGCGTCCGAACCGGCGTCGAGCGATTCCCGGTCCTCGGCCTTTCTGGCCAGGACCAGCAAGCCGGAAGCGCTGCCCGCACCGGCCGCCGCAAACAGCGGGCCCAAAAACACCAGATCCTGTATGAACGGTGCACCCTCCGCAAACGCGGCCACCGTAAACACGAACATCACGGAAAAGAGAAGGCCCGCAACGCCGCCCCAACCTGCAAACCGCGGAAGCGACATGTGATCGAACCGGCGACGGCCCTCGGCAATTGCGAGGATCCCGGAGAATGTGACGCCGGCAACGAAGCCCAGGAAACCAAAGCCAAGTGGGAACGGGACGTCGGCGGCGTCAGGTCCGACAATGAGTAGGAGAACCATGCCCGCCGCGAACCACGCAAAACCCCAGGTCAGGCCCATCTTGATTGCGCCGCGTATGCGGCGCCCCTGGGAGCGAATGGCCCATCTCCCACGTGAGGCGCCGCAAGCAGTATACCCGCGCATTACCCTTCCACCAGAATCAGTGCGACGCTACTTCGGCCGAAACCACGGCAACGTCAGGTCGCAACGATCCATCGGCGCACATCACCTCCAAGGACCCGGCGGCAATGATCTCGAGCGCGGTGCGAAACCGTTCGGCACTGATGTGCTCCATGTTGTCGTGCGGATGGTGATACCACGGCTCCAGGGCGATAGTTTCGAGCTCGCGCCAGATGAAATTGGCCGCCGCAATTCCGGAGTCGGCGAATGCCACGTGATCGCTCGCACCCCTCTGATAGGGGGCGTTTAGCTGGCCGGCGTAGCCGAGTGTGTCGGCTGCGAACAGTGCGGCCTGAGCCACCAGGTTCTCGCCGTCGAGCGTGTTCACGAACAGCGTGGTCTGTTCCGGACCGGCGGTGGCGATCATATCCATGTTGAAGTTGGCGACGACCCGCTCCCGTTCCGCGTCCGACAGATTCGCAACGTAATAGCGAGAACCGACCAGTCCGCCTTCCTCCCCACCACATGCCAGAAAGCGGACGTCAGCCGCCAGCGGTACTCCCGCGAGGAGGCGGGCCAACTCCAGAACACCGGCGGTCCCGGAACCGTTGTCGTTGGCGCCCGGCGACATTGGAACACTGTCGTAGTGCCCCGAAAACACGACGATGGGCCGCGACTCGTCGGCTTCGCCGGACGGAGCGCGGCTGGCGATCACGTTCTGCGAGGTCTCGTAACGGTTGACCTCGAGGTTGACCGTCACTTCGCCGGCACCGCGCAGCACCTCGCCCGCCTCGGAATTCATGGTCGCAAAGGGTATGTCGGCCTCGGCAATTCGCACGCCATAGCGTTTCCAGTCGGTGTTGTGCAGCAACACTGCAACGGCCCCGGCCTGGCCGGCCCGGCTGATGACCTCCGCCGGGTCCTCTTCCTCACTGCGGGTTACCAGGGCAATCTGTCCACTCACCTCGGCGGGGAACGCCCCGGCCTCCCCGTGGCCGCAGTAGATCACCTGGGCGGAAATGCCGCCTTCAGAAGTCCATAGGGGATAGTCCTCTGGCGAGACCTCCTCCAAACGTCCGGCCTGGATGTGCAGCACCTGTGGCTCGGCCGTCTGAACGGTCAGGTAGGCGTGCACAGTCGGCCGGGGAAACTCCTGGATCTCGACCTCGTAGCCGTAACCTTCCAGTTGCGTCGCGATGTAGTCGGCTGCTTCCCGCTCCTGTGGAGTGGAAACCACCCGCGGGCCGATCTGTTCGCTGAGAAAGGCCACGTGAGCTATTGCTTGCTCGATATCGAGTTGATCGACGAGTTCCAGATCGCACGCTGGAGGGGGCGCGCAGGAACTGACCGTGATCGCAAGGAATCCTGCCAATGCGGAAGTGTACAGGTGTCTGATGGTGTGCATCATCTCTCCTCTTTTGTTCTGGAAAGAGAACGGCTCTACCTTCGCGAGAGGACGGCTTCAGCCGAACGAGATTGCGCCCTCGAGTGTGGACGACCGGCGCGCAAAAGCGGCAATTCCATTCGGCCAATCTGTCGAACAAGGTAACGGGCGGTTAGCAGGGCATCCAGGCTTTCGACTGGCTGGTTTCGAATCCGAAATGCTCCGTCTCGAGTTCGGAACGATCCATTTCCAATTCGAGATGGACGTCAATTTGGCAGGTTTCGGGCCTGCGGAACTGCGATACGGGTACGTAACTTGTTGATTTTGCGAACCTTATAGGCAAGAGGCTGGAATAGCGGTACGAAATCGGGTGGCTGTGGGTGCCGGAGCAGACAACCTGCGCGGTCTGCTCGCAACCAATGCCGGCCGCCAGGTTCCACAACTCTGTCGCGATCTCCCCTAACGATAGTGGCGACGCCGTCCCCCGCTCATGCGCGGGTTCACGATGTTGGCGAACTTGGAGCCGAACCTGTAGCTGAGGCCGATGCCGATGTCGAACAGGTAGTCGGTCTCGCGCTGCCTGCGCTCCAGCAGGATCTCCTCGTCGCTCAAATCCTCGGCTGCCAGGAAGAACTGGTCCTTGATCCTGGAGAAAGATCCGAACACGTCCAGGTTGAGCCCGCGGAACAAGCGGTACTCGAGGTTGATGAAGGTGTTGATGCGATGGGTTTCCGGATTGTTGAGGTACTGAATTCCCTCAACGGACCCGAACACTTCACCCCAAGGCTGTTGTACCGCCGCGGAGACGAGCAGCGCGTGCCGCGGCAGAACCTCTTCGGTCTTACCGTCTATGGTTTCCAGCTCGTAGTTGAACGACGAGATCTCGAGCGAGTAGCGGAATGTGATGGATCGCCGAGTCGACACCTCATAGGGGAAGATGTTGAACTCGAGCGTAGGGCCCGCGGCCACCGCAAGATCGCGGTTCAGGAATGTCGATCGGTTCGCGTTGGCTCGTCCTCCCAGAGACCAGTGATCCGTCAGACTCCAGACCATGAGCAGGTCGGCCGTGTAATCCTCGGAGATGTTCGTGTATGTCTCTCCTTCATCGAGATCCCACTGGTCCCGGCTGTAACGTCCGGACAGTGAGAGGTTGATCTTCATGGCATCGGACACACGGTCCGCGTCAGCGGAGCCGCGGAACGAGTAGCCGCTTTCGGTCGCCTCCTGTTCGACGGATGCATTACCGCTGAACCGGAACACCCACAAGTCCCAGGGGTCGTGTTCCTGCCTCGGGACTACCATCTCTCCAGGTTCCTCGTATACCACTCGCAGCTGCGGCGCTATCGGCGTGGTCTCGGCGAACTGTACCAGGCCCAGTGCGATCGCCCTGGTGAGGCCCTCCCGGACCTCCGAATCCGTGTCGTTCGGGTCGGAAACGTAGGACCGGGTCTTCGATACACCCTCGAAGCGGCGCTGGCCGATGAAGTCCAGCGTGTAGTGCTCGCCGCCGCCTCCGGTGTCTTGCGAGGTCACGAGAAGGTGGACGTCCGCGTCCTGTCGGTCGCGCACCCAGTTCACCCAGGCAATCTCACGCCTGAAGTGCTCGAAATCACAGTTGCGGGCGTTGCAGTCCTCGAACACGAACAATGCATTGGCGGTTGTGCCGTTGTTTGCTACCTGCGCGGCGAGACCGCTGCCTGCCAGTGCGACGAGAAAAAGGGTCGGTGTCGTTATTGAGAGCTTCATCCGTGTACAAGCCGTTGGTGTATTCGTTGGTTCGGTAGCGGAGTCTAACACAACCGGAACATGGGCAGGTGATCTCGTGGTACGCTCCATGTAAGGGGCGTTTGCGCGCTTTGTAAGGTCCATGTAAGGGAGTGTGACTGATTGAGACGCAAGCGAGGGAACTCAGGTTTGCAGCCGGTACCCCACCTTGCGGACCGTGAGTATGTGATCGGGATCGGACGGATCGGATTCCAGCTTGCGCCGCAGCTCCGCGACGTGCACGTCGACTGTGCGACTCATGACGGCTGCCTCGTAACCCCAGACTTCCCGCAGCAGCTCCAGGCGAGTGACCACCGCTCCACGGCGGTTTAGAAGGGCAAGCAGCAGATCGTACTCCTTGGGTGCGAGGGAAACGGGCTCGCCGCGCCGCAGCACAGTGTGCGAAGCCGTGTCGATTTCTACTTCCCCGAATCTCTCCACCGGGCCGGTTCCTTCGACGTCCTCGTCCCCCGGCTGAGTGCGCCGCAGCAATGCTCTCACACGGGCCAGCAGCTCCATGGTTCCGAACGGCTTGGTAACGTAGTCGTCGGCGCCCCAGTCGAGTCCCAGCACTTTGTCGGCCTCTTCACCCCTGGCCGTCAGGATCAAGATGGGCATGTCCAACCCCGAGCGTCTCGCCTCTCGCAGGACGCTGTATCCGTCCAGTTCCGGAAGCATGAGATCCAGGAGTATCAGGTCGGGACGGCTTGCGTGGGCTTGTTCGAGGCCTGAGCGACCGTCGTATGCCACTCGCACTTCATACCCCTCGGATTCGAGCGCGGTCTGAAGTCCAAATGCCAGGTCGGCATTGTCTTCAACAACCAGAACCGCCGTCACGGGACGTGCTCGAGCTTCTGGGCGCTGGTAACGCCCGCAGAGGTCGTGGCCCCCGGCAACTCGACCACGAAACAGGCTCCGCCTCCTTCGGCCTCCTCCACCCACGTGGCTCCGTCGTGTTGTGCCGTCAGCTCGGAAACAACGGCGAGCCCGATTCCAGTTCCCGTGGCCGCATCCGTCGCGTCGCGTTGCAGACGTCGGTACGGCTCCCAGACCAGCTTTCTGTCACTGCGTGGGATGCCCGGCCCCTGGTCGCTCACCGAGAGCCGCAACCTGTCACCTACTCGGCGCCCTCGCACAGTCACGGTCTGCCCGTCGGGTCCATATTTCACCGCGTTGTCCAAGAGATTCAGCAACATCTGCTTGAGTGCGTCGCGGTCGGCGCGCACCATCAGACCGGACTCCACGTCCGGAGTCAACGAGACTTCACGTGCCAGGGCCAGCGGTCCGAATGCTTCTATCACCTCGTGAATGGTCTCGCGCACGTCGAGAGGCTCAGTGGCAACGTCGACCATTGAGCGACGGGCTCTGGAGAACTGGAGAATGTTCTCGACCAGATGAGTGAGACGCCGCGCCTCCCGGTTTATGATGCCGACCGCGCGGCTGCGCTCGGATTCGGTTCTCAGCTTTCCGGCATCCCACAATTCCGCGAACATCCGGACCTGCGCCAGCGGTGTTCTCAACTCATGCGACACGCCTGACACGAAGTCGTCACGCAACCGTGCGAGCTGGCGCTCGCGGCGCAGCTGGTACAATGCAGCCGTTCCCAACGCGGCAGTTATCAGGAGCAACGTGAGAATGAGCGGGAGTCGTGACCGCGGCATACCACCGATGATGAGTTGGTCCGCGACCTCCGGTTTGATGGCTGCCTCGACCACCATTCCGCCGTATTTGACTCCCATGGTATCCGTGACCGCGTATTGCAATGGGTCGGCCGAGGCGGATTCGAACAACGTGCAGCCGCGATCTATATGAACTGACAGATCGAGCACAGAGCTGTTGTGCAAACCGCCGGTAACGGACGGCGGCAGGATCTGATGTTCCACAAACCAACGGGACAGGAGTTCCGCGTAGGCATCGGCTTCCGTCAGGAACCCGAAAAGGGCTCGAGGCTCTCGCCTGCGACTGCGGCCGTAGGCCGTGGAGTACGTGACTAGAGTGGGTGAATCGAGCAGCGATCCCGCCGGCATCATCACCAGCCCGGTTCGCTCACGGTCGTATTGCTGTCGATGGCTGACGAGAGTGTCTGCCAGCCGCGACAGTACCGCTATGGAAGTTGTTGCGTCGCCGTCAGTGGTTATCGAGGTGTCTCGCAGATCCACACGGAAGAACGCCAATGGACTGCCGATGCTGCTGCACTCGCACTCGTACCGCCGCAGCAGGTGTCGTGTTTCATCGGCCAATACGTCAACGGATGGCAGGTCGCCGTACCCCGGCCACTCCCAGGTGACTTCTTCGAACGCTTCCCACCAGAACTCCTCGAGGTTGTCGCGCACGACGTTGGAGTACTCCCAAACCGCCATACTCGCATAATCTTCCAGCGTGTGCTCGACTGATTCCTGGTGCGAACGCGCGGCGGACCACGCGTGAAAGCCCAGGCCGAGCGATACCGCCAGGAGCGCGATCAGGGATAGTAGGAGCAGCAACCCCGGTGAGGCGCCGGCACGTGGTTTGGAAGAGTCCCGCATGTAGTGTCTCGACAAAGGCCGCGGCGGCTATGACGGATCTCGCAGTGTCATGTTACCTACACTAACGCGCGCCGTCGTGGCAGGCAACGCAATCGCGTTGGCAATGCGTTCGCGTAACGTAAGGATCGTGTAAGGCGAGGTATGGGGTGCAGCTCGCGCACACTCGCCTAGTTCTCAACCAAGAGGATCTCTTGGTTTCGACCCTGGACTTGCGCCGTCCGCCATGGGGTCCCGGGCGTTCACGGCCAAATTGATGGTTGCTCGCCCAACCAATGGCGGAGAGCATTCGCGGTGACTCCGGCGAACGCCTCCAGATCTCGGTGTCTGTCCGAACCAGGTCAAACCCTTTTGGCCGCCCACCGCCGCAAGACTCGGCAAAGTCAATTGATCCGCGTCTCTCCGTGCTCACGAGCTATTTCGAAGGGCAGCAATGCCACGCAACGGTTGTACTTCTCGAGCAGGTCCTCCCTGTCGCGTCCTCCGAGAAAGAGATTTGCCAGCTCGAAGCTGTAGCTGTCCTGGTGTGTGAGGTCAGACAAGCGCTGGCCCTGCTGAACCAGGATCTTCACCTTCGTGCCCGGTATCTCGCTGACGACCCGGTTCACCTCCTCCGCCGAGGGCACACGGGACACGGTTCCGTCTTCGAACGATCGCAGCATGAATTGGGCGGCCACGTTAAACGGACCCTTGTGCTCCAGGGGTTTGGGACGCCGGTTCAAGGCCAGGGCGAGCATGACCTGCAGGTGCGAGACGCCGTGCACTTTCTCCATCATGTCGGTGTGCGCCTGCGATATCCGCGGGTTTATCTCCAGGAGGTAAACGGCATCTCCCGTAGCATCGTAGAAGAACTCGATGTTGAAGGGGCTGCGGTCGAGGCCGATCTCCCGAACGGCGCGGCGGGCCACATCGATCATGCGGTGTTTTACTTCCAGCGGCAGCGTGGAGGGATACTCATAGCGAGAGAAGGATGACCTGTCGGCCTCACGCACGGAGTCGACTACCGCATATCCGACGACCTCGCCAGCAAAGGCGTATCCCTCGAGCGTGCACATCGCTCCGTTCAGCGGCGACTCCGCGATACAACTCTCCGTCAGATGAGAAAACTCGGGTCGTTTGCTGTGACGCCGCATCAGGTAGCGGAAGGGATCCACGATGCCGCCGATTTCCCGCCGTACAGTCTGTATTACCTCGCGGAAATGTTGGGGTCCATTGATCCTATAGGACAGGTAAGACTTGAATGACTTCACCGGCTTGATCCAAAATGGCGCAACCAGCTCGATAGATTCGAACGCCTCGTCATCGAATGGGTCAAATGCCTGGAACTGTGGAATGTGTTCCGGAATCGCCTTCTGTTGCTCAAGCCGGCTCCAGTACTTGTGCTCGCAGGCTAGAACACTCTGGATCGTGGGCCCGGGTACGTCGAACCTCTTACAAAGCACCGGTAGTATTGTGGTTCCCGGAAAGTCCCAGTATGTCGCAATAGCATCCACCGGTCCATTGAAGGCGTTCAGCCGCTCAGTGGCCCGGTCGATGAGTTCGTCGACATCGAACTCATCGATGCCACGTATCTCGCTGACGTCTATTGCCGCATGGAACTCGCACTCCGCGGCCAGCGGCAACGCTTCGAGCAGCTTCCGATTGAAATCATCCAGACCGATGACGAACACGTTTCTCTTCGTCACGATTCCTCCCTAAGCGAATATCAGACAAACCTGCGCGGTATTATCTCGTTCCAGGTCTTGGCGAAAATTCGGCTGTCACCCTCGTAAGCGTCCAGGATCGCCGAGAGACGGAAGTGCGTGCGCGTCGAGGTCATTACCGTGCGGGTCAACGTTAGAATCGACCAGTCTCCCCGCTCGAACGTGCGACGAGCCGCAACCTCGCCGCGCACGGTGGCGTAGTCGTAGTTGCGGTAAGAATATCGCTCCGTCACCTGCCGGTGCACGGACAGGTCGATATCGTCCAGCCGGTACTTCTTATCGTCGTTTACGATCTGCAGTACCGACTCGTTCTTTGCGAGGTTGTGATTGACCGACCATTCCCGGTGTGCCGGAATGAGCAGCGTGGACGGAATCGGCTCCGCAGCCACTGGAGGGCCGAAGGGTTGGAAGCTATCGTCCTCGGGCCGCGGAGGACGCACGGGCAAGAGAAGTGAACTCGAGCCGGTCCAGATGTTCATTCGCACGGGCTCGGGCGGAGGCCAAGCGAGGGGCCAATAGGACGTTGATATGGCCAGCCGCAGCTTGTGTCCTGGAGCGAATCGGTGCGCCACGTGGTTCATGTAGACGCCAATGCGGATTCGCCGCCCGACTTCAACCGGTAAAGGATGGTCGTGACGCCCGTCGCGATGCGTGAGATTGAGCAAGCCGTAGGTGACGCGGCTGACCTTGCCGTCTAGTCCCACGTCCGAAAGCCGCACCGCCACGGTCGCCACCTGTTTGTCCACGGAGAGATCGAGATCCACCAGCGGCGCGCCGACGATCTCCAGTGCCTCGTCGAGGGCCACGGTGTCGAACACGAGGGCGCCGCCGTCTTCCTCCCGCTGATCGAACGGCAGGTCCGTCTTGGCCGCGTAGGAGTACCACTTGCCGGCAAACAACCCGACACTCAAAGGACTCTGGACCTCGAGTGGCACGTCCGTTCCGTCAGGGCGATCGAAGTCGAGGCCGTGCCGGCACAGGGTGAGAACCGTCGGTTCCGTGCCCTCGATCGGCCAGTCCGGCTCGACTATCCAACGGCCTTCCTGCTCCAGCGACAAGGGAGAGGGGTCTTCTCCCATCCACATTATCAAGCGCGGCTCTCGGTCTATGCCGTTCTCGATTCCCTTGAGCCATCGATCCCACCAGCGGAGACAGTCGCCGAGAAAGTCGATGGACGGCTGCACCTCGGACATGTGGGGATACTTGTGTCCCCACGGACCGATCAAACCGCGACGGGGGACGTCGAGGTTATCCATCAGGCGGAAAACGGTGTTCGTGTAGCCGTCCGCCCACCCGCTGACAGCATAAACCGCGCAGCGGATTGCACCGTAATCCTCGCAAACGGATGCATGTTTCCAGTAGTCGTCGCGGTGTTGGTGCTCCATCCAGGTCTTCAACCAAAGGCCGCTCCCCTCGAGACGCTCGAGCCACATGTCCCGCCATCGCTCGCCGACCAGAAGCGGGTCGGGAGGGCAGGCGTTGTATGCGAACATCGTGGAGGCCCAGGAAAGGTTGTCAGTGAGGACACATCCACCCATGTAGTGGATGTCGTCCGAATACCTGTCGTCGGACGAAGCCACGGTGATTACGGCCTTCAACTGCGGAGGTGCGAGCGCGGCTATCTGCAGTCCGTTGAAGCCGCCCCAGGACAAGCCGAACATACCTACCGATCCGTTGCACCAGGGCTGCGCGGCAATCCAGCGCAACACGGTCAGGCCGTCATCCAACTCCTGCTGGAGATATTCGTCGTGCAACACACCCTCGGAATCGCCGCTCCCGCGCAGATCCACGCGCAACGCAGCATAGCCGTTACGGGCGAAGTAGCGATGGATAGTGGAGTCTCGGATCGCCGTGAAATCGCGCTTCCTGTAAGGGATGTACTCGAGAATCGCCGGCACGGGATCACTTGTTGCACTCTCCGGAATCCAGATGCGAGCCGCGAGACGGCATCCGTCGGACATCGGGATCCATTCTTGTTCGACCTCTTGCACAACTCGGGAATCGGTCATGGGTAGTATCTTACGATCGCTCGGTCGCCGTCGATGAAATCGCTCAGCGAGCCCAGCACGGATCTTTCCCCTTTGCGCGAACCGCCGCCAGCGGAACGAGCGTGCTGCAGAATGCGGCCGGCCATCCGCGCTCCGTAAATGATCCCATCGTCCATGTAGTTCATCGCGCCGGCCCCGGCGATCACCGTCTCGCCCGGGTCCAGCTCGACTTCGACTATCTGCATGTCGTCTCCCAAGATCTCGTAATCGACTTCATGGCACTTCGTGGCCTGATCCTTTGGGCTAATGAGCGATGTGGTATTCGATTGACTGGTTGCAACTGACAAAACCGCTGGTAGTAAATGATATGACTGCATATCGGTCGCGGATGTTATCTGTGAAGGCCGCCGGAAGGCCGGGCATCCCTCAATGTTGGTGCTATTCCAGAACCAGGTTGAAGACGGACGAGTCGACTTCGATCATGCCCCTGAGCTCCCTACGGAACGTTATATTGACGCGGTCGCCGTATCGCCTCAGTCTACTGAGCAAACGTTTCATCTGTCCGCGCTCGGAGTAGTGGAGTTCTTCGATACGCAGCGTAACCGATGCCGTGCTGTGATCCAGTATTCGTCTGATGTGCTTGGCGGCCCTGTTGAAGAAACGTCGATCCAGTCTTCCTCGAATTGAAAGAGACAGGTTCACGGCGGCGTCTTTGGCCTCCTCGACAGACACATTCAGGGTTCCTTGACGCAGGTAACGGCGAAATGCCCTTTCTAAGCGCTCCATGCGACGCTTTTTCACTTGTCGCAGCTCTTCGAAACGCGCGCCAAAGTTGCGGTTGACGTAGTCACGCATCGACAAACCCACAATCCAATCCTGAACCACGAGCGGAATATACCTCGGCTTGCGGAACGGAATCGATCGCAGGAAATGATATATGCGCGGAAGACCTCCCGGAAGCAGTCCTCTGAAGAGTAGGCGAGCGCCGATTCGTGTCCGGGCTGCCCAGGAAAGGTCGTACGGTGACGGCGGGGCGGCGGCGAGGTACTTGATCTTGTTCCTGATCCGGTCCGCGATGTTCCGATACGACATCAACCGAGTGTACAGCCCGCTGTACCGCTCCATCATCTCGTCGTATTTCATCCGCAGCGGGATCACATTGGTGCCCCGGTGGGTGTTGTCCGCGTCGTTCGCTCCTCTCAGCAGCCTTCCGGCCTTTTCCAGCCGGTAATACAGAGGTGTTTTGGGCAGTGCAGTGAGGAGGCCGATCATGGCGCCTTGAATGCCGGACTTGGTGATGAAGTGGTACTGCTTATCGAAAGTGTCGGCTGTATCGTTGTCAAAACCGACGATGAATCCGCCGAGCACTTCCAATCCGTTCGCGTAGATGCGTCGCACTGACTGGAGGATGTCGCTCCGGGTGTTCTGGAACTTCTTGGTTTCGACCAGACACGCCGTATCGGGCGATTCGATGCCGAGAAACACCCAGGTGAAGCCGGCGGCACGAAACAGCTCCAGGAGCTCGTCGTCTTCAGCGAGGTTGACGGATGCTTCAGTGCCGAAACGGAATTTGTAGTTGTGCTCTCGCTGGTACTCGATCAGCGCCCGCAGGAGATCCTTTGCGGCTCTCTTGTTTCCGATCAGGTTGTCATCGACAAAAAAGACACTGCGCACACCTAGCCGTCTGAGCAGGTCCAGCTCTTCGGTTATCTGATTGGGCGATTTCGTTCGCGGCCTGCGTCCGAACATCACGATGATATCGCAGAACTCGCATCGATAGGGACACCCTCGCGAGAACTGCATGCTCACAGATTGGTACTTGCTCAAGTCGAGGAGGTCGAAACGGGGGACAGGCGAGTCGGCCAGTTCCACGACACCGGTTTCATGGTAGAGTTGTTTCGGCGTGCCGGCGGTGAAATCGTCACAGAATTCCCTCCAGACATACTCCGCCTCACCCGCCACAACGCAATCCGCCAAGGCCTCATACGATTCGGGGCACAGCGATGCATAGCTGCCGCCCGCCACGACGAAATAGCCCTCTCTGCGGTAATAGGCCAGCAGTTCCTTCTGCCTTGGAAACTGCACGCCCATTCCGCAGATACCGATTATGTCTGCCTCCGGGGCGAGAGGGATGGACTCCACATTTTCATCGACGATTGTCACGTCCCAGTCTTCCGGACACAGAGCAGCTACAGTGGCGATTCCGAGCGGAGGGTTGAGCGCCCTCTTCCCCGGAAGCACTCTCTCCACCGCCCACTTGAAACTCCAGAAGCTCTCGGGAAAACGAGGGTTGATGAGCAAAATCCGCATGTTCGGTTCCTATTCCGTTTCCGACGATATTCGCGCGTTTGTCAAACGAGTGAGGGTAAGCGCTTTGCCGACGGACAGTCCGCTCGGTGTGAAGCGAGAGGCGACGAGAACCGGCAGCGTATGGCGCGGGCCACTAAATGGTGACATCTAAGTTCGCGGGTGCCTGTCGATGCAGCAAGGGAAGAGGCATCTCGAGTGTAACGATCTCGGCAACTAGGCCTTCTGAGGGGTTGAACAGAGCACGACAATCCGTTCCCGACGGTCATACGCTGTTGATTCGACGATCGGCCGGCGCCGGCGCGAGATTGCAGAGTGCCGGCGCCGCCACCTCTCAGGATAGAAGGGTCCGATCAAAACCGCCCGGCATCGACGTCCCTCAAGAACCGAATTACGCCCTCCATGTAGATCTCTTGATCGTCAAACTGCGAAGCGTGGCTGCCGTTGGGGCATAGCAGAAACCGGCCGTTCTGCACCTCGGACGCCATCCACCCCATGTGCTCTGGATCCATGGTGTCGTGGGTGGCGCCGATCGTGAGTGTGGGCACCGTGATCTCGCTCAAACGGTCCTTCACGTCCCAGTCGGTCAGAGTGGCACCGCCTTTGATGCCGAATTCGCTGGGTCCCTGCATGTAGACGTAGACCTCCGGGTTCAGGTGCTCGAACGTCCGGTTGAACGGCTCCGGCCATTCTTCAAGAGGCATACGAAGTACGTGCTCCGTGTAGTAGTGTTGAGTTATCAGATCCAGATACCGGGGGTTGGAGAAGTCACCGGCATTCTCGAAGCGCATGATCTCCTGGTACACGTCCTCCGGTAGCTGTGGGCCGAGCACTTCCATTGCGTAGCGATTGTAGTCGGGAGCCGACGCCATCATGTTGGAGATGATCAGGCCCTTGAGGTGTTCTTGGTGCTCGAACGCATATTCCATGGCCAAGATGCCGCCCCACGATTGCCCCAAGAGAAAGAAGTTGTCCCGGTTGAGGCCCAGCGCCTGGCGCACCTGCTCGACTTCATCGACGAATCGATCCACTCTCCAGAGCGTGGTGTCCGAAGGTTGGTCACTGTAGTAGGAGCCGAGCTGGTCGTAATAGTAGTACTCGATTCCCTCGGCCGGGAAATAGCTGTCCAGGCATTCCCAGAGCTCGTGGGTGGCGCCGGGTCCGCCATGCAGCAGCAGCACCTTGATGCGAGGGTTGTTTCCTACTCTTTTAGTCCAGACCTTGAACTCGCCGGCGGGTGTCGTAATGTCGATCATCCGCACACCGCCGGTGAGTACATCCGTCCTACCGGTGTTGTCATGGTAGGTTGCCAAGGCCGGTGTCGATTCGTCCGCGGAGGAGCAGGCCGCCAAAATCAGGAGTGCCGATGTCGCAAGGAGAGAAACTCGGGATTTCATAGAACGCCTCGCTGGTTCTCAGGTGAAGGGAAACCCAGGAATCATCGGGAAGATACACCTTTTTCACAGGTTGGATACATGTTCACACCAATGGATCTTGCCTATAATTGCTGGCAATCATGCGGTACTTGGGCGGCCGCCAAGGCTTTGCCCGTTCAGCCAATTGCACGTCCACGCAGAATTAGCTGGGAAGACGAATACCATTGCAAGGAATTGACGATATGGAAACCGTTACAATCGGAAGAGAAGGGCCGAAAGTATCACGCATCGGTTTGGGTTGCATGGGGATGTCGGAGTTCTATGGCCCCGGTGACGATGCCGAGTCGCTGCGCGTTTTGGATCGAGCACTAGAGCTGGGAGTGAATTTCCTCGACACGGCGGATGTCTATGGCCTTCACGAGAACGAGAAACTGGTCGGGCGAGCGCTGCGCGGTCGGCGAGAAGGTGTTGTCCTGGCGACGAAGTTCGGCATCGTTCGCGATCCAGACGACCCCATGAAGCGTGGGGTGTGCGGTAGGCCTGACTATGTGAAATCTTGTTGCGACGCTAGCCTGAAACGGCTCGACGTCGAAACGATCGATCTCTATTACCAGCATCGAGTCGATGCTGACGTACCAATAGAAGATACCGTAGGGGCAATGGCGGAACTCGTTCAACAGGGGAAGGTCCGGTATCTGGGATTGTCGGAGGCGGGACCGCGAACCCTTCGCAAGGCTTGTGGCGTGCACCCGATAACCGCCCTCCAAACCGAATACTCGCTGTGGAGCCGTGATCCCGAGAACCAGATTCTCCAGACCTGTCGTGAACTGGGCATCGGGTTCGTCGCCTACAGCCCTCTGGGCCGCGGCATCCTGACGGGGCAGATCAAGCGTTACGAAGATCTGTCGGAGAACGACTGGCGGCGAAATGCGCCATGGTTCCAGGGCGACAACTTCAGGAAGAACCTGCGACTCGTGGAACGCGTCGAGAGCTTTGCGAGCGACAAGGGCTGTACCCCTGCACAGTTGGCAATTGCCTGGGTATTGGCGCAGGGCGAAGACATCGTGCCGATACCGGGGACGAAGCGGGTGAAGTACCTCGAGGACAACGTCGGTTCCGTGGAGGTGAAGTTGACGCCTAGCGAGTTGTCCGAACTCGATACCCTGGTTTCCGGCGGAGTCTCGGGCACCCGTTACCCCGAGGCGATGATGGCACTGGTGGGACGTTAGGGATTGAGGACTCTCTCGCTGCTCCGAATCGAGCTCGAAATCGAGAATTCCAACTCGGTGACGTGCCGCCGGAGTACGCCGTCGCACTTGCCGGTTTGTCGGCCTGCAAGCAATGTTACAGCGTCCCAAAACAGATGTGGTATAGTTCATATTCCACAAGTGCTATCGCAGTTGTGTTGAGTTCGCCGTGCGCCAAGCGCTGGTCTTTTGAGAGAAAGGTGCATCACCATGGTCACCAGGTTTCGGCTGGATGCTGCGCTGGACGGCAGGATGAGCCAGAGCGAACTTGCAAGGCGGGCGGGGATCGCCTTCGCCACGGTCAACCGGCTTTTCACCAACGCTACCACACGTGTTGATCTGGAGACCCTGGATAGACTGAGCGCAGTGCTCGACTGTAAACCCGGCGACCTTCTGGAGCGGGGCGAGTGGTCGCAAGCTGCCGGGACGAGGAAGGGCTATGACTAAACAGCGTACGGATTTGGCATCGTTCCCGCTGCTACGCAACATGCAGGTGATTGAAACTCCGGCATCGAGGATCGTATCGATCGGCGGTTGTCTCCCGGAGCGGATCGTGGACAACGAGGAATTGGTCCAAATGGTCGACGCTCCGGCCCTACTCAAGCGGCGTTTGTCCGCGGTGATTGGTCGCGTCACCGGCGTGAAGACTCGGCGTTATTCTGAAAAGGGCACCTCTCCCTCGGACCTGGCGGTTGAAGCGGGCAGACGGGCGCTCGAGAAAGCTGGAGTCGAAGCCTCCGACATCGACACTCTGATCTTTTCCAGCACCGATATGGACACACTGGAGCCCGCCACAGCCAACATCGTGCAGATGAAGCTGGGTATGCCAACCGTGAACGCCTTCGATGTGAGCAATGCCTGCAATAGCTTCCTGCAGGCGATCAACGTCGCCAACAGTCTGATCGCGACGGGTGGCGCGCATCTCGTGCTCATCACGACCGGTGAGATAGGAAGCTATGTCACCAACCGAAAGATCAACGGCAAGGAAGATTTGCGCGTGAAGCTCGGCGGTCTCACGCTGGGGGATGCGGGTGCCGCCATGGTTTTGGAGAAGGCAGACGGCGCGTCCGGGATAACGGAAGTCAACCTGCTGAGCATGGGAGAGCATTGGCACCTTTGCCACGTGCCGGAAACGACCGACTGGCGGCAACGCGAAGACGGAAGCATTCACGGCTGGTTCTACCTGGACATGCCGGAACTCGCCAGGCTGGTGAGACCGACGACACTCGACTATTTCGAGCAGTACAAGGAGTACCGCCGTATCTTTTTTGGAGAGGCCGACTTCGCGGAAACACTGGTTCGACTCATCCCGCACCAGATCTCCTCGGTTCTCATAGACGAGATGGTTCTGGCCACCGGCTGCGATCCCGCGAGGACTAGCATCTCCGCCGACATTTGGGGTAACACGGCCAGCGCATCGATTCCGTTGACTCTCCTGCGAGCGGTAGAGGAGGAGGGCCTCGAGCTGGGATCGGGGCAGGACGTGATGCTCTACGGCGCCGCCAGTGGGTACAGTTTGGGGCATTTGAGACTGAGGCTATAGACTCGGAAGGCCGAATAGGCACGCCACTTCGCAACGACGGAAGCGGCAATCGGAATTGCAAGCGCGACATTCGCAGTTGTGATCGTGATATCTGCAGTCAGCGAAGATCCGCGTACCGGTGCAGCCGAATCTCCCCCACAATCGATCTGCCGATTCGGCGTGTACCTTGACCGCTGCCAGTGCACGTACCTTATATGCAAGCGGCTGCAAGCACCGACACGCACGATTGCCAGGGAGGCGCGGAGATGAGTGACACTCTCGATGGCAGAGCAGAGGATCAATCCTCGGCCCTGACCGAACTGTTGGGCAAGAAGTTTCCGGTACTGGACGACGGTTTCGTGAGATTGGTCGGCGTCATGGGCGACGACTCCTCCATCGTGCAGGCGGCGCGCGTCTCGTACGGCAAAGGGACGAAGAAGGTCAGCGAAGATCGCGGCCTCATCCGCTACCTCCTGCGGCATCGCCATACGACCCCGTTCGAGATGTGCGAGATCAAACTGCACGTGCGAGTGCCCATGGATTGCTGGCGGCAGTGGATAAGGCACAGAACCGCAAACGTGAACGAGTACTCGACGCGTTATTCCATTGCGATCGACGCGGCCAAGACGACGAAGCCGGACGAGTGGCGCAAGCAGGGTTTCATCAATCGCCAGGGCAGCGAGGGGCAGCTCGACGAGGCTGAGGGCGAGCGACTGAGCCAGCGAGAGGCCGAACTACAGCGGATGTGCCGCGAGGTGTATCAGGACCGCCTGGACGCCGGCGTGGCTCGAGAGCAGGCCAGGAAGGACCTCCCCCTCTCGACCTATACCGAAGCTTATTGGAAGGTCGACCTGCACAATCTCCTGCACTTCTTGTCGCTCCGTATGGAGGGGCACGCGCAGTACGAGATTCGGGAGTACGCGAACGTGATTGGGCATCAGATCGTAGCCAAGTGGGTCCCGTTCGTGTGGGAAGCCTTCCTCGACTATCGCATGAACTCCATGTTCCTCTCGGAGCGTGAGGTCGCCTTGTTGAGCTTGCTGTACGCCGGCGAGAAGGAGAACGTGGTTTCATGGATGGTTGAGAACGGTTGGCTCAAGCAGCACGAGGGAGCCTGGAAGCGCAACATCGAAGCCAACGAATTCGCGGGCAAGCTCGGGAGGTTGGGAATCGATCTGCCTTGGGAGGGTGATTCGGGAGCGGTGTTCCAGCAAGACGCAATCGATCGGTAACTTCTCTCGAGGAAGCGAAGCGGCATGCCAGTTTATGCGAGGTTGCTCGGCAGAGAGCCACCGATGTTGTACGCTTGAGCAACAACACTTCTCGTAAGTGCAAGGTCTTCCGTTTCTTCTGCCGATGGTTATTGTCATCGGGCGTGGATCACTTGTCCGCATCGACGACGCAAAAGAGAAGCGAATGGCAGCGATACGAGTTGTGCAAGTCGGTTTGGGTCCGCTGGGACAGAAGATTACCCAGTTCATGATGTAGCGCAGTAAGCAGGTGAAGGTAGTCGGGGCGATTGACACCGACCCTGATCTGGCAGGCAAGAGACTGAAGGATGTCTGCGGACTGGAAAAGAGAACGCCGCTGCAGATCGTGTTCAGTCTGGCCGAGCTGCCGGAGAACGCAAAACCCGAGGTTGCGTTGCTCGCGACTGTCTCCGACATGCCCCGCATAACCAAGCAGATCGAGGAGTATGCCGGGGCAGGTCCAGGTGGACCTGCCCCTCTTGGCTCGTGGGTGTGAGAAACGTTTCAACTACAGGACGGTTGACATGAAGAGAAGAGATTTTTTGGTGTCGTCCGCGGCTGGTGCAATGGGGTTGGGAGCGGCAAAACTCTCAGCGACCGGCTGGACGCCGAGTTCAAGAAGACAGACCTCGACCCGCAAGATACTGATTGCCGGTGGCGGTTTCGGCACGACCTTCATCCGCTATATGGCATCTCTCACCGGCAAAGAGAGTCCCAGGCTCTGCTACCTGCCGACGGCGGCTGCAGACAGGGAGTCAACCATAATTCGCTGGTTCGAGAACTGCGCGCCGCTCGACGTGATACCCTCCGTGCAGCGGAGCTTCATCAGCAGCTACCGCATGGACCAGAGTTGGGAGGAAGTTCTCTTGTCCGTGGATGGAATTGTGGCATCGGGCGGCAACACGCTCAACCAGCAGGCCATTTGGCACGCGCAGGGCATAGACGAGGTGTTGAGGGAGGCATGGGACCGGGGGATCGTGTTGGGCGGGTCGAGCGCCGGCTCTCTCTGCTGGTTCGAGGAGGGCACCACCGATTCTCGACCCAAGGAACTCACGATCGTAAAGGGTCTCGGATTCATTCGAGGCAGCCACTCACCGCATTACGACGGCGAGGGAGAGCGGCGGCCCACCTACCACCGCCTCATCAGTTCGGGCCAGATGAAACCCGGTTACGCCTGCGACAACTATGCGGGCATCTACTTCGAGGACAACGAGGTGAGACGGGTGGTGCATGCGAGGGAAGGCGCGAAGGTCTACTACGTCGGCATGGAAGGCGGGCGGATCCGCGAGCGGGTGCTGGATTCGGAGTTGATTGAGTAGAGCGAATCATTGACCGCCAACCGAGTAGCGGATCGACTCCGATCCGCTACTCGATTGCCCGTCACAGCTTCCATCCGCGATCGGCCGCCGGCTTCCGCCTTTGCCAGCGAAAAAATCGGTTCGGTGGTGAATCAGTCGTTTGCCAGGCTGAAGCGTACCATCTCAGCGCCGTGCCTGATGATACGCGCGCCAATCTGTTTCAATTCCTCGAGGTCGTCTTCTATTTGCGCGAACACGTTCACGGGCTGCTTGGCGTCGATGAACAGTCCTCTGGAAATGAACACCCCGTAGGCAATGTATATCTCATCAGGCACATGCGTCGGCTCATCTGCCACGAGAAAGCTGAGTGCCCCGGGCGGGATGCCGGCGACGCGCTGGTTCTCTCTCTCTACCGTGAGGTCGGGCGGTATCGCGACCATCGCCTGGCCGGAGACAATGCTCTGCTGAAAGAGGTACTCGAAGGGTAGACGACTCTTGATGGTAGAGCAGGTCTTGGGCGCTTCGTCTTCCAGCAACCTCGCCGTGAACGTGCCGCCCTTTTCGAACTCGATTCTCAACGATGATGGCATTGGGTATCCCGAAATGGCTAACTGTGGTTCTGGTCCCCTATTGCTGAACCTTGCTGCGTAGAAATGAAAGTAGGCCGTTTGCCCGGCGCGGGCTATGGTACGGCCTATTTCATCAAGCGCGTTGCTTCGGGTCAGGAATCCCGGGATCGAGTCATGCACACTCGCCGGTTTTGGCGCACACAACCGCAGCAGTTTGGTTCCCGATGGTAGTAAAGACTTCACGCATGCAATTGTCCACCTCTATGCAGTGTTTTCGCCGTGTCAAAATCTCGTGCAGCCATTTCTACCGGGCGACCCTAGTTTGGGTGTTGGAGCGCGCCGGACGCGCTCCACGGCGATGCGGGCCCGGAGGTCATTGGTTCACTCCGCTGGCAAGGAACCCGCCGTCCACTGCAATGACCTCGCCGGTTACGAAACTCGCCGCCTCGGATGCCAGAAATACCGCCGCCCCTGCGATTTCCTCGGCTCTGCCAAAACGCTGCATCGGCGTGCGGACCAAGATTTCCTTGCCACGCTCGGTGCCCTGATACATGTGTCGGTTGAGATCGGTGGGGAATACGCCGGGTGCGATTGCGTTTACGCAGACACCGTGTCGCGCCCACTCCACTGCGAGCGACTTCGTGAACCCGACCACCCCCGCTTTGCTCGCGTTGTACGCGGCCACCTCGAAGAGTCCGACGTACGATGCCAGCGAGGCGAGATTGATGATACGCCCCCACCCGCGTTTTATCATCTGTTTGCCGAAGACCCTGCACGCCTCCATCGTACCGGAGAGATTGACTTCGAGGATACGGTTCCAGTCGGCGCGATCCATTTCCAACGCTGAGACCTTCTTCGTGGTTCCCGCGCTGTTGACCAGTATGTCGACCTTATTGAACTCGTCGATGCACGCGTCGAGTAGCGAGCTCAGAGATTCGGGGTCGGTTACGTCCACTGGAACACGTAGCGTGCGGCGACCACGCTGCTCGATCTCGCCGGCAATGGCATTTACCAACTCAGAGCGCCGAGCGCTCGCTATGACATCAGCGCCGGCTTCGGCGAGACCATGGCTCATTGCCCGTCCGAGCCCCGTAGTGCCGCCTAGTACCACCGCGGTACGTCCTGAAAGATCGAGTGGACCGTAACTCATGTGTAGAACCTCGGCGAGTAGTGAATCCCATGACGTGCATGTGTTGTAGTCACCTCCGGCATCGGGCCAGGGCGCTTTCCGTTTTCCTACTCGTACCGTAACGCGCCCATGGGATCGATCCTGGATGCCCTGTGAGCCGGAATGTATCCTGCCCCTAGAGCAACGAGCGTGAGCAGCACTGCAACCGCACCAATCACCAGCGGGTCGGTTCCTTCCGCCCCGTACAGCAGGGACCGTGCTGCTCGTCCCAGGCCGAGACCGGCAGCGATGCCCAGTACGCCACCGATGATCGTCATGCGTCCCACCTGCCAGAGGACCATGCCTCTCACCTTACCGCTGTCTGCGCCGAGCGCCATACGCAGGCCGATTTCCCTGGTACGCAATGCCACCGTATATGCGAGTACGCCGTAGAGGCCGATAGCGGCCAGCGCCGTTGCCACGACAGCGAATGCTGCTGAAAGAGTGCCGATGAGTCTATCCAGGACCACACTTTCGTTGACCTGCTGTTCCAGCGTTTTCAACTCATCCACCGGCAGGTTGGCGTCCAGCCCGCTCACCACGCGCGGAATATCCTGCATGATCTCTCTGGAGTCGATCGATGTTCGCACGTACAATGTCAGGTCGCCGAGACCCTCGCGTTGGCGATACGGCTGGAAGAAGAGCGGAGGCGTCTCCTGTTTGACTCGAGAGTACTTGGTGTCTCCAATCAGTCCCACGATTTGAATATCGAGTTCGCTCGCCATGCTATTGCTGGACATCCATTTGCCAACTGCTTCGCGGCCGTTCAGACCGAACTTGCGCGCGAAGACTTCGTTGACGATAGCCACTCTCGGTGCTCCCATCACGTCGGATTCCGTGAATTCTCGACCTGCGACCAGAGGGATGCCGAGCGTGCTGAAGTAACCGGCACCGACGACGTTGAATCGTGAGTTGTCATCGATATCCGGGCCCGATTCGAAACCCTCTACCGAAACGTCGGTTCCCCAACTGCTGCCCGCAAGCACGGGTATCATTCCCGCGGAGACTGCGGTTACACCGGGCATCGCGGCGAGTTCTCCTTCCAGGCGCGCGAATAGGTTCTGCGATTCTTCCGGCTCGTAGCCGTTCATCCGCGGTGAGATGTTGAACGCGACGAGGTTTTGGGTGTTCAAGCCGAGGTCGACTCTGCTCACATTTGACAGGCTCTTGATGAAGAATCCGGCCGCGATGAGCAGCGCCATAGAGAGTGCGATCTGGGCTGTTACCAATGAGTTCCGAAATCGTGCCGCTGCACGCGCGCCGGAGGCCTGCCCGGTGCCGGAACGTACCAAGGTCATCAGGTCTGGGCGCGTGCTGTGCAGGGCGGGATACATGCCAAACAGGAAACCGGTAGCGATCGATACTGCCGCGGCAAACAGCAGCACGCCCGGCCGCAAGTCCAATGCGAGCACCGATGCCGCTTCGGCCGGGAAGATCGATCCGATAATGCTCAGGGTCCAGCGTGCGACCAAGAGACTGGCTGCTCCACCCAACAACGCGAGCATGCAGGAATCCACCAGGAGCTGCGACATCATCTGGTAGCGGGTGGCGCCCAGGGAGCCCCGCACGGCCATCTCCTGACTGCGGTTGGCGCCTTGGGCTAGCAAGAGATTCGCGATGTTGGCGCATGCGATGAGCAGGACTACCGCAGTTATCGCGAACAACATCGTCAGCGGAGTGCGGACCTCACCGTGAACCGTGCTTTGGCCGCGACGGCCCTCTTCAAACACTATCTGTTTTGCTCTGAACCGCTCCAGCGTCGGTTCGCTCATGCTTTCTTGTAGAGAGGCTTCGACGTCATTGATGATGCCGCTGTAAACGGTATTTAGCTCCGCGCCCGCCTGCTCGAGCGTCACGCCGGGAGCAAGGCGTCCGAACAGATAGACCCAATAGGATCGCCGGTTTTCGAATCCGTCAAAGTGGGTTTCCACCTGGCTCCGCATGGAGATGGGAACGAATACGTCGGGGCGCGCTCCCAGGGTCGTTCCGTTGAATCCCCGTGCGGCGACACCCACGATGGTCATTGGATGACCGTTGACTACGATGGTCTGGTTCAGTACTCCGGGATCGCTGCCGAGCCGGTTCGCCCAATAGTGGTGGCTCAACACCGCGACGAAGTGTTCCCCGATTATCTGGTCGTCTGCCGGCCCGAGAAGTCTGCCCATTGCCGGTCGAACGCCGAGCAATGGGAAATATGAACCGGACACCGACATCCCCTCACCGTGCACCGTCTGGTTCGCATGCGCCAGGTTGGCGCTGAACAGCCGGTGCGCTGCTATTCCCGAAAACCCTCCCCTCTGGCGTTCGAGGTCGCGAAACATCGGGTACGAGAACACTTCGTGACAGTCTCCGGCCTGATTGCACGATTGCGATCCGTGATTCGGCCCGGGTGCTTTGAAATTTACCAGACTTTCCGGATCCTCCACTGGAAGGGCCTGCATCAGCATCTGGTCGAAGAGCGAGTATATCGCCGTGTTGGCGCCGATCCCAAGAGCGAGTGAGAGAACTGCCACCGTGGTCACGAAGGGAGATTTGGTGAGTGTTCGTAGCGCGCTCTTGAAACTGATCATCTGCACTTCCCGGTATGTTACGAGGTGGTGTTTGAGCCGTAGCCTTCGGTAATCCACCAGTACGAGCGATCGTGTCTCTTTGTGACAACCACCCATTAGATACGTCGACCGCGATTAGGGTTGCACTCCGGCGGCAATGAAGACTCCGTTGCTGTGCGTGAGGTTTTCAAAGACGACGGACCGGTGCCCTGGCGTTGCGTTGAATGTGCAGTCATGTTTGCACCTGAGATGCAGGCCTTGCAGCATCTAGAGTTCTCGAAACGAAATTCAGAGGTGAATCATGCGTGTGTCGATGGGATTTCTGGCAGTTGCGCTGCTGGTCATTGGAGGTTGTACGCGATCCGCAGACCTTTCCGCTGTGTTCGACGGCACCGCGGGCCGTTGGATCGACCTCACCTACCCGTTCTCCGAGGAGACTATCTACTGGCCCACCGGCGAGTCGTTCTCGCACGAGGAAGTCGCGTACGGACCGACCGAGGCAGGACATTTCTATTCGTCGTACAACTACTCCGCGAACGAGCATGGCGGCACACATTTCGACGCCCCCATCCACTTCGCGGAAGGGGGCTCGACCGCCGACGAGATCCCTGTAGGTGCCCTCGTAGGTCCGGCCGTGGTTGTAGACGTGACGGAGAATGCGCATCCGGACTATCAAATACAGGTTTCCGATCTGGAGCGTTGGGAACAGAATCACGGGCCGATGCCGGATGGTGCTCAGGTTCTGTTCCGCACGGGGTGGGGAATTCGCTGGCCGGACAAGGCAACGTTTCTTGGAACCGATATGACCGGTCCTGAAGCCGTTCCACATCTACACTTCCCCGGCATCTCGCCGGAGGCGGCTCAGTGGCTGGTAGACGAGCGAAACATCGAGGCTGTGGGCATCGATACGCCGAGCATCGACTACGGACAGTCAACCCAGTTCGAGACGCATGTGATACTGTACGAGGCGGGACTCATCGGATATGAGAACATCGCGAATCTCGATCAACTGCCGGAGGTGGGAGCCTTTGTGGTCGCGCTTCCCATGAAGATCGCGGGTGGCAGCGGAGGCCCGCTGAGGATTGTGGGGTTCGTGCCGGGGTGAGGGGGAACGGACGCCCCGGTTCCATTACCGCAGGGGGCAGGGGAGCGGGGCGGCCACACCACCCCATTCCCCTACTCCCTACTCACTACTCTCCTCCCCTCCCTCACATCGGCATAAACCCCTGCTCGGCCCAGTACGCGTCCTTGTAGAATTTCTCCAGTTCCAAGAGCTGATTCAGGTGACCTTTCTCCCACTTCGACAGCCAAGTGAATAGCTCTTTCAGGTTGGGGTCGTCGGTCTTCTCCGCGTTCTCCGAATAATACGCGATCGCCTTCTTCTCGAGGTCGCAGCCGATCCCGATTGCCGCCATCTCGAAAGTGCCCTTCTTCAAAGACCTCTTGAAATCGTCGTCGATGATCGCGTGGGAACCGCCCCCGAGTTCAGTCGTGCTCACAACCCCGAGATCGAGCGATCCGGTGTCGAATAGACTCTTGGCCTGTGCCTTCAAGACCTGGATGTGGTGTTCTTCGTCCTTGGCCAGAGACTTGAATATGGCCTCTACCGCGGGATCGGTCGTAGTCTCGGCCGCGTGAGAGTAGAGCTGCTGTCCTTTCACTTCGGCCAGCAGTGCTTCCTTGACAACCTCCATCATCGTCGTCTTCTGCATGTTGTCTGTCATCGCTCTTCCTCCGCCTGCTTCGCAAGCCGTAGAAGCCGCAGCCGAATCAGGTCGGCATTTCAGCGGCAGATTCATTCAAAATCGCTTGGTCAACGATAGATGCTTTCACGCCGCCAGGCAACGACCGACGCATTCTCTGGACCACGCAGAAACAAATCGGGAGTCGGCGGCGTCCCCGGGCGGCTGCGCCCCGTGGCTCTCGTAGTAGGCGATGACACGCTCCTCACGGGTGACGCCGAGGTGGTCGAGATAGCGGTGTGACGAAGGTCCCTGTTCTGAACCACGAAGAGGGGGTCAGGGCATTGCAGCGAGATGGCTGGGTTGTGGTGCGGCAACGTGGGAGCCACATTCGGCTGCAGAAACGCACTCGCGAGGAGACGCTCTTGGTGTCTCGAGCAGAGCCGCCCGCATGTATCGCAAGCGCTCGTCAGCCCGTGCAAGCTCCTCTCCGGCTTCACGCAACTCCCGCTCCGTCTCGTGACGCTCGGCTGTTGCGGCGCCCACGAGATCCTCATCCCTACGGTGGATCTTTATGTCGCGGAACGCGATCGTCGGGGCCCCTGCGCCGAGCTTGATCCAATTGGCGCCCCGGTTGGGCGTAAAGTAGATGCCGAACTCCGTGCCGAGGAAGAGGAGATCGGAGCTCTCGAACACGTAGGGAGTGAAGTCTCCGGTCTTGTGTGCATCCGCTATGACGAAGAAGGTGCTTGGATCGTGCAACGAGGCCTCCCATGACCGCCGGCCCTATCTCGCGCAGCTCCAAGCCACGTACGGCCTGCTCGACCTTCTCCAGGTCCAACTCCTGGGCGGAGAGACCTGCCGCGAGCAACGGCACGCTCAAAAGCAGCGGTGAGAGGATTCTGTGGATCGACGGCTTCGACATGATGCTTCTCTCAACATGCGAGTTTCGTGAAGGCACAGGCCCCTTTGCAGGCGACGCGCTACAAGACGAGATTAATTCTGATCGAGCTAGACTAATTGCGCGATCGGCTGCGCGTAAGAGGTCGGCTCGAAGATGCACTGGAGTTTCCCATGCACTTTGGGCTACCTTCAAAAAATGGCACGGGCAGTGTTCAGCTTCCCGCAGCCATCCGTCGACAAGCTCACGAACGATCGCAATTGCCCGTAAGGAGGAGCTGCATGAGAGTATCGACCTTCGTGCCGATTCTGGGAGCCATCTGTTTTTTGACGGCGAGCTTTCCTGAGATCAGTTGGAGCCAGGAACAACGTGAGGTTACGCCGGCGCCTGATCGAGGCGACCAGGGTGAAGGACCTTTTGAGCGCCTGATCATTCGTGGCGCCACAGTTATCGATGGAACTGGAGCACCGCCGGTGAGCCCGGTAGACATCGTTGTGGAAGGCAATAGGATCGTTGAGGTGCGCGTGGTTGGTGCTCCGAGGCTCCCCATCGACGAAGACTCGCGGCCCGGGGACGCGACGCGGGAACTCGACGCTCACGGCATGTACGTGCTGCCCGGGCTCATCGATACGCACGTGCACTGTGGAGGTGTGCCGAAGGCGCCGGAGGCCGAATACTTCTACAAGCTCTGGATGGCGCACGGCATCACCACGGTGCGCGGAGTTCCCTGCGGCTCTTTCGAGTGGGGACTGAGCGAGAGGGCACGGAGCGCCAACAACGAGATAGTCGCACCACGCCTGTTCCTGTTCAACACGGCCGGCTCGGGTTGGAACCGTGGACCCGTCCACACGCCGGAGCAAGCCCGCGAGTGGGTTCGATGGGCAAAAGAGGCCGGCATTGACGGTGTCAAGATATTCAACCACCCGCCAGACGTGATGGAAGCGCTTCTCGACGAGGCAAACAGGCAGCAACTCGGGTCGATGGCGCATCTCGCACAGACCATGGTGGCGGGAGTCAACGCCATCGACGGCGCGCGCATGGGCCTCCGGGTGATGACGCATTTCTACGGCCTGTTCGAATCGCTGTACAAGGATGCGGACGTTCAGCCCTGGCCGGTCGAGATGGTGTACAACGACGAGTATCACCGATTCGGTCAGGTGGCTCGGCAGTGGAACCTGATCCATGAGCCGGGGAGCGATGAGTGGAACGCTCTTATCGAGGAGTTTCTCTCGCTGGATTTCATAATCGATCCGACGTTCTCGATCTATTCGGCGGGTCGAGACCTGATGCGCGCCCGGACGGCCGAATGGCACGAGGATTACACGCTGCCGTCGCTGTGGGAATACTATCAGCCCAGCCGAGTGAACCATGGGTCGTACTTCTATGACTGGACCACTTGGGACGAAGTGGCGTGGAAGATGTTCTATCGCAGGTGGCAGCAGTTCGTTGACGACTACAAGGATGCTGGCGGCCGAGTGACCGTGGGTTCGGACGCGGGTTTCATCTACAGCACTTACGGATTCGCCAATATCGTGGAAATGGAAATGCTGCAGGAAGCAGGCTTCCATCCGCTCGAGGTGATCCGCGCGGCGACCTTGCACGCGGGCGAGAGCCTCTATGAACCGTTGGGGCAGCGTCCGGAGATCGGAGCGATCAGACCGACCTACCTGGCCGACTTCGCCATCGTTGAGGAGAATCCGATGCAGAATCTAAAGGTTCTCTACGGAACCGGTCACCTGAGGCTGAACGACGAAACCGGCGAAGTGGAGCGCGTCGGCGGAGTGAGATACACTATCAAAAACGGCATCATTTACGACGCCAAGGAACTCCTGGCGGACGTAGCGCGGATGGTTGACGAACAGAAGCGGGATCGGGGAATAACGGAACAGTAGGCTCCGCTACGAAGATGAACTCAATCCGGTGGCTGATGCGATTTGCCGGCCTCGAGTTGTCTCAGGTGCTCCGAAACCGATGATGCGATGCTGAGTCCAACCTGGTCCTCTTCATCCACTACGGCGTGTGCTCCGGCGGCGTTCAACTGCCAGCGATGCACGTGGTAGCGCGCGCGCACGATGATGAAGGTGTCTGGGGCGAGGCCTCGCACCCGCTGTACCACGAGTCGAGCCGCGGTGGGATCGGGTAGCGTGACGACCACGGCAGCCGCTCTGTTCACTTGCACCCGTTCCAGCACCTCCTCTCTGGTGGCGTCCCCAATGTACGTTGTGAGCTCGTACGCCAGCGCGGCTTCCGCCGTATTGGGATTCAATTCGACCACCGCAATCTCGTGATCGGGGGATCCCATCATTGCCTCGGCCACGCGTTGTCCGGCCGGTCCGTATCCTACGATCACGACATGAGCGGAATGCGTTTCCGCCGTCGTTGATCTGGCGTGGCCACGTGGGACGCTCTCGCATGTCGTGGACCAGCGCCCGACCAGGATAGCCAACCGAGGGGCGGCGGCCACGAGGTAGGGAGTGAGAAACAGCGTGGTTATCAGAGTTGCCACCAAGAGGTTGAAGACGTGCTCGTCGATGATCTGACCCTCTCTCGCGACGGAGGCCACCACCAGAGAGAACTCACCCACCTGTGCCAATACGATTCCGGTAGCGAGCGCTTGACCAAGAGGGCACCTGAACAGCCGCACGACTCCGGTGGTGATCGCCGACTTTCCCAGCACTACCATTGCGACTACCACTAATAGGAGGACTATGTTCTCCGCCGCCCATGCGGGATCGCTCAACATTCCTATAGAACTGAAGAAGAGCGTCACAAACAGAGTGCGCAGCGGCACGATGTCGGCTCTGATCTGCGTGGCATAAGGCGATTCAGCCAGTAGCATGCCGGCGAGGAACGCTCCGAGCACGGGCGAGAATCCCACCGCATGAGATGCCCATGCTGCTCCGATCGCCGTTACGATCGCCAGGAGTATCGGTACGTCCCGGTTCTTGGCCGCAACTTGGGCGCTGAGGAGAAGTGGCAGAATGTAGCTCAGGACTATGTGGAGTGCCCCTACGAGGACAATGCCAACTCCCACCGCACGCCCAAGAGCCCATCCAACTTGAGCTGCCCCGCTCCCGCCACCCAATACTGATATCAGCAGCATTATCGGTACGACCGCGATGTCTTGCAGCAGGAGAATACCGAGCGCGTCGCGTCCGTGCACGGCATCGAGCTCTGCGCGGCTCGCGAGCAGACGGATCACCGCGGCGGTACTGCTGAGTGCCACCATAGCTCCGATTGCCACGGAGGCGGAACCGTCGAACCCCAGGGCCAGGCACATGGCGGCTACGGCCATGCCCGTAAGGCACACCTGTATTGTACCGCCGCCCAATGCTATCGGTCCCACCGCTCTGAGAGTTCGCCAGGAGAACTCGAGGCCGATGGTAAAGAGCAGTAGCGCGACCCCGAGTTCGGCAATTGTGGCCACGCCTTCGTAGCTCTGTACCAAGTTGAGGGCGTTGGGTCCCAGAAGGGTGCCGGCGAGCAAATAGCCGAGCAGCGGGCTCTGGCCGAACCGATCGGCCAGTCCACCCAAGGCCATGGCGGTGATCAAAAGGACCAATATGTCGAGAAGCCCGGTCCAGAGTTCCACAGTCCCTCACACGTGACGATGGGATATATGCCAGGTCCCGCAAAAACCAATCATCTACTCTGCGCGCAAGTTGCACTTGCGGAGGCGCGATTCCAAGGGGCTGAGGAACCGGGCCGGAACACATCGGCATGAACCTCGGTATCAACTATGACCCGGCGCGGCTGCTTTCCTTCGCGAGTGTGAGCCGAATCTCTGGGCTCTGAGGATCCGCGTGGTGCGGCGCTCCCGAATTGTTTGGAAGGCCCATGCCATGTTTAGCTTGCAGACAATCACAGCTCTCTGTGCCGCCTCTTTCTTGGTATCGGCATGTGCTTCTCGCACGCAGCAGGTTGTCCCCTACGATACAGCCAACGTAGCAGATCGCATTGCGCCATCTGAACTCCTGGGAGTAGTGGCAAACAACGCTTTTGACGTCGTGCAGCAACTACGGCCTCAGTGGCTGCGCCCGAGAGGTCCCACGTCAATAATGGAGCCTGAGGGCGAGTTTCCCTCGGTGTTTATAGACGCGATGCGTTACGATGATCTCGCCGTGCTGCGGGATATTCCGGTCCACGAGATTGCCGAAATCCGGTTCATCAGCGGCCCAGACGCCACCACGCGCTGGGGCACTGGTGTGGTAGCCGGCGTTATCGAAGTGATCCGGAAGACGAAAACACCAACCTGAAATGAAGACGGGGTGGCCATGGCTTTGACCATGGCCACCCCTTGAATACGGTTAGGGTATAACCGCCGGCATCAATTGTTTGGTGCGGCCACCGGTCCAAACCCGTTCCAATTCTGCGCCAGTACCCTGTTCATGTCCCACATCATGGTAATCTCGTTAGTAGTGAGATTGCCGTCATCGTCATACGGGCTCCTGGGCGAGAATCTGTCGAGTTCACCTTCCGAAGGAATGAAGCTCGGTACAAACGGCTCCGTGCCGAGATCGCCGTCGTCGATGTTGGGATTGGTGTTGATCTCGGCCTGAGATATCGGCAAGCGTATGCCCAACTCGGTCATGCGTCGTCCTTCCAACATCAACATCTCCTGGCGAGCCAGGAACAGGGCATGAAGCAGTGACTCCTGTTCCGCTGGAGCGATATTCCGAATGCTGTCGGCAACGAGCGACGTGCCGGAGACGGTAGGGGTGCTCACCACCCCCGGGCGTGACAGCACCAAACCGGCTCGGTAAGGGCTGTTTTCATCCGCTCGCACCAGTATCGACGCATCATGCGGGCGCTCGGAAAGATCGGCGCTCAGCCTTGCGTCGTCGTCGTCAAAGGCCACCCTCGGTCTCGAATCGGACAGCTCGATGGCCAACGCGATCTGTTCCCGCCCGGCTGCCCAATTGCCTTCGGCAAACTCCACCTCGGCGAGAAGGAGGTGCATTTCCTCCGCCTTTGACATGTAAATTGGTGCCGCCCGAGAGGTGTATTTCGGATCCAGGAAATCGAGGCGTGGCAGTGGCTCCATCTCTTTTAGCGCCCGCAGGTAGAGAAAAATGAACGGCCCGTTGATGACCGTGGTGGGATCGTATTCCACACCGAAAGTGTAACTCGGGTTTGCCGCAAGAACCGCGTTTGCCGCGGCCTCGGCTGCAGTTGCGTTCCCGGCCAGGTGATTGGCTCGAGCCAAAGCCGCCGTACTCGCGTTGGCGAATTCGGTGCCTGCAATCGACTGAGCCGTCGAGAGTTCTGTTAGGGCGAGATCGAGCAGATCCGCACTCGTAACCGGAGTCCCGTTCGTGTCGATTGGTACGGCGACATACCGTTCGGCCATCAAGAGATAGGCCATCCCCCGGTAGTACCGGGCCTCACCGAGTTGATCGTCGGTGACCGTTTCGTCATTGGCGGCGATATCGTCGATGACGAAATCGGCCAGAGCGCGAAGCTCCTGCACGAAGGCGTAGAATCTCCCCTGTCTGTCCATCTCGTCCGGAGTGATCCGGCGGGGATTGTCCAAAATCGCATCGATTCCGGTACCGGCAACGTTGTAGTTGTCGCTGACTAATTCAGGCCCCACCGGATCAACTGCCCGAGCGAACATCGCACGAAGCCCCGGTAGAAGGGCCGCGGTTGGCTCCACTGCCTGTGCCAGGTCCTCGTCGGTAGTCGCCGGATTGTCGACCTGGGTAGGGTCCAGGTAGTCACAACCGGCCAGGCTGAATGCCGCTGCGGCGACAATCACCCAACCAAGCTGCAACCTGTTTAGCATAGATCTAGTCATGGCAGTTCCTCTTGTCTCTCTTGAGCGTGTCAGTAGCTGGGTGGTCGCCATTAGAAGCCAACTTCCAATCCGAACCTGAACTGTCGCGGCGGCGACAGCGTCACGCTGGACTCACCACCGAGCGCCAAGTTCTCAGCGGACCGCACACCGTTCAGTTCCGGATCGATCATTGGATTCTTGGACCAGATCTTCAGGTTGCGAACACTGCCGTATACGAGAGCGCGCTCGAACCCGAACCTGGTGGCGATATCCGTCGGAACCGACCACCGTGCGGAGATCTGACGCAGCTTCAGCCAGTCCCCGTCCACGAGGAGCTCGCTCATCGCTGAGGACCACCAATAGGGGCCGATCTCGTTGCCGTCCAAGTCATGTTGGGTCGGCCACTCATAATTCTCCTCGATCAGCTCACGTCTGAAAATCCCGTTGTAAGTGGCCCAGGCCGAACCCCAGTCAAACACTTGATGACCGGTTGCCCAGTCTGCGCTCGCCGAGAGAGTGAGGTTGTTGAATAGGGTAAGGCTCGTATTGAAGCTTCCCGTATTGGTCGGGATCGGTGCCGAGCCGCTGAACGCCAGCGAGTCGGAGTCGAGCAGCCCGTCGCCGTTCGAATCGTACGGGGTTCTCAGGAGCCACGCACCCACTGGATGGCCAACCTCCACGCGCTGAATGTTGCGCGATCCACCGGCCAGGAAGAAGGGTGCCTGACCGCCCAGGTCAGTCACTTCGTTGTCAACAGTGTTGTAGTTTGCCCCGAGATCCCAACGGAGGTTGTCGGTGGCAATGACGTTGATGTTCATTTCCACTTCAATACCGGAATTGGTGATCTCGCCGACGTTCCTGAGCTGCGCGCCCAGCCCTGTCACGGGCTGCTCGGGCACGAACATCATGGCGTCGGTAGTCTTGGCGTCAAAGTACGTGAACTGCATGGAGACCCTCTGATCCAAGACTGCCAGATCGATACCGGGCTCGATCGTGGTTACGACCTCGGGACCCAGCGTGGCATTGCCCGGGTTGTCGAATCGGGCCGCACTCTCTCCACGGAACTGAGTCGAGGTAAAGGAACGGTCGCGCAGGTATGGTTCGGGGAATTTCCCGGTCTGACCGTAGGCGAACCGCAGCTTCAGAGTGTTCACAAATGCACCGAGTGCCTGCTGGAAGAACACTTCATCCGACAGCAGGTAGCTGACGCCGAATTTGGGGTAGGCTTCGATCTGGACCTCGTCTCCGAACGTGGAGTTGGCGTCGAACCTCAGCCCGGCATTCAGGAAAAGCCGATCCACAAGGCCTATCTCTTCCTGGAAGTAGAAGCCGCCGTTGAAGATCTCGGTGTTTGTCTCGAAGGCGTCGACGGTACCGGCTTCGTCGAATTCCGGGGCGCCCGGTAGCGCGAAGTCGGTGCCGTCAATGCCGGTGACGCTGATATCGTCGCGGAAGCCCTGCACACCGAAGGTGAAATCGGATGTCAGCGTCCCTTCGTAGGGATAGCTGAGCGTGCCGCCCACATCCAGAGTCGCTGATGTGAAGTCGCGCTGATATCTGTAGATGTTGCCGTTTCCGTTGTTGACGACGGTGGCGCCGATCGGCGAGAACTGCCGTTGTTGGCTCGTACGGTAGTCCAAACCAATCGTTCCGCGGGCGGAAAACACGCGAGACTGGTGTAAGTCAACCCCGGCGCCGAGTCGGAATCTATTGACCTGTTCATCGATTTTCGGGAGCATGAACACTCTGCCCGCGTCGTCGAAGTTATCTTCACCCGAGAAGTAGAAGACGTCGCCAACCTCGAAGCTGGTCAACGGATCCGCGATGGACGTTCCGTTGAACAGGCGGCCGAATCCGTTACGCGTGTAGTTGGCGTTGAATCTGACGCCGAGCTTCTCGTTCACGTCGGCCTGCACCGCACCGCGGAGATTGAAGAGCAGGGCCTCGTTCTTCGGCTGTACTCCGTCGTTATGCTGAATGCGGCCGCTTATGCTGTATATGATGTCTTCCCGACCTCCGGATACGCCCATATAGTAGTTCTGGTGGTGTGCGGTCTTGAAGTAGTTGTTGCGGAGCCACTGGTCGTCGAACCAAGGTTCGTCCGCATAATCGGGATAGATGGTGCCCGTGTCGAAGATGTACTGGAGTTCGGGCTGGTCGAAACCCTGCTCGATTCTCGCCGTGACTCTCGGTGCTCCCGGCGAGCCTCTCTTGGTGAAGATCTGAATGACGCCAGTTGCCGCATCCGAACCGTACAGCGTGCTCGCGGCGCCTCCCTTGGTGACCTCGATCCGCTCGATGTCGGTAGTGATCAGGTCGGCGAGGGCGGAGGACTGCTCGCCGCCGGTTCCACCGGCCGTATTGTCGTCGTTGTCCACCCGGACGCCGTCCACGTAGATAACCGGCGTCTGGCTACCGAAAACGCTGGTTACTCCGCGGAAGTTGATCATCCCGGAGGTGCCTCCTTGGGCCGACGTAGCATTGACGGTTCCACCGGCGATCTTGCCTTGGAGCAACTCGGCCACGTCCGATACGGGTGCCTCAATCAGTTCGTCCATGTTGACGACGTCTACCGGGGCCGCCAGCTTGCGACGTTCGACCTCGCGACCCGTCCCCGTGACAACGATCTGATCGAGCTGAATTACCGTCCGCTCCAACTCGAAGTCGGCAGTGACGGGAAGCTGCTCGGATACGTTGAAAGCCTGGCCAACCGTCATGTATCCGATCAGGCGGGCGCGGACCGTCACGCGGCCCACCGGAACGCCGGTGATGGTGTATCGGCCTTCCTCATCGGTGACTGCAGGGATATTGCGTCCCTCGACCAGAATCTGGGCACCCTCCAGGGGACGCCCTGTGCCAGCAGCGGTGACCGTGCCGCGTATCTGGCCGGTCTGCTGTCCGAGTGCTGGAGATGCCCCCAAGCAGAGCAGCAGAACTGCCAGAAGGCCTCCAAGGATAGTACTGACAGATCTTTGCATAATATCCTTCCTCACTTATTGGTGTGTTGTTTGGTGCAGATCAACGTAATCAGCAGGAGGTAGTTGGTTGAACCGCGTGGTTCTATGACGACCCAGTGTGCGGCAAGCTCAGTTAACATCGGCGAGACCTGGGTTTGCGGTTGGTTCAGGCGGCGGACGTCTCACCCGTTTGTTCATAGCCACCAGACTATCTCACTCGGGTGGCCAGCCGGCGCAGCATGCCTGTAAGAACGATTCTATCAACAATTGACCGAAAATCTCTCCGTTTCGCAAGGTATTCAAGCTAGTGTTTTCCCCCAATCGAGCTGCAGCTTTCCCTCACTTGACATCGCGGGCATTCTGAGTCCAATTGGTCTCTCTGCGGACCCGACGGAGGACCCGAGCGCGATAATCTACCGTCTCTGCTGTTATCTTCGTGTTACCCAATACGTCATAGGTCCGAAATTGGAGGTTACGCCATGCAATTCCCCAAGTTCGTGATTCTCGCCGTGTTCTTGTGGCTTTCTGTTGCTCTCAACCCACTATTACCCGGTTTGGAGGCCCAAGTCACACCACCCGAGGATTTCTTCGGCTTCAAGCCCGGGGCCGATTTCCATCTCCTTACGTACGAACAGGCGATTGGTTACTTCGAGCAGATCGCCGGTCAAACCGACCGGATGACGGTCCTCGATATGGGGGAGACGTCTGCCGGCAGGAGGATGAAGTACGGTGTGATCTCTTCTGCGGCAAACCTGGCCAGGGTCGATCAATTCAAGGAGATCAACAGAGATATCAGCCTGGCTCGTGGAATTGGTGATGAAGACGCGCGGCAACTCGCGGCTGAAGGCAGAACGATCGTTTGGATAGATGGGGGATTGCATGGGACCGAGGTGGCTCCGGCACAGCTTCTTCCGCAACTGGCATATGATCTGGTTTCCGGCACCGACAGGCAGATCACCACGATCAGGGACAGCGTGATCACCCTGCTGGTCTTCGCCAATCCCGACGGCATGACGATTGTCTCCGACTGGTACATGAGCAATGTAGGCACGCCCTACGAGGTGAGCCCCATTCCGTGGTTGTACCACAAGTACGTGGGCCACGACAACAACCGCGATTCCTACATGGCGAACCTGGTGGAGACTCAAAACATGAACCGGGCTCACTCCCGTGAATGGTATCCGGAGATCCTCTACAATCAGCATCAGACCGGACCGTTCCCTGCGCGGATCTGGATTCCGCCGGACGCCGAGCCCACCAACCCCAATGTGCATCCCTTGATAGTGCGCTGGAGGAACCTGATCGGAACGGCAATGGGCAAGGCGTTCGACGAGAACGACCAGCCCGGCGCGATATCGCGTATCCGCTACGATGCCTGGTACCCGGGGTACGCAACTCAGGTGGTAGAGGGGCGCAACGTGGTCCCGATTTTGACCGAGACCCAGCTATACCGGTATGCAACTCCGCAGCATTACACCGTACGTGATTTCCCGGAGGCCCACCAAGACCTCGTACCGGGAGCTTTCTATCCGAGTCCCTGGCTGGGCGGCTGGTGGCGGCTTGGTGATGCGGTCGCCTACAACCTGACGGCGTGCATGGCGGTGTTGGAGATCGCGTCACGGTACAAATACGAATTGTTGTACGACAAGTACAAGGCCGGTTCCGACGTTGTTGAGCGATTCGGCAGCGAGCCGCCATACGGTTGGATAGTGCCGGCCGATCAGGCGAATGGAGGCGGCGCAGCCCTGTTGTTGCAGAGAATGAGGATCAACGGCATCGAGGTCTACACGGCCGGCGAGTCGTTCGAGCACAACGGCATAGAGTATCCAGCGGGCACCTACGTGCTCCCGACGAGCCAGCCGTTCGGCCTCTTTCTCAAGAACATCTTCGAGAGACAAGAGTATCCCGACCTAAGGAAGTACTCCCACCTGTGGCAGGGATTGGTCAGCCCGGCGGACTGGGAAGGGGGACCGCTGCGCCCGTACGACGGCGTCGGGTGGACGCTTCCGCTGCAGATGGGTGTTGAGACGTGGGAGATGACTTCGCCGCTCGACGTCGCGTTGACTCAAGTGGATGAGATCGACATGCCCGGCAATATTTCGGGGGGCGGTTCATCCTATGTGCTCGATCACGCTGACAACAACAGCACACGAGCCGTGTTTCAGCTCCTACAGAGCGGGGCCGCGGTCCGTTGGACAGATGCGCCGTTCACCATGGACGGTCGCCGCTACGCGGCAGGCGCTTACGTCGCGCAGACAGGGAGGATATCGGGTACTCGGCTGCGTGAGATCGTAGAGAACACGGGAGCGCAGTTGAGGGCAGGCAGTCCACGCGTCTCTACTACAGCTCTGCGATTGCCCCGCATCGGCCTACACCAGGCATGGGTGGCGAGCATGGACGCTGGTTGGATCACGTACATCTTCGACAAGTATGGGATCTCATACGAGTCTCTCACAAACGCCGAAATCAAGGCGGGTCGACTCAACGAGCGATTTGACGTCCTCGTCTTCGCCGATCAGCGTGTATCGCAGATCATAGAAGGCCATCGCAAAGGCACTGTGCCGCCCGACTATGTCGGCGGCATTGGCGACGAGGGCGTGCGCGAACTGAAAGAATTCGTGGAGGGTGGCGGTACGCTCATCACCAATAACGCGTCGAGCGATCTACCGATCGAGTACTTCGATCTGCCGATCCGCAATGTGCTGGAAGCAGTTCCATCAGACAGCTTCAACTGCCCGGGGGCACTGCTCAAAGCGGAGTTCCGAACGGATCATCCCCTGGCCTACGGTATGGACGATCGAGGCATGATATTCTTCTCGCGCGGGCGAGTGTTTGTGCTCGGTGAAGAGGACGATACCAATGAGAATGCCGGCGGTGAGAGCGCGGCGGAGGCGGCCGAGGACGATACCGCAGCGGAGGATACACCGGTTGAGATCATCGCGTCCTATCCAGACGAGTCGCTGCTTATGAGCGGTTGGATGATCGGCGACGAGCTGATACGAGAGAAGGCTGCAGCTCTTGAAGTCGCCTACGGAGACGGCCGAATAGTGCTGTTCGGATTCAACTTCCACAATCGGGCGCAGGCGCGCTCTACGCTCGAGATGTTCTTCAACGCGCTGTTGTATCGTTGAAGACCCGTGGAGAACGCAAGAAAAACACTCTGACTCAAACCGACTGGCAATATGACAATCCTCCGCATTCAGCATGTCGGAATCGTGGTGAGAGAGCTTGCCGAGGCAAGCGAGCGCTTCGAGCGCATCTTCGGCTTGAAAGCTCGCGACTTCCGTGACGATCAGGCCGGCGGGAAGCAGTACGACGCCCGCCTCCTGCTCGGCAACGAATGCTGGCTTCACCTGGTCCAGAACTGGAAGGCGGATTCCCGCGTGTACCGGTTTCTGGAGGAACGCGGTGAAGGTCTCGAACACATCGCGGTCGAGACGGACGACATCGAGGGCGATGTAGCTCGGCTGCGAGCAAAAGGGATTCCGGTATTCGAGGACACGGTTTTCGACAGGCCCGACGGATACGAAGCATTCGTGCTTCCCGACCAACTGCCCGGGTTGACAATCGAGTTCATTCAGTCGCACGACCGGAGTTGGGTCTACCCCGAGGATGCGGCAGGTGCACCGATCAGCTCGGTCATGAACCTCATTAGACTGCATCATCTGGGTTTGGTGGTCCGAGACCTACAGGCCGCCTGTCGGCGATTTCAGGAAGTGCTCGGCCTCGAGGCCCGCGACTTCAGGGACGATCAGGGTCAGGGCAAACAGTACGACGCTCGCATCCTGTTTCCCAATCACACGTGGCTGCACCTGGTTCAGAACTGGAATCCGGAATCGCGCGTGAACCGTTTCTTGAAGAGCAGAGGCGAAGGTCTCGATCACATAGCGCTGCAAACGTCCAACATCGAGGCCGATGTCTCTTACCTCAGGGAACACGACATTCCGGTGTTCCGCAACGAGATTCTCAACGCCGCCGACGGGTTCGAGTCGTTCGTATATCCCGATCAGCTTCCCGGTATGACCGTGGAGTTGATACAACCACACTCACATAGTTGGAGCTTTCCGGAGGAGGAGTTCCCATCCCGTACGCATTAGACGAGAGCGTGAAGACTGTTCGGTTCCCGGAAGCGGCGGTACGGGGATTCACGGAGAACGTGCTGCGCGCGCTGGGAGCCACGGACGAGGAGGCCAGGATAAACGCCGACGGCCTGGTGACCGCGTGCCTGTGGTGGCACCCCGGTCAACACCAGGGACTGGAGAAGTTGTTCCGCTATACGCGTCGAGTGAAGAACGGGGGGATCGTACCACGGACTAAGATGGTATGGGTCGAGGAACGTTCCTCATCGGCTCTTCTCGACGCCGCAAAGGGCCTCGGTTACGTGGCGGCATATCATGCGATGAACCGCGCTATCGAGAAAGCACGCGGCAGCGGAATCGCAAGTGTCGGTGTCAGGCACAGTAACCACTTCGGCATTGCCGGTTATCATGCCCATCGGGCGGCGCAGAACGGCCTCATCGGCATCGCAATGACCAATGCCGGCGCCGAAATGGCGCCGTGGGGATCTGCCAAACCAGTGCTCGGCACGAACCCCTGGGGAATTGCAGTTCCACGGGGAGGGGGGCGCGACCCGATCGTTCTGGACATGGCTCTGACTCAGTCGGGGAAGGGTATGATGCGCTGGCTGGAGCGTTCCGGTCTTCCGATGCCGGAACACTGGGCTCTGACTCCCCAGGGTCAACGAACCACGAATCCATCCGACGCGATGGATGGCCCGTTGCTTCCAATCGGCGACTACAAGGGATACGGCCTGAGTCTCGCCACAGACGTGCTGGCGGGCGTGATGACAGGCGCATTGTTTGGAGGATCGGTGTTTCAGGACGATCGCAACTACGACGTGGGCCACGTTCTCATCGCGGTGGACCCCTCGGCCTTCCTGCCTCTCGCCGAGTTCGAGGCGCGCCTCGAACGGCTGTTGGACGAAGTGAAAGGCGCGCCCCCGATCGATCCGGACCACCCGGTTCTCCTGCCTGGCGAAGCAGAGTTTAGTCGCGAGCGGCGGCGGCGCATTGAAGGAATCCCCATCGACGTGGAGACCGTGGAAGGTCTCCGTGCACTCGCCCGGGAATTGGGCGTTTCTTTCCAACTCGAAGAGGAGCTCTCTTAGACAAATGCCGGAATCCCTGCAGATAGGAAACGTCGCGTCCAAACCGGGGACTGTCACACGTGGCAGCATTGAGACCGGAATCGACCTGTGCGGATGCGTCGGCGCCATTCCGGTGCTGGTGTACCGCGGTGTCGATGACGGCCCCGTTTTGTGGTTGAATGGCGCAATCCACGGCGACGAACCCGAAGGCCCGTTCTCTATCCATAGGACGATGTCCAAACTGGATCCTGAAAACATGGCCGGAACCGTCGTGTTCGTACCGGCCATGAACGTGCACGGATTCCAGGCCGGTCAGCGCGGCAATCCGCTCGACACCTTCTCGTATGACATGAACCGTATCTATCCGGGCAGACCGGACGGTTACCTGACGGAACGGGTGGCGCACGCACACTGGGAGGTCATGAAGAACAAGTGCGACCTCCAGATCGCGATTCACTCGGGTGGAGAGCATTCCTACCTGGCGCACATGATCTTCGCATCCGACAACCCGCAGTCGCTGGAATTGGCGGCTGCGATGGGACCGCAGTGGGATCTGGTTTTCAGGAGCGGTGTCGGCGGCAACAACCCTGCGTCAAAGATCGCCGAACTGGGCAAGGCCGGCATCACGGTCGAGCTGGGCGGCAACTGCAGATCCCTCACGCGGGAGTTCCATGATATCGCCGAGGACTTGTCCGAGAGCTATATGAACGTGATGCGTCACTACGGGATCATAGAGGGTGAACCGTCGTACGCGAACGGGTGGCGCATGGGGCACCAGCAGCCACTGCTCGCGCCGGCGTCTGGATTGTGGGTCGGCAATCCGGATCTCGAGTTCGAGAAGCCCGTAGCCAAGGACACGGTGCTGGGCCAGGTCTATTCGCTGTACGGCGATATGCTCGCCGAGGTCTGTGCGCCGGGAGACGGTGTCGTATTCGGTCTCCGTTCCAGGCCCTCGGTACTCGAGGGTGACTGGTGCTGCTTCTTCGGGATCATCGACGAGACGCGTGACGACCTGATATCGGGATAGCCGTATCAAGGAAGGTCGTCACGATTGATCGGCGTCCGTTTGACCAACAGTCCGCGCCCACGCTCGGCGAGCGGCTGCCACCGGTCCACAATGATCTCGCCCCGCGATATCGTCCAAGTGGGAAACCCTGACACAGTCATCCCCTCATAGGGACTGTAATCCATGGCCGAATGCAGCACGGCGTGGTCTATCTCCACTTCCCGATCGGGATCGATCACAATCAGGTCGGCGTCAGCGCCGACTTCGAGTGATCCCTTGGTAGGGTATAGGCCGAAGATCTTAGCGGGGTTGGTGGAGACCAACTCCACAAAGCGATTGATACTGAGTAAACCGGTCTTCACACCGTTTGTGAATACCAGTGGCACCCGGGTCTCGATTCCCGGAAGCCCGTTGGGAATCCTGGTGAAGTCGTCGCGCCCCAACGTCTTCTGGTCGGAGTACCTGAACGGAGCATGGTCGGACGCGACCTGTTGGAGAGCACCTTCCTGGAGAGCGGTCCAGAGAGCGTCGCGGTGTTTGTCTTCGCGCATGGGCGGACTGCACACGTACTTGGCTGCCTCGAAGCCGGACGACGGGTCGTAGACCCGGTCGGTGAGGGTGAGATAGTGCGGGCAGGTTTCCGCCACCACGGGCAGGTCTCGCTCGCGTGCGGCACGGATGTGGGATACAGCACCGGCATTCGTCACGTGTGCGATGCAGATCGGAGCGCCGGCGAGTTCAGCGAGGCATATGGCCCTGTGAGTGGCCTCAGCCTCGGCCTGCGGGGGACGGCTCTGCGCATGATAGTACGGACCCGTCTCACCCCGGCTAGTGTGAGCCTTGATCAGATGCGTGATTGCCGCGTCGTTCTCGCAGTGCAGGTAGCAGATTCCGCCGCTGCGAGCAACGACTTCGAATACCCGCAAGAGCCCGGCATCGTCCACTTTCTTGCCCGCGTAGGTCATCATCATTTTGAAGGAAGGAAATCCTTCCTCGACCAGTTGCGGGATCTCCGCAAGGCTCTCATCCCGCACATCGGTGACGATTATGTGGAGACCGTAGTCGATCACCGCCTTGTCCTCGACGGCCGGTAAACGGCGGTCACGCGTCTCTACAAGCGTGTCCCCCTTCTGCTGCAGCGCGAAATCGATGATCGCGGTGACGCCCCCGCATGCGGCCGCGACCGTACCCGTGTGAAAGTCGTCCGCCGTCTCGATATCCAGGTGCTTGATGGGGTGAGAATGGTGCACGTGTGTGTCGATACCGCCAGGCAGCACCAGATGGCCGGAAACATCGAGCGTGCGACCGGAGGAAGTCAGTCCGGTACCGACTTCCGCGATCTTGCCGTCGCGAATCAGCAAGTCGCCGGTCCGCGAGTCTACTGCGGTGACGAGAGTGCCACCGGTCAAGAGTGTTTCCGACGGCATTGTTACCTCCAGAACCAATTCATATCCCTTTCAATGATTCTACCACCCGGCGGCCGGCATTTCGAATCTCCTTCACAGCGATTCCACGAAGCCCGCCGCGCGGTCGAGTGCTTCGGCTATGCGCTCCTCAGGAGTCAGGAGCGAGATCCGTACCCAATTGTTCCACTTCTCGCCAAACGAGCGCCCAGGAAACATCAGCACTCCGGTGTTCTTCAGGAGCCGGTAACAGAACCGCTCTCCCTCCAATCCAAACCGCGATACGTCCGCCCACATGAAGAGGCCACCTCCCGGGTGGCAGTACGGGATCCCGAGGGCATCGAGGCCTGCCATCATCTTGGCGCGCCTGGCGGAGTAGATCGCCAGGAACTCCGGTCTGGTGTCCCTCGCCTGCTCCAGTGCAGCGAGTGCCGCGTACTGTGAGAACAGAGGGCATGGGCCCGCGATGCTCGCTTTGAAGACCTCGACCGCGTCGATGAACGCAGCGTCGCCCAGCAGATAGCCCACGCGAAAACCGGTCATTGCGTATGTCTTCGAAAACCCCGACAGAGTCACGGTGCGGTCACGCATGCCGTCGCAGGCGGCGAGGGACAGGAACTGCTTGTTTTCGTAGACTATGCTCTCGTAGATCTCGTCAGATATTACGATCGTGTCCGTATCCCTGACTTCTTGCGCTATAGCTCGTATGGCGGCTGCGTCCGCCAGGGCACCGGTGGGATTGCTGGGGTTGATCAATACGAGGACCTTCGCAGTTTCGCCGTGGGTGCGGACGTCACCCGGAGTGGGCACGAAATCATTGTCCAGGCCCGTGGGAATCTCGAGCAGATCGCCGCCCGCGGCGCCGATCGCCTGATCGTATGATGAATACCGAGGGTCCGGCATCGCGACCTTGTCACCGGGGTCGACGAGCGCCAGCATGGAGAGGAACAGGCCTTCCTGCCCGCCGTTGGTGATCAGTATTTCGCTCTCCGGGTCGAAGAAAAGACCCTTCTCCTTCTCGTATCGACGTGCCACTGCTGCGCGCAGCTCCGGCAGCCCTCGTACCGGACAAGACACCGCGGCCTCTTCCATCCTTTGGAGTGCGCCGCGCCATATTTCTCGAGGAGTGCCCAGGTCCGGATCGCCGCGCCCGAGCGAGATCACGTCTTCCATCTCGGAGGCGAGCTCGATGAGCTTGTAGCGAAGCGACGTCGCCTGCTGTCCCTTCTTTGCTGTCTCGCTCGTCATGATACACCTCCACGCCCGAGAGCGAACAGCGCGGCACGCTGCGACGGTGCGGCGGTGCAAATGGAGAGTGCCTGCTTCCAGGTCTGTATGCGCTTCACTGTCTCCGGTGGTCCTGCTACGAAACCGAGACGGAAACGGTCCAGGGCGGGCAGTGAGTCCAAGTGACCTATGACGACGGCATCGGTATCCAGGGAGGAAAAGCCGGTGCTAGTCGAGCTGTCGGAAAAGAGCAATCCACCCAAAGCGACTATTTCGTGCTCGCACGAAGTAGTGTCGGCACAGGCTTCGACGGGCTCCTCCCCGAATTCGCGGTAGAGCGTATGCGCGTTACGTGACTTGTGGCCATCCGGCGGCACGACCTCGATCCCCAATAATTCGAAGAGCTGGCGATGGCGACACGCTCCTTGCACAACGAGGTTAGATTCAGCACCCAATCCAAGCCCGAGCAGGGTCACGTAAAGAGCCTCTCCCTCACCGTGGGTCACGATCACGCCGTCACTTTCTCTAACAGGCCCTCCGCAGTCGTGAATCTCGCGACCGATTGCTGTCCGCAACTCGGGAATGCCCGGCCGGGCCGTGTAGTGTGTCTCACCGGCCGCAAGGTGCTCTCCCATATATTCGGGTAGCCCGTCCGGGATCGGTACGTCCGCGAACTGGCTCGCCTCGACACCGGTACGTAGGCCGGCAACGCGTTTGGCCAGGTGCCTGGCGAAGTTCGATTGTGGACTCTCTGTCATGTCTTTCATGTCGGAGCTTCAAAGCCTCAGGGAGTTATTGCGGTCATCGGTAGTACTCGTCGATTCTGTGCAACGTGCCGTCCCGGCCGAACTTCTGGAGCGCGTAGGTGAGTTCGAAGGCATCGAATCGCCGTCCCGTCACCTCGCCTCGCAGATCGGCCAGGAAGACGAATGCCGGCATTATCTCCATGGGATCGTGCCAGGACTCTCGCTCGGCCCGGGGCAGGGAAGCGGCTTGTTCGTCGGTTATGGACGTCGGTTTGATCTTGAGACCCGGTGTGATCGTGTTGACGCTCACACTATTGTTGCCGAGTTCGAGAGCGAGGCATTGCGTGAATGCTTCGATACCATACTTGGCGGCGCAATAGGCCGCTTCGCCCACGAACGGCATTACGGCGGACCGCGAAGACACGCTGATGACCGACCCCCTTTCCCGCTGCAGCAGAGGCAACAGATCGCGCGTGATCAAGAAGGGGGCTGTGAGCATGACCGCCAGCGTTTCCGACCACAGAGAAAGGGGCGTCTCCAGCACCGGCGTCGGCTTCCACACCGCGGCGTTGTTTACCACGACTCGCAAGGGCCGCTCACTCTGTATCACGGCTTTCGTGAAGGCGGCGCATGCCTCCGGGTCGGTCAAGTCCGTCTCAACCACCTCGACGCGGCCACCGGAATCCTCGATGAGGCAGGCCGTCGTCTGAAGCTCAGGGAGATTCTCCGAGCAGATCCAGACCCGGTATCCCTCCTGGGCCAGCGCCTGTGCAATCGCACGTCCCAGTCCTCGCCCCGCACCGGTTACTACAGCGTCAGTTTTCGTATCGTTCAATCGATCCTCCGAGTCTCTCCGGCGAATTCTCAGGTCAAATCAGGAGTCTCACGAGATATGCGCATGCAAATCCCAGGTAGTTGCCCAAGGCGTACCCGAAGATCCCCACGATTACCCCGGGGGTGACGAGCCGGTCCCACTTCATCGCCATGGAGAGTGCCAGTGCGGAGCCCGGGCCGCCGACGGCCGCCTGGCTGGCCACCGAGACCGTCGGCAGGTCGAGCCGCGCCAGCCAGCCCATTCCGTATACCGTGAGTGCGTGGATCAAGATGATCGCTATCATGAAACCGAAGATCGGGAGACCGGCCTCGAAAACCTCGCTCACGATAGATGAAGCTCCCAGGACTATGAAGAACATGTGCAAGGCAAAATAAGATCCCACCTGGGCGCCTCGCAGCTTTCTTATGAACGGGAACTGCGAGAGAACCAGGGCTATCGTCGTTAGCCACAACACTTCGGGTATTCCAGGAATCACGCCGCCCAGAACCCGCGCCAGCCAAAGCACCGCCAAGGGAAGACTCGCCAGCAGCGACATCTCGGTGATGCTTATCTCCGTCACCGTCCACTCCCGCCTCAAATCGTTGGCCTCGGCGCCGCCGGCGCCCGGGTCGGGTGCGGCAACAGTCTTGAACCGCGCGCGGCCAACGTACACGGCACTCAAGACTCCGACGAGCCCCACCTGCGCCAGCAGATACGGTACCGTGGACAGATTGTCTGCCACTGCGGCGGCTGCGAAAGTGCTGGGAGGTATCTCCAGTCCCTGCCCGACAGCGGCGAAGTTCATTCCGCCGCCCGCAAATGCGCCCGAGAAGGCGCCGCTCAGCTTCCATGTCTCCGGTCCCACCCACGAACTCATCAAGACACCGCAGGCTAATCCACCGACGAAGCTGCCGAAGACGGCCAACAGATACGCAAAAACGAGAGGTCGACCCGCCGTCACGATCTCACGGACGTTGGTGCCCAGGATTACCAGCACGATGGTGTAGGGAATGGCGAACTCGAATACCGTGGCGTTTGTGGCCGATTCCGCCGTGGTCGGTATCACGCCGGTGTTGGCCAGGAAGATTCCGAGCAGCGTGCATACCACTGCCGAGCTGATACGCTCGACGAACTTGAAGCGCGTCTCGAGATATCGCGTAAACGCCACCACCGCGAACATGAATGCCAGGAGCAGAAGTGGATCGCTGATCACGGCGATACCAGGTGATGCGGCGTTTCTCCTCTGAGCGTTCTCTCGACGTTGGACTTGATTTCGTTCACCATACCCTTCTGTCCACCTCCCGTGCCTCCGCCGAGGTGTGGGGATAACAGGACGTTCTGGAGGTCGAGCAGCGCGTGCCCTGCCGGAAGGGGTTCGTCGACGAATACGTCGAGACCGGCCCCGGCTATACTCTCGTCGCGAAGTGCGGCAACCAATGCCTGCTCGTCCACGAGCCCGCCGCGCGCTGTGTTGACCAGTACGGCTGTCTTCCGCATGTGCGAAAGCGCACCCGCGTCTATCAGTCCTTCCGTTTGGGGTGTATGCGGTGCATGCAGGCTGACGACGTCGGACAATTCCAGCAGATCCGTCATCGGTTTGAATCTGACACCGACCAGCCTTTCGTATTCCGCAGGAAGTGGCGACCGTTTCGTGTACAGCACGGTCATGTCGAACGCGCGAGCGCGCCGCACCACTTCCAGCCCGATGTCCCCGAGACCCACCAGACCCAGGGTCTTGCCGTGGAGCTGCTGTACGCCTGATAGCTCGAGCCAGTTGAAGGCAATGACCCGCTCGCTGGTGCGAATCGGCTCGAGTTCGAGCCTCTCATATTCGGCGTGGGCAGTGCCGAGATGACCTGATACCAGTTTCCTGTAGAGCCCCAACATGAGAGCGAACGTGTGTTCCGCTACCGCAATGGCACCTCCGTGAGGCAGGAATGAAACCGGTATTCCAGCTTCACCGGCACGGTCCAGGTCGACCGCCCACGGCGCGCGACCAATAACCTGGATCAAGCGCACGTTGGCACCTGCCGCCAGAAGCACGGTTTCAGTTATCCGCCGTTTGCCCGTGATCAGGATATCCGCGCCCGAGACAAAGTCACCCAGCTCGGTGTCTTGGCGGTCCGATGCCCAGATGAGATCGTAGTGCGGAGCATCAAATGCGGAGTCATAAATTCCGCGTATCCAGTCGGGAATGGGTTCTAGATGGACGATGCGAGTAGAGGTCGTCACGTGATCCACCTCGGTTTCTGTCGCAACTGCTTGGATCAGCGTTCGCGCGCGACCGCAGCCTCGGCTGCGGTGTTTGTCGCTGAAATGATGAAGTACGCCGCGGTGAATGATAGTCATTTGTACTGCGCGTCGCCGCAGCGAGCGGCTTCCCTGCCCACCGCGGGTGTGCTCGCGGTCCTCTCATGTCTTTGTTACTTGGGCCCGCACGTCACCGGTACGTCACTCCGCTCACTAGTGGCCGGCGGACTCGCTTATTCCTCGCTTGCCTCCTCACCTACCGCCCGCCTCGCGATTTCCAACACCGACTCGGCGTCGACATCGTCGCCGCCCCCACTGTGGCTATCCCGCAGACTTGAATCAGTGCCTGCGACAGTATGTGTTGCCCGGTGTGTTGCTGCATATGATCGTGGCGGCGGCTCCAGTCCACGAGCCCGGCAACCTCGTTCGAGTGCTGGATCTCGCAGTCGATCACGTGGACGATTTCGTCTTCTCGCTCGAACACATCCACGACCTTCGTGCCCGCGATTGTTCCGGAGTCGTGCGGCTGGCCGCCGGAAGTCGGATGGAACGCGGTTTCGCTCAGCGTGAGCATATTTCTCCCGGACTCGGTTCAGAAACGCTCTATGCGAGCAGAAAAATCGAGTCGGTGTGAGTCTTCGAGATACAGGCGTGTCGCTGTGATGTTCGCTCCTTTGTGCTTCCCGGCGTATGTTAGCTAGCGGGCAACAGGGGTCAACGCTCAAGCTCATGTTGGTTTCGAAGTCCCGATGAAGTTGGATGCTTTAGCTGCCGATACGAGAAGCGATGTCAGAACGGGCTTTAGGGGGCTCCTGCTCGTGCGGGTCCCAGTGGGGTCCAAGCCAGAGGCGCCAATATGCGATCCACCCACAGACGCACGAAGATAGTCGCCACGTTGGGGCCGGCGTCGAGCGACGAGAACGTACTGAGACAACTGATAGCGGCAGGGATAGACGTGGTGCGGATCAACAGCTCCCACGGCTCGCCGGATATCTGGACCGCCACGATCGAGCTCGTGCGCGAGGTCGCGCGTGAGGCGGGGAGGCACATTGGGGTTCTGCTGGACCTACAGGGTCCGAGGATCCGCGTAGGTTCGCTGCCAGCTCCCTTGTTGCTGGAGAGCGACAGCGAGGTCGTCTTCGCGCCCGAGTCGACGGCGGACGGTGCGGAGATACCGACGACATACGAAGACTTGGCGAAGGACGTCGAGCCGGGCAACAACATCCTTCTCGACGACGGATTGCTTTCTGTGGAGGTCACGGAAAAGCGAGGCGACCGTGTGGTCGGAGTGGTCCGCAACGGGGGCACGCTATCCAGCAACAAGGGCATGAACCTGCCTGGGGCAGTCGTGAGCGCTCCGACGTTGACCGATGTCGATCGTGAGCATCTGGAGATCGCCTTGCAGCACGGGGTCGAGTATGTGGGCATCTCGTTCGTGCGAAGAGCCGAGGATGTGACTACGGTGCGAAATCTGGTTGCGCCGGAGACCGCACTGATAGCCAAGATCGAAACCACGCCCGCGGTCGACGACCTGGACAGGATACTGGATGTATCCGACGGCATCATGGTGGCGCGCGGCGATCTCGGAGTGGAACTCCCGTTCGAGAAGGTCCCGGTCACCCAGAAGCGTCTCATCGCCGCGGCCAACTGCAAGGTGCGTCCCGTGATCACCGCGACCCAGATGCTCGACTCGATGATCCGGAATCCCCGTCCCACCCGGGCTGAGGCCTCGGACGTAGCGAACGCGATCCTGGACGGCACGGATGCGGTGATGCTCTCGGGTGAGACGGCCGTGGGGGCGTATCCTGTCGGGTCCGTGCGGGCCTTGGCCCGTATCATCGACGAGGTGGAGCGCTCGACGCCCGACAGGGGAGTAACCAGGCGCAGCGACCTCGCCAAGCCCGGGGGCTCGTACACGGCTCCCAACGCAATTGCATACGCTACCACTGTGGCGGCCGAGATGCTGGAAGTGCCGTTTATAGTATGCTTGACCAAGAGCGGATTCACCGCGCGACAGATAGCGGCGTTCCGGCCGTCGACCCCGATACTCGGCTTGTCGCCGGAGGCGAGCACCTGCAGGAGGCTGTCGCTGGTTTGGGGCGTCACGCCGATCCTGGTGGAGGAGACGCCCACGTACGATGCGGTTCTCGGACACGCCCGCTACCTGCTGCTGGACCAAAAACTGGTGAAGCCCGGCGACAACATCGCCGTAACCGCCGGTGTTCCGTTTCACGTGGAGGGGACGACGAATCTGTTGAAGGTGGAGACGGTTTAGCCAACCCCACCGTCCAGCGCCTGCCGGACGGCAGCAGCGAGCGTGGGGCCAGCGAAAGGTTTCGGTACCAGCGCGTTGACTCCATCCCCTCTCAAGCGTTCGGGCGTCACCGCTTCGCTGAACCCCGTGATCAGTACTACCGGCATGTCCGGTCTGACATTCTTGACCTCTGTGGCGAGTTGCAGTCCGGTGCGGCCCGGCATGGTCTGATCCGCTATGATCAAGTCGGAATCGGCCGGCTGGGCGCGGAACAATCTGAGCGCTTCCTCCAGGCAGCGACGGCTGCAGAGCGGCGATCCCAGCCGTCGCCAATCGGATTCGGCAGCTATTCAGCTGCTGCTATCCCACCGGTCTACCTGCCCAGGCTCAGCACCTGACCATCCTCCAGCAGCTGTGCCCGCAGCCTCAGGTAGCTCACCTGCTGCACGCTGATATCGTCATGGATCGCGAGCACGGCAGCCGTGGCCGCGCTCTGGCCGAGTATCATGAACACCGGTTCCATACGGATGGAGCCGTAGGCGATGTGCGAGGCGGAAAGACATACCGGCACGAGCATGTTGGTGACTTCTTCGGGCTTCGGCACCAGCGCCAGGTAGGAGATGGGGTAGGGCCCGCCGGGGTTGACCTGTATGTCGCCTTCGTTTTTGACGTTCCCGTCCGGATCCACGTAGCGCTGCACGTGGTGTGAGTCCATGTTGTAGGAACCCATGCCGACTACACGAGGCGTCGGGATCAGGCCGCGCAGGTGCAGCTCCGTCATCACGAAGTCGCTCACCATGCGACGGGTCTCCCTCACGTAGATCTGGTGCGGCCAATTGTCGTTGTCCACGAACTCGTCCCGGGCCAATCCCCAATCACTCATCTCGGCGCGCACATCTTCCGGTACGCGCGGATCGTTGGCCAGGAACCACATCAAGCCCTTCTGATAGCGCTCGTGCTCGTCGACTATCTCACGCCGCGTCGCGTAGGAGCCCTCCGGATAGTCGTAGTTCCGGCCGATGTTGTCGGTGGAGAAGGCGCCGTGGTTGTTGGCGTCGGTTTTTCTGTTCGGTGCAGGGTCGAACTTGTTGAACACCTCGCGCCATCCGTGGTCGAGGTAGCGGGCCAGCAATTCGTACTCGAGTGGATCGTAACCTTCCGGTTTCGGGAACGGCACGCGGTTCTCCGGCACCGTTGTGAGGGACAGGCGGAAATTGTAGGCCTGCACTCGATCGTCGCCCTGGCCGTCTTCACCGGGATTCCCGTGGTGGACTCCGGGCAGCAACCCGCTGTTCGGATCGCCCGGCACCCGGTAGGCGCTCACGGGATAGTCGAATTGGTGATAGACCGCCCACTTCTTCTGAACCCCGTTCATCGTCTCGCCGTAGACCTCGTTGCTCTCGCGTCCCACCGTGTATGAGATACCCGCGGCAGCCATGAGGTCACCTTCGTAGGTGGCGTCCAGGAACACGCGTCCGCGGTAACTCTCACCGTTATGCATGGTTATGGAAACGATCTGTTGGCCGTTCTTGCGCACACCGCTCGCCCGATCCAGCCAGCGGTCTCGAAACACCGGTACGTCTGCCTCCCGAACCATGGCCTCGAAGGTTTCCTCGGCGACATGCGGTTCGAACACCCACATCGCGTCATCTTCCGGGACGTAGCGGTCGTAGTACTCGGGCGTCTCGTGTCTCCAGGCTCCGTTCCTGTCGTAGTGCGCTTTGACGCGCTGATAGAACTCGCGTGAAAGACCGCCGATGGCTTCCTTGTTTCCGGAATCGGTCCAACCCAGCCCGCCTGAGCTCAGTCCGCCCAGGTGTGTCTCGGGACACACAATCACCGGCGACATACCCAGGCGCGTTGTCTGGATCGCCGCCATGATGCCCGCGGAAGTGCAACCGTAGACAACGACGTCGTAGATGGTTTGATCGGGCGCGGTGATAGAGGACGATCGTGCCGAGGTCCGCACCGATTGGTCCGTGGCAGTGGAGGAGTACGACTGTGGCGCGGCCTGTGCCGGCGTGTAGAAGAGTGTCACTGCCAGCGTGGTGAGAATCAGCGTGGGATTCAACATCTGATCGGTTGCCTCTTAAAAGGTGGTCTACGTTCCAAAACATTGGCGGGTTACCAGCTCCAGCCCGCGCGGTCGAGCAGGTTGCCCGCCGCGCCCGAGGTCGCCCGTGAGGCCAATTGCCGCTATCGCGTCAGGTCAGTACGTGAAGACCGCTGTGTTGCCGGTCAGGTAAGCGAACAGCAGATCTCTTGTGGTCACCTGAGCACCCTCGATGAGATCCGTCTCGCTCACTTCGAGGGCCGCCATACAATGCGGACAGACGTGGACTACCGCCCCGCGTTCCATCAGATCGGCCAGCAGCTCCTTGATGGGACGATCACCGAACGCCAAGGTGTCCGAGAGCTGGGCGGTCGGTATGTGCACGCCTCTCACGTTGAAGAACAGCAGCACATCGCGGCCGTCATCGAGCGCATGCCCCGCGAGCTGCAGCGCCATGGTGACCGGATGCGGATCGTCTGGTCCGCTGGTGATATTGAAGAACATCGACTGCGGGGCCGACGACGCCGTACCCGAGGCGTCAGGCGCGGCGCAACCGACGGCCACTGTTGCCACTAGTGTCATTGCGAGGATCCTGGAGCTGAGTCTCATGAGATCGTCCTTTCCACGGTTGTATGCTCAGGTAAGGCATGCACTGGATTGCGGTTGGGCGCTGTGACTTTACGGCAAAGTAGGTCGGCCCGCAAGGAGTGGTGGAGGAAAGCTCAGAGGCTCGGTTGCTCCGCCTACTCGTGCCGCAGCGCTTGCACCGGATCCACCCGCATTGCTCGGCAACCCCGATAAGCATCGACCATTTTGAGCCCGTATTCGAGCCGGAATTCCGCCGGGCAAAGGAATAGGAGGACCCGGTACACTGACTCGGACCAGCTAACTGCCTTGCTGTTGCGCCGTCCTGCTCCAGGCATCATGCCGCTCCAGATCCTTTGAGCACTCGCTTGTCCCTCGCAATGCCGACTACGTGCTCCAAGCGGTTCGCCTCGGCTTTCAGCACGTTGCGGCCCAGACCGGGTTATGCGATAGTAACGCCGCCGGGGATCGTCGCGGCTTGGCGGCGGGCGTGTGGCCGGCTCCCCGATGTATCCGGCCGCCGCGAGTTTCTTGATCGAGCCGTGTCGTCAACTTCATGTGGACATTTACCGTCGGAGGCCTTGGTGCAGTGGTGGGTGGAGGATCATGTGCTATCCGCTGCAGACGAACCGATTCGGTGACGCGACTCGCCCACATCCGTCACAGATCACGCGTTAACAGCCGCATTTGAACGTTCAACTACGACGTTTCACGCGTGTTCCGTGACAGATCACGCGTTAAC
>CAZOJI010000006.1:0-73525 GCA_964580055.1 uncultured Gemmatimonadaceae bacterium | reverse complement strand
TTGAACGTTCAACTACGACGTTTCACGCGTGTTCCGTGACAGATCACGCGTTAACCGCGACATTTGAACGTTCATCCGCCGCATTCGAACGTTCATCCGTCGCATTTGAACGTTCATCCGCCGCATTCGAACGTTCATCTGTCGCATTTGAACGTTCATCTTCGACAGATCACGCGTTATCTGTGGCAGTTGAAACGTCCATCCGTTCACTCCTCATCCGCATAATACCCCACCGACAGATAGCAGAACACGAAAGCGCCGCCGCCGACGTCGACCTTGAGCTCGGCTCCTCTGCTGGTTGCATAATCAATGTATCCGGGAACCTCGCACGTTTCGTCGTGGCACTCGCTCACGCCGGCGGGGGCTTCCCGGTTCTCGGCGCGGTCGAACCATGAAAGACAAGTTGCCTCTCCCAGAATCGTTGCCGCCGAGGCTTCGGCGAGGGCCTTGGCCATATGGAAGTCGAGTTCCAGATCCTCCGAGCTCATGGTCAGCGTTTTCATCGCAGCACTCCTGCAGTGCACGTTTCCATAATCGTTATTGAGGCAAGTGATCCATTCAAGTCTATGGCCAATGATTCATCGAAACACCTTCAGAGACAAGGAGCGAAACTCCATGAGCTGGAAACACTCCGGAGCGGCGTTGGCGGGCACGTGCCTGGTCGTCGGAATTCTCTCCTGTATTCAGGGAGAAACCAACGGATCCCACGATCACGAAGGCATGGCAGAGATCTCTAGCGCCGTGGCGGTGCTGCATCCCACCGAGGGCAATGAGGCCGGCGGCTCCCGTTTCGTGGTTTGCCCCACTCCGCAATCGTGTTCTCGTAGCTCTCCAGCAGGAGCTTGTTGACCGCGTGCCAGTCGTGCGACATGGCGAACTCGCGGCCGTTTGAGCCCATGCGCTGTCGCAAGTCGGAACTCTGCAGCAGCAGGTCGAGTTTCGCCGCGAAGTCGTCGGCGGAGTGTGGCCGCGCCAACAAACCCGTGTGCTCGTGAGTGACGAGATCCGCGACTCCGCCGGCTTCTGCGCATACTACCGGAAGCCCGGATGCGCCCGCCTCCAGCACGACATTCCCGAATGTCTCGGTGGTTGAGGGGAATACGAAGATTTCCGCGGATGCGTACCAGCGTGAAAGGTCGTTTCCCCTCTGGAATCCCGGGAGAATTGCGCGCGGCAGCCTCGACTTGATTTCGGTGCGCATCGGGCCATCGCCGATCAGCGCGACATCGAATTCCCGGCCTTCTTTCTCGAGCGCTGCGCAAGCGTCGACCAGAACGTCGAGGTCCTTTTCCTTCACCAGCCTCCCGACGAAGATGAGCAGGGGCTTGGAGTTTACACCATACTCGGCTCGAAGCTGCTCACTGCGGTGGAGCGGCGAGAACTGCTGGGCGTCGATTCCTCGGGGCCACAACTGGATTCCACATATGCCCTGCCTGCTGAGTTCGTCTCTGGCACTGGGCGAGGGCGCATAAGTCACCTCGAACTTGTTGTGGAACCACCGCAGGATCGACCACGCGACGCCGGTCAGTTTGGTCAGCCTGTAGTAGGGCAGGTACGAAACGAAATGGGTGTGATAGCTCGTGACCGCGGGCAGGCACCTGGAGCGGGCGTACCCGGCCCCCCAAACGCCGAGAGGCGTGGGACTCACCACGTGAACCAGGTCCGGACTGAAACTATCGAGTTCTTTGCCCAGTCGTTGTAGGTAGGGCATGCCCATGCGGTAGTAGTTGTACAATCCAAAGGCAATTGACGGAACGCGGCGAACGTGCTGTGACCACTTTACGCTATCATCCGGTTTCCAAGCGGATACGAACCTGAACTCGACGTCGGAGGACTGCAGAGTTTGCACTAGACGCGACAGGGTATGACTCACTCCGTCGGTGATCGGAGGAAGAGTGTCCGAGAAGAAGAGAACCTTCACATCACGCCTTTCTGACCGAACAGACTACCGCTGGCTTTCTTCCCATGCGAAGGTGCCAGTACCTTGTTTCGACTCGCAAACATCGGCTGCCATCAGTATGTTGCCTCGATGTCAACTGTGCAACGGGTGAAACACAACATAATAATCAGCGGCGTCGCGCACACGAAACCTGCACCACGCCGGGTAGAGGCATGAGGATCCGCGAAACGAAGCAGCGACCGTACAATCGGCCAGACACCTCTCAACGTATAGAACGCATAGTGACCTTGAATGTGCACGTTATGGGCGGATTGGGTAGGGCAGCGGTTTGATGAGCCGGGTTCTGAGATTCGTTTTCCTGGTTGTGGCCATCGGCTTGGTCGTCAACCTCACCTTGGCCCTTGCGACCAGCGACTCAGGCACGGTCGCGGCGCTCGAGAGTTTTCCTCCCTTGTTTCTGTTGGTTGCGGCTGCCCTGGCATTGGTCCCGTGGTTCACCGACGCACTGCGGTTGTGGATTTGGACCGGATTTCTCGGGCAGCCTCTGCGATATCCGGTTGCATTTCGAGTCATAGTGGGGACCCAGTTGGGAGCGGCCGTCAGCCCGCCCGCGGTCGGAGGGGTACCGGCCAAGCTGGGGCTGTTGCTGGAGACCGGACATGGTGCCGGCCGTGCGGCGGCGCTCACGACATTGGGCAGCGCCGAGGATTTCTGTTCCTTTGCCATTGTGATCCCGATCGCAGCGATTTATTCGCAGCCGTGGAGGGTTCCGGCGATTCAGGCTGCAGCGGGCGCCATCCCGGATCTCGCATGGAAGTTAGTGCTCACCGCGGCAATCGTTGCGTTGATCGCGATCTCACTCGGCGTGGTTCTGGTTGCAAGCGGCAGGTGGAGCGAGGGCAGAAGCGGCAGGCTGGCGCGGCTCAGCCGCAAGGTGGTGAGCTCGGTTGGGGAGTTTCTCGGCACATATCGGTTGATAGGAGCGAGAGGGTCGAGGCTTCTGCTGCTGACGATTCCCTTGAACATAATGAAATGGGCGTCGCGCTATTCCGTCATCACGGTATTGGCATACGGTCTCGGATTACCTGTTGATCCGGTGCTCTTCTTCGTGTTGCAGTGGGTCGTGTTCACCGTCTCGATCGCGATACCGACGCCAGGCGCAGCGGGCGGTGCCGAGGCGGCATTCGCAGCTGTGTACGCAGGTTTGATCCCGACCGGACTGCTCGGTGTGGCAACGGCGGGGTGGCGGTTCTTTACGTTCTACCTGCCCCTCATAGTCGGCTCGGTGGGTTTTCATATGCTCAAAGGTCCGGTGCTGGAATCCTCGTCGGTAAAGGCGAAGAAGAACGTGCGCGCTGAGCTTGGCCTTGGCAGCCGCGTCGAATAGCATGTGCGACAAGCCGCATTTGCCCGCGTAGCTCTATGCCCCGCGGCCGTTGCTTCACTCTATCGCGGCGCAATCGTTACATTGAGCCTAGGTTGCAGTTACGATGGTCTGCATATAGTGTTTTCGGCGACATTTGCCGCATACTGGGAGCAAAATGGCTGGACGGGTGTTGCTGATCGGTGGATCGCTGAACCAGACTACAATCATGCACAAGATCGGACAGCTTCTCTCCGATTGTGAATGTTACTACACACCCTTTTTCGCCGATGGCCTGATGCACTGGCTCGCCGAGGCCGGAATGCTCCCTCACTCCATTCTGGGGGATCGGGCCCGTCAGCGCACATTCGACTATCTGCGCGAGCACGATTTGCTCATCGACTACCGCGGCACGGCGCGTGAATACGATCTCGTGGTCACCGCCACCGACGTAATCGTTCCGAGGGGCATCCACGGTAAGAAGGTCGTGTTGGTCCAGGAAGGAATCACGGACCCGGAGGATTGGCGCTACTGGGTCGTGAGGAGTTTGAGGCTGCCCCGTTGGCTGGCAAACACCTCCACCACCGGGCTTTCTGGAAGGTATTGTGCGTTTTGCGTGGCGTCCGAGGGGTATCGCGATCTGTTCATAGGCAAGCAGGTAGATCCGGACTGCCTCCGCGTGACGGGGATCCCCAACTTCGATAACGTAGCTGCGCTGATCGATAACGACTTTCCACACCGAGGCTATGTGTTGGCCGCCACATCTCCGCGTCGTGAAGTGCTGCGCTATGAAAACCGAAGGGCGTTTATCGAGAAGGCGCTACGCATTGCGAACGGTCGCGATTTGATCTTCAAGCTCCATCCCCTGGAGCGAGTAGACCGCGCCACGCGGGAGATTGAACATCACGCTCCGCATGCCGCGGTGTTCTCGGACGGCAACACAGATCACATGATAGCCAACTGCGATGCCCTGGTGGCGCGGTACTCGTCCGTAACGTACGTGGCTTACGCGCTCAACAAGGAGATCCATTCGGACATTGATCCGGAGACGTTGAGTCGCCTGGCGCCCATTCAAAACGGCGGCACGTCAGCCGCGCAGATAGCAGACGTCTGCCGGGAGTACCTCAGCCGAGCGTGTTCCCGGAATATCGTGGGGTTTTCTCAGAGGGCCTCGCATCCTTCCCATACAGCGTGACCCCTATTGCCATCGACATCGATACGGAGGCTCAATGGCGACTGGTGCGTCAATAGCCGGCATTGGTACTGACGGCCTTGGCCGATAAGCTACAGAGACACTTCCCGCTATAGAGTTCATTCGTGGGTGAAATAGTCCCCGACTCTGTGATACGTCCCTTTAAGGAGCGATGGGGCGCGAGTTGAACCTTTTCAAAGACAGTGCGGTGAAGATCAGGCCGCCTCCGATCAACACGGCATAGAAGCTGAGGAACCGCCAACTCGCCGTGACGAACCCCAGAATCTCGCGTGGCACGTAAGCTCCGTAGACGAGATAGAACATGGCCTCCGCCCCGCCCGCGCCGCCGGGCATGGGGATCACCATGGTAGCCACGAACACCACCCACTGAAGCAGCCAATCCCGGACGGGTGTTACCGGAACCGAGAACGCCGCGAAGAGCGGCACAACCACGGCAAACCGACAAAGATCACCGACCGCAGTTGCAGCCAACGTCGCCATGAAGCGCATCTTGCCGCGTTTCGCGATCAGCACGTACACGCCAAGAAAGTCCCGTCTCAGCCGCTCCGCGAACATTGTGACCCTTCGCAGTGCGCGACGGAACGGGTGTTGGCTGTGGCTGAGCCTGGTCGCCAACTGCAGCAGCAACAAGAGCGCGCCGAGTATTGGAATCACCCAGAGCCCCAAGGCGGTGACCCGCAGTTGGATGAAGTGCCAGACGGTGCTAACGATGGGGAGATCCCAGGAGTTGGACATCGTGAGCGCCGTCGGCACCGCGATTGCAGCAACAACGGTGTGCTCTATACTGTGCAAGAAAACCAGCGAGGTGGCGGAACCGGCCGAAATGCCATATCTCGTCAGCAGCGCCAGTTTGAGATATCCGCCTCCCGCAGCCGTCGGCGTCAGGGATGCCGCGAGCTGGGTGGCGAGGACCAGCTTGAATACCTCGACCACGCTCATCTTCGCGCCCACGAAGCGCACCCAGATCAGCGTGTGGATGGTGTCCGTAATCCACGGCACAAACGCCAATACCGCGGCCAACGCAAACGCATAGGGTGCTGAGCGCTTAACCGCCTGCAGAGCTTCGATATCGGTTGTGAGTAACGCAAATGCCACATTGGCAACTGTACCCAGCACGATGACCGGGATGAGCCAATGCATGAAACGGCGAATCTGCCCAGCCAGCAGGCTCGCCGTCGCTTTACGCGCGAACCCCTTTTTGCCGGACGAGTTCAGATCTTCGTTGTTTTGCATGCGCACTGGTAGAGCGCACTGCTCTGTTGGCCGCAGCGCCGCGAGGGTGGCCTGGGAAGGACGATGCCCGAGTCGGTCACGCTTGATACAATAAGGTGTCGTACCCGATTGTCAAAACCTTTGTGTCTAATGGGTTGTCATCGGGGTGGCGATGAGAGTAACCCTGGAGATAATGATGCCGAAGATCAAGTATGGACAAGGAGGCTTCTATTGCTTTGCTCATCGCGGTGCCATGGGCTACGAACCGGAGAATACTCTGGCAGCTTTTTCCAAGGCACTGGATCTGGGCGCCGTTTGGGTAGAAGCCGATGTGCACTCGGCCGGCGGTGAGTTGTTTGTGATACACGACGATCGGCTGGACCGCACGACTAACGGGGCGGGGCGGGTGTCGGAGTCCTCGGTTGCGTACCTCCGCACTTTGGACGCCGGCAAGGGGCAGAAGATCCCGCTGCTTTCTGAGGTCCTGGAGCTGTTGGATGCACGGGCCGGCGTGAACATAGAGCTGAAGGGCGAGGGCACCTCGCGGCCCGTAGCCGAGCTGATCGAAGAGGTTCTTGCGAATTCCAACTGGCATGCTGACCAGTTTCTAGTCTCTTCGTTCGATCACCCCGAGTTGCTCGATTTTGGAAGGAGGATGCCGGAAATCCGCGTCGGAGCTTTGACCGCGGGGATTCCGCTCGACTACGCAGCCTTTGCCGAAGCACTGGGCGCCTGGTCGGTGCACGCGAGCCTCGAATTCGTGAACGTGGAGTTCGTGGCCGATGCGCACGAGCGAGGAATGCGGTTCTTCGTGTACACGGTCAACGAAGAAGACGATCTGTCGATGGTGAGGCGTATGGGGGCGGACGGCATCTTCACGAACTACCCGGATCGTTTCTGCGGCTCGACGTCAACAGAATCCGCGTAGTGCATCTTTGGGTCGCCAGGTAGCGCAGCCGGCATCCTGGGCGCAATCGGTTACCGGTTCGCTCGCCGCCCGATACGCAACAGTGGCGAAACCGTGATTCCGAGTGCATCACATTGGCCTACTCATGTTGCGATCGATTTTGACAGTCTTGGCGTTGGGGATCTGCCAAATCGAAGCCGCGGAAGGACAGCTACGCCCAGCGGCGTCCGCAGTCGATCTCACCTCCCCTTCCGTCTACCTGGTGACGATTGGTCCCGGCAGGCAGACCTGGACATGGTTCGGACACTCCGCATTGCTTCTGAGCGATCCACAGAGGGGTACGAGCCGGATCTACAACTACGGTATGTTCAGTTTCGAACAGGAGGGCTTCCTCCTGCGTTTCGTGCGTGGACGCCCAATCTACTGGTTGAAGAGCGTCGATTCGGAGTCGCACCTTCGGAAGGCCATTGCGGACGGACGCTCAGTCTGGCTCCAGGAGGTCAATTTGACGCCAGATGAGACAGTGAAGCTCCGGGAGTTCCTCGAGTGGAACGATCGCGATGCAAACCGCTACTACGAGTATGATTATTTCCTGGACAATTGCTCAACACGTATTCGCGATGCTTTGGACCTCGCCACCGCTGGACAGATCAAGGCTCAGAGCACAGAGCTGACGGCGGCTACGTTCCGAAGCCGCACGCTGGAAGCAGTGCCGCGCTCTCCATGGGTCTACGCGGGTATGACGCTCGCCCTTGGAAGGCCTGCGGATCGTCGGCTCTCGGAGTGGGATGAGATGTTTGCCCCGCTCTCGATGCGGGAGCGAATGAGCCATATCACTTTGGTCGATGACAGCGGCTTCGAGCGACCGCTGGTACGTTCCGAGACGACACTGGCTGAGGGTTCGTTCGAGGTAACCCCTCAGATGAACGGCAATTCGCAGTCCATCTGGCACCTTTTCGGAGCGGGCCTTGCCGTGCTGGTGATCAGTATAGGAGGGTTCGCGTCCAGGGGAAGAAGCGGACTGTTGCTGGCGCGGATCGTGGTTGGGTTCTGGATCTTGCTCATCGGGACTGCGGGTGCGGCATTGATGCTATTGTGGGTACAAACGAATCATTGGGCCACTGCTTGGAACGAGAACCTGCTGTTTCTCAATCCACTTGCCGTTCCACTGGCGGTGGTGTTTCCGCTTTCGCTGCTGCGGGTGCCGTGGGCGGCTCGCATTGCTGTTCCCCTTGTGGTTGCTATTGCTGTTGGGTCACTGTGCGGTTTGTTGCTCTACGTGGCGGCAACTGATTCCCAGGCGAATGCACCGGTAGTAGGTCTATTGACGGTGCCGAACGCGGCGATGGTATGGTTGATTTGGCAGATAACTGATGGAGGGAAGGCACACGAATGCCGGCCTCGGTTGCAGCTCCGGTTTCCCGCGGCCTCGTACTCGCCGGAGCGGGGTGAGAGTCCAGGGCAATAAAGCGGTGCGGTGTGCGATCCTTCCGTCGACCTGTGGCGCAGAAGCGAGCGTTCGGAAGTACTTGTAAAAGAGCCGTCTTTCTAGCGTAACAAGAGCGGGTAGCCGCTGCATTGAGATGGAAGGGCGCCTTACATTTTCCCCTGTGAGCGGACGGGCTTTTTTGGCGCTCCACTTCCATACAATACCCAAGACACGCCTCCCAAAAAGGCAGATCACCAGGAGGATGCATGCGGAAGTTGATTTGTACGACGGCTGTTGTGTCGGTGTTGGCTTTGACCGTGGCGAGCTGCGGCGATGACAACGGCGCCGGCCCCACGAGTGGCGATCCCTTGTCTGAGGCCGAGGCCACCGAGGTACTGAACGAGGTGCTTGGAGTGATGTCGCAAGGATTTGACGATGTTACGAATGCCCCCCGGGCTGCGCCCGCAGCGACACACACCATCGACGAGACGATCAATGAGTCAGCTGACTACGCTGGTGGAGGGTCGGTAGGCATCACGGGCAGCATCAAGGGCTCTTTCGACGACCAGACCTTTGCTCTGGACCTCGAGTTCGATTTCACCGAGACCATCAGCAATTGCCAAACGATGGCGACGAGCGGACCCACATTCACGGTCAACGGCAACCCCAACCTCGAGATGCAGGGGGATTATGCATTCTCGGGTAGCTCTCTCACCGGGTCTTTTTCGATGGGCGGTGGGTTTCGCTATGAGAGCTCCGACGGAAGGTCGGGCGAGTGCGGAATTGAGGTGGACGTCGACTATTCCACCCAACAGGGCAGCGGCAGCGTGTGCGGAATCAGCTACTCCGGAGCGCTGGGTTTCACGGGCGGTTCCTGATCCCAGGAGCCTGTCTGGATAAGTCTACCCTTTGATTGTTGGGCCACCGTAGGCTGGATTCCCCAAAAAGCCCCGAGTGCCATCCGAGTGCCATATAGCGCTCGGGGCTGTCGCTGACCACTCATCGGGTCCTTCACTGAGGTGACCTGAGGTGCAGCAGAGCGCTGCGTCGAAGAGGAATGAACGCGAGCCCCGCTGAGCCGGCTGTTGCCTGCGCGTTACGTAACGGACATATGGTCGAGTTGTTCAATGTTGAGTTTTGTACTTGGCGGACCCTGGGCGCACTGACGCGGCACCTGACTTATGCCGTTTCCCCCTGGAGTTGGTGCAATCCCCAGGGCTACCGCCGCTCTCCACTGGTCTCAATCTGCTGATCCCTGTTTCTTGAGTTCGGACAGTTCGTTTCTGCTCTCGAACATGAGAGCGCGGTTGCAAGTGTAACATGTGACCAGGCGTGTAATTCTGTCCGAGTTGTGTCCCCTGAGAGAAGCGAAGGTGAACGTGCTGACAGTTAGGTCTTCGCCGCAGGTTGGGCATACGGGCTGTCGCGGTGTGCGCCTCATCAGCTTCCCCGTGCTGGAGGCGCGGAGGGACCTGCGGTGCGCAGGAGAGGTTCGATCACCCCGTTTGTTGTACGATGTCAAAAAGCCCTCGCGAGGAACGAAGAAGCCGGTCGAGTCAATACGTGTGAACGAGGAATTGAACCGGTCTTTGTGTCGGGTGACCCAGAGCGAGGAAACATTACTGCAACGGAACTGCTCTGATGCCGTAACCGCAAATCCGTCATCTGCCGCTGTGAAAGCCAGAGTCCACGAAATTCAACAACAACTGTCCGACTTGCCAGTTTTCGATCAAACCGCCGAACCGGTCCGCGCCAGGACCGGATGCGAACAAGGGGATGTGTTCCGCCGTGTGACCTCCTCCGGTATACCTCCCCACCAGAATTTCCGCGCTGCCGACTTCGCGCGATCTTGCCCTCAACAGTGCAGACGCGCGTTTGGCGAAGTGCATCGTGCTGTCGATCAAATGCCTGTTCGCACCGTCGAAGACCTGAGCGGTCTCACGAAGGCGCATGTTCAGTGTGTCCAGCTCGGACGCAGTCGTTCTCAAGAGTCGGCGCGCAGACAAGAGCTCGATGGCCAACCCGCCCGTCTCATGGTCCCCTAGAACGAGTATCAGGGTCTCGGGGTTCTGTGCCTGGTACTCCAGTCCCTTCCTTATCGATGCGTCGAAATCCAGCATCTCCGCCACCAGCGCATCGAGGGGCTCATTGTCGTGACCGAGCCAGTCGGGTTGTGAGCTCTCGACCATGAGGAAGAAACCGTCAGGATCGCGGTCCAGCACGTCAAGTGCCGCTGCGGTCATATCGGGTAGGGATGGGGAACGCCGAGGTGCCGTGGGCAAATGGTCCTCCACAAAGAGGCCGGTCAACCGTTGAGTCCGAGCGAGGTTCAGTGCTCGCAGCTCGGATTCGCTGCCGGCGTATGCGCCGCGGTTGCGGAGTTCGGTGATCAGGTCACGGCCATCGGGTCGGCGGCTTGCGTCGAAGTACGCCCGTCCCCCGCCGAGCAGGACGTCCACTTCGAGTTCGACCATCTGTTTCGCGATCTCGAAGTGCATCTGCCTGCTGGGCGTATGCGCTGCGAACGCCGCCGGAGTCGCATGCGTGATGCTAGACGTAGCGATGAGTCCGGTGGCCATGCCTCGATCCTTGGCGCGTTCCAGCACGTTGGGCACGGGCACCGTATCGGGATTCACACCTATCGCGCCTCTGTAAGTCCTGACACCGGACGCGAACGCCGTGGCTGCCGCCGCGCTGTCGGTGACCTTGCTGTCGGAGCTCTCCGTGTTTACCAGGCCCACTACTCTGAACTGTTCGACCGCCAGGTTGTCGGCGGCAATAGCGGCAGCCGTCCAGTAGCTCACGCCGGCGCCGTCTCCGATGTATACAATCGCCCGCCGGGGCGTGCTCTGCGCACCGGCGGGTAGGAAAAGCCCGGCGTTGGTCAGCACGGGTAGCAGCAGCCTGACTAGTCTCGAAAACCGCACGATTCACCTTTCGCGAGAGTTGCTCGCTCCGCCGGAGCACCACGACCATGTGCCAACTGACCGGCAGGAGAACAAGTAGGATAACGGGTGACGCTGTACCTATACCACTGCCGTTGGGAAACGTCACACGTCCGTTACCGTTGCGTAGACATAGCTTTGTCATTGTCAGGGAACTTCCTGCTGATGATTAGGCAGCCGCCCCGGGACTGTGACCCCGGAGCCACCCACCAACGGCATTCCTTGCGTGGATGCCAACAATCGGCAGGAGGAATTCCCTCATGAGAAGACTGTTCCTCGTTTTCTCTACGATGCTCTTCGCAGTTGCCTGTGTGGACGATCCCGAGCAGCCGACTTCGGACGATTTGGATCTTCACAGAGCGCGTGCCGCAAAGGGCAAGGTGAACTTCACCTTGACGCTGCTGCACAACAACGACGGCGAGTCCGAGCTTCTCAACCTGGGTGGGGAAAACACCGATTTCGGTAGTGTGGACCGTTTCGTGACTCGAGTCAACGAGCTTCGTTTCGACGCGTTGCGCCCGCACGTTCGCAGGTTTGACGGTGACGACTGGAACACGAAGATCGGTTCCGCTGCCCCGGTTGCCGTGGCGAATTAGTGATGGTGTCTCATGCAGGGAGCGGGACCTCGGTTCCGTTCCCTGCGCCGTAGTGCCAGACCATCCACCTTCCTCATTCGACTTCCCAGGTCAGACTACTCCGGGAGTTTCAGGGCACGCTGTCCAAGACTCTCGAGTGCGCAGGGGCGAAAACGAAGAAACCGCATGCTCAGTTCGGGGACCACGGAATCGGTACGCTCAAAAACCCACTCTACCGTTTATCGCGCCTCGGCAGCTGACGTGTCGGCCAGGACGACCAGTGCGACGCGGAAGCGGTGTACCGTCGGGTCGACGTCAAACGTCAGCGGAACCGAGATTTCTTCACCGGGGCTGACACTCGGAACCGAGCGATAGTGGTAGCAATCCGGCCGTTCAGAGTCACAGCCGTGCTGTGATGAGAATATCTCCAGTGGGCCGCTCCAACCGTCAGCCAATTTCACGGTACCGTGGTTCGGCATTTCCACGGTCACCACTGACTGGTCCGAAGTCACGTTGCCGGGAGTGCTGTCTACCGTGACGCTCACCGGTATCAGGAGCACACGCCCCGGCTCGCGCGCAATGCTTGGTCGAGTGGGAGCGACCAGCTTGCGTTCAACCAGCTTGTTGCTCAAGCGAACAGTGGCGCTTACGCGCACCAGGCCCGGGCCATACTCACCAGTTCTCGAAGCCTCGGTCGAATGGATCCCGATACTGAGTTCCTGTGGGCCGAGTAGCGAATATGGCAGTTCTTCGGTGGCAGATCGGCGCTGGCTGCCGCACACGGACTCGCCTCCGGTTTTGGCAAAGCCCAGGCAGAAGGCGGCTTCTTCAAGCCGCTCCCGGAGCAGGGTTGCCTCCGGGTCCAGAGGTGCGTCGCAAGCCGCAAACAAGAAGAGAAGAAGGGTGTTCAGGAGGGGGTGGCAGGGTAAAGCGAGGTACCGGTCGCTCATCGTTTCCTCGTACTGGGAGATGGTATTGGCTCTAAGTGCGAGTATCGACTCGGGGCGTGATTGCCTTGAGTGACAGAAACCCCGTTACCGCTGCGTTACCTTGCTGCAACGGTGCCAAGACAAGAGGGGCGCAATATGACCTTCTGGGCGGCACCCCAGAAGATGCTGGAATCCACCAGGAGTACTATCCATGAGCAAAGTGCTCTTTGGACTAGCGGGTGAGGGCCGTGGACACGCTATGCGTGCCCACACGATTATCGAATCGTTGCGCAAGCGACACCGGGTCTTGGTACGCACGCACGGCCAGGCGTATGACATGCTCGAGCCCATCTATCGTGAGTCTAGCGTAGATTTTCGGCGGATTCCCGGACTTCGGTTTCGCTATGACGCGGACCGCAAGCTCAACTATGCGGCCACTTTCCTGGGCATTGCTCCCTACATGTGGGACTTCTTGGGCAACGTAGCGGATATGGCACGGTCAATCGAGGCGGACGAGATCGATCTCGTCATCACTGACTTCGAACCACTGGTGGCCTGGGGAGCCAAACGTGCGGACGTTCCGTTTGTGAGCCTCGACCACCAGCACTTCATCACCGTGTGCGATTTCAGCGGCTTACCGGCAGCACTCAGAATGCGTGTGGCGCTGATGGCGCCATTCGTGGATATGCACTACTCAGGGCAGGTCGAGACGATCGTTTCCGGTTTCGCGTTCCCACCCCTGAGGAGAGGCGTGGACGCGGTGCAGGTGGGGGTGCTGCTACGCGACGAGATCGTCAACGCGGAACCGGAGCATGGGCCGCATATCACCGCCTACATACGGAGGCTCACCGACGACGCGGTACTGAACGCCTTATCCGGCTGTGGCCGCCAAGTGAGGATCTACGGTCTGGGCAGGCAGCCCGACCGAGGCACCCTGCGTTTCAAGCAGGTTGATCCCCATGGATTCGTCGAAGATCTCGCCACCGGTGAGGCTCTGGTGACTACCGCGGGAAACCAGTTGGTTGGTGAGTCGTTGTTCCTGGGCAAGCCTGTCCTGGCTCTTCCCGAACCGGGCAACTTCGAGCAACACCTGAATGGTTACCTGCTCGAGCAATCCGGTGCGGGCGCGATTGCCGCCGCCGAGTTACTCGAATCCGAGGACGTAATCGAGTTTCTCAGTCGGATCGAGGAGTATCGTTCGCGTATCGACCGGAAACGTCTGTATGGCAATCCAGTCGTCTTGTCGATCCTGAATAGCTATCTGGACAGGGTTCCGTCCGAGGGCGCACTGGCGGCTTGAAAGGATCCATGCTATCGACTTTGCTACGTCTCCCGTCGCTCATGAGTGCCGTGTGGCACAATCGGAACGGTGGCTCCCATCTACCGCGCTTTCTCACCTACATCGTCACGTTCACCTGCAACGCGCGATGCATTATGTGCGACTCCTGGCGGAAGACGTCACGAGACGATCTCGATCTCTCCGAGATCAGCCGCATCTTCGAAGAGTTGCCCGACATGGATGCAGTTCGACTGACAGGAGGCGAGCCGTTCGTGCGAAAGGATCTGCTTGAGATCGCGCACCTGGCTCAAGACAAATTGCGTCCCTTGTTCCTGCACGTCACAACCAATGGTTTTCTCACAGATAGGATTGTCCGGTTCTGCGAACAACGGGACAAGACGGTACCCCTCAGGGTACTGGTGTCCATCGACGGAGTCGGCGAGAAACACAATGCGGTGAGAGGACGCGGTTTCGCGTGGCGGCGCGTCATGGAGACGCTGGCGGCTCTGGCGCCGAGGCGCGACGAATTGAACCTCGATCTGGCGGTCAATCAGACGGTGGTCGATGCAGAGGGGGGTGAGCACTACGTCGAGTTGAGGGAGATCCTACGGCCGTTGGGCGTGCACAACCAGGTAGTTCTCGCCTACGATGCCAGTGCAACATACAGCGCGCAATCCGAACCCAAAGTGGAGCGCTCGGGGGTCGGCACGTTTACGACGTTCGGACTGTTCAGCCGGGATCAACTCGAGACACTTTTCGACGAGATAGAGCGTGACGTCGGCATCTTGGGAGTCCCCGAGCGCAGTGCGAAACGATACTATCTAAAGGGCATCAGGAACCGCCTCCTCGAGGACCTCAGCCGTCCGAACCCCAAGTGCGTGGCTCTGAGTTCCCATATCCGCTTGCTTCCCGACGGTCAGGTCCCCACGTGTCAGTTCAACTCCAAGACGGTTGGGAGCCTGCGCAATTCCAACTTCCCGGAACTCTGGTCCGGGGAAGCGCGTTTGCGCCAGCGCCGTTGGGTAGTCAACTGCCCAGGCTGCTGGGCCGAATGTGAGATCCTGCCGAACGCCATCTACTCGGGTGATCTGGTGGCGGAACTGCTGCGTACGATCTGAAGAACGCGCACGCCTACCCAATATGCGACCGCACGAAACTCTTCACCTTCTCGAAGTCCGACTCCACGTATATGCCGTCGGGAAGGCCGGGAATCTCCGTGCTCGCTGAGACGTATGCCACCAGCGGTTTCCCGTACTGCACAGCGAGTTGGACTTCTGACGCTGTGCCATGGCTCCCCGGAAGCGCCACAATCACGTCGGGCGTCAAGATGTTGATATGGTTCCTGGATTCTAATTGAGTGCCATGGAAACTGCTGAGCGGTAGATGGGTTCTGACCGGAAGTTCTACCCACGGGTTGGGATATCCCGGTATCGGATGGTACATGCCGTCGTTGACCTGGCCAGGAAGGACACCTATGGATTTCCCCGCACGCGCTCTTACCGAGCAGAAGGCCTTGCTCACCGCCTCCATTACGCCCGGTCCCCCGCCCGTGAGGAGATGAACGCCTTGGGATCCCAGCCAGAGCCCGAGATCCGAGGCGCGGTCTCTGTGGGCATCTGTGCCGGATCCCATGACGCCGACAATGGGAAGCCTGTTGGGAGATTCCCTGGCCGGTTCAGTAGTCATCGGAATCTGACACCTTGCGGAGAAATCGTCTCGCTATCGACTCCAAGCGATCGTTTCCCTCTTTCAATGCCTTTGCCAGTATCTGCTCGACGTGTCGCTTGAGCCGCGGCTCACCCCAACGGTATCCGGTAGCACGCTCGGCGCTGTGCGGGTCGCCGCGGTTCCAACCTTCGATCAACGCCCAGGCGGTGGCAGCTTCGTAACCGGGGTCGTCGCTCGGCGGCAGAGAGTAGGTCGGTTCCGGACCCTCCGCATCTTCGTTCACGAAAGCTCTCGACATGATTAATAGCTAACCATGTTGCACGATCTCCTGTACCCCGTGCACGGGATTGACCATGCCGCAGCAAGCCGACGGCCATCCGGACGCAGCCGGCGCTATGTTTTTGGAACGACGGAGATCGTCGACTCCGGATGCTTAGGGTTGCGTGCGGGCGGCTCAACGTGACCAAGTTGCCCATGCAAGCGGGGTGTTATGACAATCGACTCGCGCTACGTCGACACCAATCTCGTTGCCAGGGATTGGAAGAATCTCGCTTCCTTCTACGAAACGGTTTTCGCGTGTTCCAGAGTACCGCCAGAGTGCGACCTCGCGGGAAGACCACTCGATGACGCCACAGGTATCGATTTCGCGTACCTGAAAGACCCTGAGGGGAACCTCATCGAGGTGCACAGCATATCTAAAGACACCGACGCCTAGTCTGCAGTGCGTTGGCGCTCAACCGCCTGTTTCCCAGGTGACGATTCTCTGCTCCGCACTGGACAACAGCGTGATCAGACTCGACGCAGTGGCGACATCACATTCTGCTACTATCGTGTCACCCTCACCTGCCCGAAACATGAATGCATACTTCGTGACATCCCACCAGTCCTTGCGCACCAACCCGAAATAGTCACCCCACACCCAAGCAAAGGCGGGAACGAACACCTCGGTGCGATCTTCATCCATGGGAACACTGACGGTTTTCGAGAGGAACGCCCCTGGATCTGCCTCCAGGAAATCCCTGACATCGCTGACCGGCACCGACAACGAAACCGACGCGTTTGCACCAGACTGTGCTTCGATCACCACCCACGGAATGCCGTCCTGGAGCAGTGCCAAGACGGTCACGCTGACCGGCCCGCCGCGTTCACTGTCTTGTAGCAGCGGCGCGACGCCGGCCTCGTACCGACGGATCTCCGTCTGCGCCGTCGCGATATCCGGTGCCATCGGCAGAGTGACAATAGTGCACATCGCGAGTGCCGCGGCGTTGTTGCTGGCTCTACGGCTCCAAGTGTCGCGGTTGGCGGCTGCTGCCAATGGGTGCATCGGTTCCCTCGTTGAGTCAACAGATCACTCAACTGAGTATCGGCGGGCCGGACTTGGATCTTCATTTCGAGGAGCGAGAACTCGGCATCAGGAAAGACCCACGTTCTCGAAGCGCCGACTTCGATGCCGAAGGCCTGGTCGCTCGGCAATTTTGGATTCGAGCTGATGCCAGCAAGCCGGCCGAACTGAGCAGCCCGACGCCACGGAAACAGCAGCGTTCAATCCGCTGCTGGCGGATCGTACCGTTGCTGGTGTCGTTGCCGCTCCTGAAGGTACCACGTGATCTGATAGTCGTGCTGCGGTCGCCCATGGACGGTTTCGGTTTCCCGCACCATAATTCACCGTGAAACAGAGCAGTTCCGCCTGGTCGATCTAGACTCGTGCGTCTCGCGTGGACCCGGCGGCATTAGATTGGTTCTATACATGTCAGCAGTGATAGCTTTGGTCCCGGCGCGAAGCGGGTCGAAGTCGATACGGGACAAGAACATACGTGAGGTGGGTGGCAAGCCGTTGATGGTTTGGTCGATCGCGCACGCTCTGGCCGCCAAGACGGTTGACCGCGTGATCGTCAGTACGGATAGCCCCCACTACGCTCGGATTTCGCGAGAAGCCGGCGCGGAAGTGCCTTTCCTGCGACCGATCGAGCTGGCAGCGGACGACTCAACCGATCTCGAAGTCTTTCAGCACGCGCTGAGGTGGTTGAATGACCACGAGGGACAACTTCCCGAAATCTGTGTACATCTGCGGCCCACTCACCCTGTCAGAAAACCGGGCCTAATAGACCGGGCAGTTCGGCTCTTGCGGGAGCGGCCGGCGTTGGACTCGGTGCGAACCGTGGCGCCGGTTGTACACCCTCCCTTCAAGATGTGGTTTCGCGATCCCGACGGTCTGTTGAGTCCGCTGAAAGAGGTACCCGGCATCGCCGAGCCCTGGAATACGCCCCGTCAGGAACTGCCGCGGACATACCTTCAAACGGCCAACGTAGACGCAGTCCGTACGAGCGTGATCCTGGAGCGCGGGTCAATGACCGGCAGCCGCATATACGGACTGCTCGAGGAGACCAGCTTCGACATAGACAATGAACAGGAGCTGAAGCGTGCGGACGTCGAATTGTGGAAGCAGGCGCGCCGTCAGTCAGCTGCCGAGGGCGCCCTCGAAGCCGAACAGCGCACCTTCTGTTTCGATATCGACGGTGTCATTGCTTCGATCACGCCGGACAACGACTACCGGCTCGCCCATCCGCGTCGCGAGATGATAGCGCTGGTCAACGCACTGCACGATGCCGGTCACGAGATCGTCCTCTGCACCGCGCGCGGCTCCAAGACCGGCATCGATTGGCAGGATTTCACGAAAGAACAGATGGCGAATTGGGGCGTCAAGTACGACAACTTGATGCTCGGCAAACCCGCGGCCGATTACTATATCGACGATCGCATGCTTGCAATGGAAAATGTGCGAGATTTTGTCGACAACGAGGATCCCCCGGAGGAATGAATTGTGAACAGCGATTTCCATGATCTCTTCGTTTTTGAAATGGCAAACAACCATCAGGGTGACGTGCGGCACGGATTACGCATAATTCGTGAAATGGCGCGGGTGGCGCGGGAGCAGGAGGTGAGGGGAGGGGTCAAGCTTCAATACCGCGACCTCGACACATTCATCCATCCTGATTTCGTGTCGCGCGACGACGTGAAGCACATCCCCCGGTTCATGGGAACCCGCCTGAAGGATTCGGAATTCCAGACGCTGGTCACCGCGATCCGCGATGAAGGGCTCGTCTCGGTGGTAACGCCCTTCGATGAGGCATCGGTGGCCAAGTGCGTGGCCCACGGCGTGGATATCATCAAGATAGCGAGCTGCAGTTGTACGGACTGGCCGCTGCTGGCGACGGTCGCCGAAGTCGGAAAGCCCGTAATTGCGTCGACCGGCGGAGTGGGGATCTACGAGGTCGACAATCTGGTCAGCTTCTTCATGCATCGGCACCTTCCGTTGGCCATCATGCACTGCATCGCACAGTACCCGACGCCTCATTCAGCCGTCGGCATGAACTACATGGCCCGCTTGGCCAACCGATACCCCGGTGTAGTTGTCGGCTACTCGGGACACGAGGCGCCCGACGATCTGGATATCGTCAAAGTTGCCGTGAGTCGCGGGGCCAGCATCCTCGAGCGCCATGTTGGCGTTCCTACCGATACCATATCGCTGAATGCCTATTCGATGAATCCGGAACAGGTGGCTGCCTGGATCCAGGCGGCGAAGGTGGCGCGGGAAATCTGCGGCTCCGACGATGAACGCCACGTGTCTCAGGCAGAGATCGATTCACTGCGGTCGCTGAAGCGCGGCGTATTTGCGCGCAGGGCTATTGCCAAGGGCACAACCATTCAGGCGGACGACGTGTTCTTCGCGATGCCCATCTTGTCCGAAGCACAGACCACGTCGGGCGAGTTCGGGCGCCATCGCACGACGTACATAGCCTCGAAGGATTACTCGGAGAATGAGCCTGTAGAGGAGTTCTGTGCTCCAGACAAAATCAACAGGATACGGGAGATCGTGCATGACGCCAAGGGGATGTTGTACGAAGCGCGAATCGTGCCGGGTGACGACGTACAGATCGAGCTGTCGCACCACGGGGGCATAGATAGATTCCGTGAAGTCGGCGCGATTCTGATCAGCGTGATCAACCGAGGCTACTGCAAGAAGCTGATTGTAGTGTTCCCCGGGCAACGGCACCCCCGGCATTCGCACACCGTCAAGGAGGAGACATTCCAGGTTTTGTGGGGTGATCTGGAGGTGACCTGCGGGGATTCCACTCGCACGATGCAAACCGGTGATAAAATGCTGGTTGAAGCGGACGTGATGCACGGTTTCCGTAGCCGCGGAGGCTGCATCTTCGAGGAGGTCTCCACAACGCACCGGCGGTCGGATTCCATCTACGAGGATCCCCGCATAAACGCCATCGATCCGATGGAGCGCAAGACGCTGCTGGACGAGTGGTAGCGTCGAGGCTCTCCTGAGCAAGCAGTCTTATTTTCCGGCAAACACCTGTTTGCTGTGCATAGATTCGCATGACCGTTTGCCGCTCGACGTGAAATTGCGGCACTGTTTAGAGTACGGAGGAAACAACATGAACGCACTTCGAGTTCACTCAGCTATCGCCGCGTGCAGCATCTTCCTGGCGGTGCTTCTGCTACCGCCGCTGGCTGCGCAGGACGGAAAAGCAATGGTTCTGGATCACTTGGATGCGCACGGTGCCAGATACGGTGAAGTTGCGCAAGCGATCTGGGATTTCGCAGAGGTAGGTTACCAGGAGGAGCAGAGTTCGGCGCTCTTGCAGTCGACATTGGAAAACGCCGGCTTCGCGGTCGAGGCAGGTGTCGCCGGGATACCGACAGCATTCGTGGCGTCATACGGAAGCGGAAGTCCCGTCATAGGCGTGCTCGCGGAATTCGACGCCTTGCCCGGGTTCAGCCAGGATAGAGTCGCAGTTCGCAAGCCCCATCCGGAGCTGGAGACCGGACACGCTTGCGGGCATAACCTGTTCGGAGCGGGATCCACCGCTGCTGCCATAGCTGTGAAGGAATGGCTGGAGGAGACAGGCAGACAGGGTACCGTGCGCCTGTACGGCACCCCCGCGGAAGAGGGCGGCGCGGGAAAAGTGTACATGGTTAGAGCCGGTCTGTTCGACGACGTGGATGCCGCGCTCCATTGGCATCCCGGCGATCGCAACACCACAGGCGTGCATAGCAGCCTGGCGAACAAATCTGCCAAGTTCCGGTTTCACGGCATCTCAGCACATGCGGCCGCTTCACCGGAGCGTGCTAGGTCTGCCCTGGACGCTGTCGAGGCAATGAATGACATGGTGAACATGATGCGCGAGCACGTTCCTCAGGAAACGCGCATACACTACGTAATCACAGCCGGCGGGTCTGCGCCGAACGTGACGCCGGACTTCGCCGAGGTCTTCTATTACACGAGAAACCCCGATCCTCAGAACGTGCTCTCGATCTTCGAGCGCGTGGTCAAGGCGGCTGAAGGCGCCGCCCTGGGTACCGGCACTACGATGGAATACGAGGTCATTCACGGTCTCAACGCACTGTTGCCGAACGAACCGCTCGCAAGGGCGGTCTATGCCAACCTTCAACGTGTGGGCGGAGTCGAGTACGATGAGACTGAGCGCGAGATTGCGGCGACGCTGCATTCATCTCTCGGCGATGATGCGCCTCTCCTCGAAACCGCTTCTCAGGTCATGCCGTTCATTCAGGAACGGAGGTCCGGATCTGGCTCGACAGATGTCGGCGACGTTAGCCTGGTGGTTCCGACCGCTGGACTCAGCGCAGCCACCTGGGTTCCGGGTACCGCGGCGCACTCGTGGCAGGCTATGGCCGCCGGTGGCATGAGCATCGGTAACAAGGGAATGTTGGTTGCCGCGAAGACGCTGGCGATGACGGCGGTAGACCTGTTCACCGATCCACAACTCCTCGCGGCAGCGAAGGAGGATTACCAGCAGCGGTTGGGGCCCGATTTCGAGTATGTACCACTGTTGGGCGACCGTGACCCGCCCCTTGATTATCGGCGCAAGCCCTGAAGCTAGTGCCGTCGCGGTGACGTAATTCAGCCAGGAGCTTCGGCTCTGAAACCGAACCAGAGGTGAAAAGGTGATAGGTACTATGGCTCGTGCAACTATTGCTCTGGCGGCAGTGTTGGTTCCCCTGGTATTGCCCTCATCGGCATTCGCACAGGACGGCAAGGCGGTCGTTCTGGAGCACATTGACCAGAATGCCGACCGCTATGGCGACATCGCGCAAGAGATTTGGGGTTTTGCCGAACTCGGTTACATGGAAGAACGGAGTGCGGCGCTTCTAGAGGAAACCCTGAGCGATGCCGGGTTCGAAGTCGAGGCGGGTGTGGCTGGAATGCCGACTGCTTTTGTGGGTTCGTACGGGTCCGGTAGCCCTGTCGTAGGCATCCTGGCCGAATACGATGCGCTACCGGGAATGTCGCAGGCTCGTGTGCCTGTACGGCAGACCGTTCCCGAAATGGAATCCGGCCACGGGTGCGGTCACCATCTGTTCGGCACCGGGTCCGTTGCCGCGGCAATAGCGGTGAAGGAATGGCTACAGTCGACCGGTACATCGGGAACCGTGCGACTCTACGGCACGCCGGCTGAAGAAGGAGGGGCAGGTAAGGTCTTCATGGTGCGAGAGGGATTGTTCGAAGATGTGGATGCGGTGTTGCATTGGCACCCCGGCGATCGCAATGGCACTGGGGTCTATAGCACGCTGGCGATTGTTTCCGCGAAGTTCCGATTCCATGGTATCTCGGCCCATGCTGCGGCTGCGCCAGACAGGGCTCGCTCGGCATTGGACGGCGTTGAGGCCATGAACGACATGGTGAACATGATGCGCGAGCATGTGCCCCAGGAGACGCGTATCCACTATGTGATCACCAGTGGAGGCGAGGCTCCGAACGTCACTCCCGATTACGCCGAGGTCTACTACTACGTCAGGAATCCCGACCCGGAGAATGTCAGGTCGATCTTCGAGCGCGTGGTGGAGGCCGCTGAAGGTGCTGCCTTGGGCACGGGGACCAGCATGGACTACGAAATAGACGCGGGAGCCTTCGCCTTGCTTCCGAATGAAGCGCTTTCGCGAGCGATGCATGCGAATCTCGAGCAGGTGGGAGGAGTTCTCTATGACGCAGAAGAACGCGCATTTGCCGCCACAATCAGAGAATCGTTTCCGGAAAGCGCGACATCCATCGAAACAGCAGCCGAAGTGAGCCCGTTCCTCGTGCTGCCGGGAGCAATACCGGCATCCACGGATGTGGGTGACGTGAGCTGGGTGGTACCCACCGCTGGTCTTACCGCTGCAACCTGGATCCCGGGAACGGCAGCACACACGTGGCAGGCGGTCGCCGCCGGCGGAACGAGCATTGGAAACAAAGGCATGGTGGTCGCTGCGAAGACTCTGGCCATGACTGCGATAGATGTTCTGAACGATGCAGATCTGGTCGCGGCTGCCCGTGATGAATACCTGGAGCGCGTAGGACCTGACTTCGAGTACTATCCCTTGCAGGGCGAAATCGCGCCTCCGCTCGATTATCGGCGCAATCGCTAGGTGGAGTGGGTGACACTGCTGCGTAGGCTCGGGCAAACCAGCATAGAAATCTCGCCTATCGGATTGGGCTGCTGGCAGTTCTCCGAGGGCAAAGGCCTGATAGGCGGGTTCTGGGAGGCACTGCCCACCAGTCTCGTCAACCAGATCGTCGGGGTGTCGTTGAAGAGCGGGGTGAACTGGTTCGACACCGCCGAGGCTTACGGGAAGGGCCGCTCCGAGGCGGCCCTGTCTGTCGCTCTCGAGAACGCGGGGAAGCGGGACGGCGATGTGGTAGTTGCCACGAAATGGAATCCGTTCTTCCGCGGCGCCAAGAGCATTGTCAGGACCTTCCCCGAGCGGAGTAGACATCTGGACGGATTCTCGATCGACTTGCATCAGGTCCACATGCCGACGTCGTTATCGTCCATCGAGGCGCAGATGGACGCCATGGCCGACCTGGTGGAGGCGGGCAGGATAAAGGCCGTGGGGGTCAGCAATTTCTCCGCCGCGAAGATGAAGGCAGCTTACGCGGCACTGGAGAGGCGTGGAATCCCGCTGGCCTCGAATCAGATGAAATACAGCCTCCTGGACCGATCGGTGGAGAGCAATGGCGTGCTCGAGTCGGCTCAGAATCTGGGCGTCACCATCATTGCCTACTCGCCGCTCGCGCAGGGAATTCTGACTGGACGGTTCCATGAAGATCCGGCATCCGTGCGCTCGCGGCCCGGGCCTCGCAAGTGGATGCCGGCATTCCGCCGTTCCGGCCTCGAGCGATCGCGTCCGGTGGTTGAAGCGTTGCGTGAAATCGCCGCGGCACACGATGCGACACCGTCTCAGGTCGCCCTGAGTTGGCTGGTCCGATTTCACGGCGATTCTGTCGTAGCTATCCCCGGTGCCAGCCGGGTGTCGCAGGCCGAGCAAAACGCAAAGGCCATGTCGTTAGAGCTGGAGTCGGAGGAGATAGCTCGGCTCGACCGATCGACCAGGCGCGGCAACTGAGAGGACGGATCCAGGGAGTGCTTTCCGGGTATCTTCGACAGCCCGTCAAATGGGCCGATTACAGGTTAGAGAGCAGTTCTATACGCAAATATGGAAACTCGATGACACTCGTTTGCACCGCCATCATCGGGGTCCTCATTGTGATCCCCGCGATCTGTGGAGCGCAGATGCCGTCTGCTTTGTCAGGCGAATCGGAACCACCGGTCGCAGTTGCCAAGCGCACTGAAGTCCGCATAGCCGTCGACGGCCTTTTGGACGAGCCGGCATGGTTGGCGGCAGCGCCGGTCACCCGGTTCACGCAGGTCGATCCTCGCGAGGGTGAGCCCGTTAGTCAGCCAACAGAGGTCCGTATACTCTATGACTCCGACGCGATCTATTTCGGGGTCAGGGCTTGGGACGACGGGCAGATAACAGCTCGGCTCGGCAGAAGGGATATGGAGCTGCAGGATTCCGATTGGTTCGGGGTCGTAATCGACAGCTACCACGATCACCAGACAGGTTTCTCGTTCGACGTCAATCCAGGAGGTGTGAAACGGGACGCGGTGAAGTCCATGACGCCGGGCGGAGGGGAGAGGGACGATCTGTCATGGGACGGTGTCTGGGAAGTCGCGACTTCTGTAGACAGCATGGGATGGACCGCGGAGTACCGGATTCCTTTCAGTCAGATTCGCTTTCGGAACCAGCAAAGACATCGCTGGGGGCTGCAGCTGGAGCGAGTCATAGGTCGAAACAAAGAGTACGCTGTTTCCGCATTCACGCCGAAGGATGAGAGCGGCGGTATCCCCGCGTTCGGTCATCTGGAGGGTGTCAGGAACATCCGGCCCGGCAGCCGCTTGGAGGTTCTGCCTTACGCGGTCGCGAGAACGGAACACGTGGATCCCGGCGACAACCCGTTTCGAGACGGTTCCGAGCAGCGTGCAACCGGGGGGGTGGATCTGCTCTACCGGGTAACCTCCAATCTCACGCTGAACGCTACGATCAATCCGGATTTCGGTCAGGTGGAAGTCGATCCGGCCGTCGTCAACCTCGGTGTATACGAGACCTTCTTCGATGAGAAGCGTCCGTTCTTCATCGAGGGCAGTGAGATCTTTCAGTTCACCGGTGGCACCAGTGGGGGGCGGTTGTTCTACACTCGGAGGATCGGTCGCTCACCTCAGACCAAGCCGTCGACATCCGAGGCCGATGTGCCGGCCGAGACCACGATTTTGGGTGCCGCAAAACTGTCGGGGAGAACCAGTGGGTGGTCCATCGGCACCTTGACTGCGGTCACGGCAGAGGAAAGGGCCCGTTATCTGACCGGCGACGGTATCGCTGAGACGATGGTCGCGGAGCCAATGACCGGCTACTTCGTGGGGCGGGCGCGTCGAGAGATGCGTGCTGGCCTGACTTCTCTTGGGGCGATGATGACGGTTGTGCGCAGGGATCTCAGCACAGACCTGCTCCGCGAGCGTTTGAAGTCGGGCGCATATGCGGCGGGGATAGACTTCAACCACGAGTTTGCGGGTCGTGTCTGGGCGGTCAGCGGTAACGTGATCGGCAGCCGGGTGGAGGGAACTCGGGACGCGATAGCGCGTGTTCAGTGGGCGTCGAACCACTACTTTCAGAGGCCTGACGCCGATCACCTCGAAGTCGACGAAACTGCGACCTCGTTGACCGGGTATTCCGCATCGCTTTCCATCGACAAGATATCCGGGCAGCATTGGCTCTTGGGAATCGCGGGTGCGATAACCGCTCCGGAATACGAGGTGAACGATCTTGGCTTTGCTTACCGCACGGATAGGCGGGACGTTTCCGCTTACCTGACCTACAGGGAGGTACAGCCGAGTTCGTTCTTCCGGAACTGGTCGTTGACTGGGAGATTTCGAAATGAAATGAACTTCGCCAACCAGACTATCCTACGAATGGCGGTAGCGAGGTTCCAATTCAGGCATCTGAGTTTTTGGGGTGGGGGAGTGGGCGCGATGCGGTCTTTCAGGGCAAACGATGACAGGTCAACGCGCGGTGGGCCAATAGTCGTCCGGCCCGCACACTACTCCTTCACGGGGAACTTCTACACCGACGGGCGCAAGGCGCTCATCCTGAACGGCGGTGGACGAATCCAGCTCGACGAGTATGAGGGATTTGTGTACGACGGACGCCTTGGCATAAGCCTGCGGCCGTCGTCTCGGTGGAGCCTGAGCGTTGGGCCGAGATTCACGAAGAACCGGATAGCTGCACAATACGTGACCACTCTGGCCGGTGATGGGTTCGCTGCTACTTACGACAGGGGCTATGTGTTCGCCCGGTTGAACCAGACAGAGGTCGCGTTGGAGACTCGCTTCAATTTCACCTTCAGGCCCGGGTTGACACTGGAGACCTATGTGCAACCGCTGGTTTCGGCTGGAGACTATGGGCAGCCCAAATACCTCGAGACTCCGGGGACCTTTGATTTCGCGCAATACAATCAGCTCGGCTACGAGCCGGACTTCAATGTTCGCAGTCTCAGGGGCAACGCCGTGCTGCGTTGGGAGTGGCGGCCGGGATCCAATATCTACCTGGCCTGGCAGCAGCGGAGGTACGACACGGGTTCGGCCGGAGGCTTCGATTTCAGGCGCGATGTGGGGGCGGTGTTTGACGCCTGCGCGGACAACATCTTCCTGATCAAGGTAAGTTACTGGTTCAGTCCATGAATCTGGCGGGGTGATGACTTCGCTGGGTCACGTCGCAATACAAATGAACAGGCCGCCCCGAGAATCCTCGAGACGGCCCGCTCGTTTGGTTGACAACAGTTGCTAAGCTTCGAGTTGCGTGACGTTCTCCGCAGCCGGTCCCTTCTGGCCATCGACCATATCGAACTCAACCTGTTCACCTTCGCGCAGCGACTTGAAGCCGCTGCCCTGAATGGCGGTGTGATGGACGAAGCAGTCCTTGCTGCCGTCCTCAGGTGTGATAAAACCGAAGCCTTTGCTGTCGTTGAACCACTTCACGGTTCCCTTGGTACGCATTACCGCACTCCCTTGTTGTTTTACTGTGGCCGGGGGTCCGGTAAATGCCGCACCGACCGACTACACTTCCGCGGATCACTGCCCCCGCGTAGGGCTGTCACGCCTCTATTGCGCGACGAACTGCTGGTGCAACAAACGGGGAAACCGATCGTGACCGGATTCCCCGTCGACGTTCGCGCTACCCTGGCGCCGCCAGGACATTTGCTGACCAACCACAACAGTAGTAGATAGGCCGCGCGGCGTCAAACCCTGTCTGTACCGCAATGCCTCCAAACTAAACGCGCAGCGCGAGGTCCTCTAGCGTGTCCGGTGCGTGTGTCGGGCAACTATAGCCGTCTTCTAGTGATCAAGACAGTGTCGGAGCGCCGGCATCCGCCTTCACCTTGGCGATACATTCTGGGCTCCATGCTGACAATCATCCCGGCCTCCAGCGCGCGTGATTCTCCGATGGCGAGATAGGATGCCTCATGGGCCTTACCGTGAATGCTGGGACACTCGGCCAATGGTTGTCGGAGGCGTTACACCTGAATCGCTATGCGTTGGCCGACACTGCAAGCCAGGGTATTGCTTGTGGGCCATTGAGTGGCCGACACCACTGGCGTCACCTGGGACCAACCGGCATTATTCCGCGACCTTCGATCTATGGGTGTGAGGGTACGGTATGGACGACGACACGCTGCCAGCCCACCGCTATCTGGAAGAGCGCGGAATTCCTTACCAGCGGTTGAGATTCTCTCCCGATACTGAAAAGGGAGCGGCGAATGTGGCCGCTGCCCTCGGCTATCGGGAGGACCAGATGGTCAAGACTCTGATATTTGAAGCTGACACGGGCGAACGAGTGCTCGTTCTAGTGGCTGGAGATCGCAACGTCATATCTGGGTTGCTCAAGAAGGCCGTAGGGTCGCGAAACATCAGAATGGCTCCGCTGGAAGCGGTTGAAGAGACCACCGGATATGTGATTGGGTCCGTACCGCCCTTTCATTGGCAGCCCGAGGGATTTCGATCGTTTATGGATGAGTCGCTCATGCGAGAGGGATCCCTTGGTGTCGGGGCGGGTGTTTGGGGGGAGGAGATCATCATCTCCCCCGGAAACTTGCAGCGCGCGTGCAATGGTATTGTCGTCAGCTTGACCGAGCGACCCGCTTCGTCCTGAGCTGATATGCTGCATGGTGCGGCGGCGATCCTCAACCCTGAAACTCGTGGAGTGAGAAATTGACTGCTAGGATCTATCATGTGGGAAGGCTGGGAAAGGCGTTTTCCGCAGCGCTGGCAATTCTGGCGTTGAGTTGCTCTTCCTCGGAGGATGCTCCCGCTCCCGTCATCGAACCGGTATTCCAATGGCAGAACCTCGACAGTCTCCAGTGGGCCGAGATACTCGAAGCGGAAGACGCACGAGTCGTGAATCCGGACGATTTGGCACCTGTCGTGGCGGGTTTGTCCTCGCCGATAGCAGAATTGCGGATCGTGGCTGTCCGTGCGCTCGGTAGGTTGGAGCGGCCCGCACTCGTTTCGGAGATCCTTCCCATTCTGCAGGATACGATTGCGGCGGTCCGCGCCGAAGCGGCGAACGCGCTGGGACAGGCGGTTTGTCAGGGCGGCGGCGAACTGGTTCTGCGGCCGCTGCTCGACCGTCTTGGCGACGAGCCCGACGCCTACGTACGGGGAGTGATCGCTCAAACCCTGGGACGATTGCCATACCAAGCGAGCGCCAATGTGCGACTTGTAGACGCCGCATTGGTTGGCGCTTTGGCGGATACCGCCCCCGCTGTATTGGTGGGAGCCGCACGCGGCCTCGCGTCATTGGTGCGGCGGCAGGTTGAGGACTCGCCGCCGTCGGAACGTGCTATTGAGCGTCTGCGGGAACTCGCGCGTTACAGGTCGCCGTATGGAGCGCGCGACGTCACCGCTTTGCAAGTCCGAAGGTTGGCGATGGAGGCGTTGGCCGGAAGCGGCCGCATGGATGCCGGATTCCTCATGACCGTTTTAGTCGACAGGGACGTGCAAGTCAGGCGACTGGCAGTCGAGGCGGCAGGAACTGTCGAGGGGCTCGACGGGCGTATGAACGTCATCACTCGTGCATTGAGCGACGATGACGGCAAGGTTCGCCTTGCCGCGATTCGGGCCTATGGGCGTCATGCGCAACGCACCTCCGGGTGCGGCGCGTTGGTTGCCGCACTCGATGATCCTGATCCGGATGTCGCCCTCACGGCTATTGACCTGCTCGGTGACGGATGCGGGACGGATCTCACGCCCGTCGACCGTCTCAGGAGTATGGTGGAGGAGTTCGATCCAGTCGCACCGGTTGGTGGCTCTCACATGTACCCCGATTCCTGGCACCAGCCGGCTCACGCAATCGTGGCACTGGCGGAAGTGGCGCCGGGACAAGCGGCACCACATATCCGCGGTTTTGCGGCGCACCAAACCTGGTGGCTGCGAATGTATGCTGCCCGGGCTGCGGCCGCTCTTGACTCGGTCGAGTGCCTCGAGATGCTGGCACGCGACGAGCACGACAACGTGCGTGAAGCCGCAGTTCGGGAGCTGTATGCAATTCAGGAGCACGACGCCGACCCGTTCTACCTGGAGCAACTCTCACGTAGCGACTACCAACTCGTCATGACCGCGGCCAGGGCTCTGGCGGACACTCCTAATCCTGCTCGGGCACTGCCGGCTTTGTTCGACGCACTGGAGAGAATCTCGGCTGAGCGACGGGAAACATCGCGTGATGTGCGTCGCGCTTTGATTCGGCGAATAGGCGCTCTGGGTGGCCGGAACCAGGCCGTGGCCCTGATTCCGTACCTCAGAGACTTCGATCCGGTAATTGCAGAGGATGTGGCCGGTATCTTGCGCGCCTGGACAGGTAGGGCGTATTCAATCGCACCGAGGCGGCTCAGCCGCCTGCCTCTTCCCGGGTTCGGCGAGCTCGCGAGGCTCACGGATGAAATTGCGGTTTTGGTGATGCGAGGTGGAGCGAGAATCGAGTTGAAGTTGTTCCCGTTCGAGGCACCTGCCAACGTGGCGCGCTTTTCTCGTTTGGCGCGCGACGGGTATTACGATGGGCTCACTTTCCATCGCGTGTCCCGCAACTTCGTGATTCAAGGCGGTAGTCCCGCGGCAAACGAATATGTTGGCGACGGTGCTTTCACCCGTGATGAACTGACAACCAGATCACATCTGCGGGGTACCGTTGGCATCTCCACGCGCGGCCGCGACACAGGCGACGGTCAGATTTTCGTGAATCTCATGGACAATCCGCGACTCGATCACAACTACACGATAATTGGCCAGGTAGTGGAAGGTATGGACGTCGTCGACGCGATACTGGAAGGGACCGTGATCGAGCGGATTGACTGGGAGAGCCAAGAGAATCGATGATGCCATGGGGGTTTGCTGGGGTGCTCGAGCGCGCCGCGCGAGGGCTCGCCCGGCGCGCTCCGATAGAGTGACGTCCTCCTAGTCTCGGAGCGAGCGGATTAGTGCGCGCACCGGCCGGCTATCTGCCCAGGCTCTCCAAGAGTCTGGTATTGAGCTCATGCTGAAGGAAATCGTCGAACTCCAGGTAGTAGCCCTCAGGGTCGTACCCGACGAACGCGCGGTACCTGCCGGCACTGTCGACGTGAACTTCAGTGTCACGCAGCTCGAATGCTCCGGTTTCACTCACGTACGAGTGCCAGCCGTCCAAATCGTCCGTGATGAAGGAGACAGTGACGGCCTTTTGCTCGGTATATGAGTGCATGCCACGGGACTCGTCGACCGGCCCGATGTAGCCGGATGGAGATGTACCGTAGATCCAAGCCCACCCCTGGTCCACTACCTGTTCCAGACCTAGCTCGTTCTCGAGGAAGTCTCGAATAGCGCCGGTGTCACGGTAGTACATCCAGAGAATCGTGGCCTTGAAACCGAGGCCCGGAGGAACCGTCGTTTCCTGTTCTGGATCCGGGTACAGCGTCTCGGTCCGGTCCAGAAGTGGCAGGAAACGCTCGTTTTCGGGATGCGGGTTGAAACGCTCGAATTCCAGATAGTAGCCTTCCGGGTCGTAGGCGACGAAGCCGTCGTGTGGACGTCCCTCGACCGGTTCGAATTCGTGTCTCATCTCGACGCCCTGCTCCGAGAGATATTCGTACCACTCATCGAGTTGGTCCGTGATTAACGCTATCGCGACTGTCTTCGGCTCGTCCGGCGTGTGCATGCCCTGATCGCCATCGACCAGTGTCAAGTATGACGTGGGTGCAACCTGCAATATCTTCGCGAACCCGTAGTCAGCAGCGACACGCAAGCCCAACTTCACAGTGTAGAAATCCGTCGCTGCCTCGAGATCGTCGTAGTAGAAGAAGGCGTTGTTCGCTGTGATTCCGAAACTCTCGTATGGGTCCATTTTTCCGTTCCCATCTGCTCGAGAACATCCCAAGCCAACGGTGGTGGCAAGAACGCATGATGCGATCACTTTGCTGCTGAAACAGCTGAGCTTCACTTTGCTATCCTCTCGCTAGTGGTTTCGGGGCCTATCCTGCGCGACCGCATCTCCGTTCCAGGTTGCGCAAGCCCTGACACGAACTGCTCGGTGGCGAAGATACATCCATCCGCACGCTATCTCAAATACACTGGCAGGCTCTCCGAACACGCCGTACCTTTGAATTCAGCCGATTTCCAGCTCTGAATTCCAACTTACGGACAGGAATCCCATGAAAGGCACAAACGCAATCGTGGAGCGCCTCAAGAAGTTCCACAGCGTAAAGCTGTCGCATTTGCCGACGCCTCTCGAGAAGCTGGAGAATCTCTCAGAAGAACTCGAGCGTTTCGATGTCTTGATGAAGCGTGATGACATGACGGGGCTCGCGTTCGGAGGGAACAAAGCCCGAAAGCTCGACTACATAGTTGCTGACGCTCTGAATCAGGGAGCCGACACTTTGGTAACCTGGGGAGGGGTTCAGTCGAACTGGTGCCGCCAAGTAGCCGCCGCAGCCGCACGGATAGGCATGAGATCCAAGCTCATCTTGTTCAAGAAGGCGAGTTCTCCCGTGAATGACGACGGCAATCTCTTACTGGACCGTCTGTTCGAGGCCGAAGTACGAATGGTGGACGCAGGCTCCATAACCAACATGATGGAACTATCGAGCGTTCGGCAGTACGTGGAACCGGTCGTTGAAGAGTCGAAGCAAGCAGGCGAAGTGCCTTATTTGATGCCCATCGGCGGATCGTTGGTGGAAGGCTCGATGGGGCGTCCCTGGGGTGCAATCGCTTACGTGAATGCGTTTGCAGAACTCCTCGAGCAGGCGGAGTCGGATGGAGTGCGCATCGATTCTGTCGTGCTTGCCACCGGATCCGGAAGCACTCAGGCGGGGCTTCTGGTTGGGGCGAGGCTCCTCTCGCCAACCACCCGTATCATTGGAGTAACAGTATATGCTTCAGCACACAAGATGCTGGAGTATGTTCGTTCGATTTCCGGGTCCGTCTTTAGGCAGCTCGACAGCTCAATGGAAGTAAGAGACGAAGACATCATCGTTTACGAGGACTACCTGAAGGAAGGGTATGGCATCTACAACGATGAGGTTGACGCAGCTCTTCATCTTCTGGCCGAATCAGAGGGCATACTGTTAGATCCGGTGTACACGGGCAAGGCCATGGCAGGAATGCTCGACCTGATGCGCAAGGGTTGTTTCGAAGACGGCGATAACATCGTGTTCTTGCACAGTGGAGGAACGCCCGCTCTGTTCCCGTATCGCGGCCAGATACTCAGGTCTTGAGGTAGGCACCGTCTCATACGGACCCTGAGCGGGTGTTTCGGCACAATTGAGGGCGGACTCTCATGAGACTGGAGACAGCCATGAAACGCGTGGAAGCAGTCGGGAACCGCAGGGTTCTCTTACCCCTCCCGCTCGCAGGCCTCGCTGCCTGCGCCTTGGTTCTGTTGTTAGGTGTCACGGCGGCAGCCGCTTGGGTGCCGGCATCCTCGGTCCAATCCGAAATCCGTTTCGAGGTGGTCTTGGATGCCGGTGTGCGTTCTGAGGCGGTGGACGGCCGGGTGCTACTCATCGTCTCAGATGACAACTCGCGCGAGCCCCGGTTCCAACGGCTGCGGAGTCCCGAAGCTCCGGCTTTGTTCGGGGTGAACGTTGAAGGTCTCGCACCGGGCCAGGCAGCGGTGATTGACGGGAATACGCACGGGTGGCCGCTGGAGAGCACCTCCGACCTGCCGCCGGGCGATTACTACGTACAGGCAGTCCTGAATGTCTACACCACCTTCCACCGCGCCGACGGTCATACGATCAAGGCCCACATGGACCAATGGGAGGGGCAGCAGTGGAATCGGTCTCCTGGAAACCTGTTGAGTGAAGTGCAGCGTGTGAGCGTGGATGCGAACTCCGCGGAACCGATCCGCATCCATTTGACGCAGACAATACCACCAATCGAACCTCCTGAAGACACGAAATACATCAAGCACATAAAGTTCAGGAGCGATATAGTGAGCGAGTGGTGGGGGCACGATATGCATCTCGGCGCCGTGGTCGTGCTCCCAGAGGGGTTTGAGGAACACCCGGATGCGCGCTATCCCACAGTCTATTGGCACGGTCATTTCCCAAGAACGTTTGGAGGATTCCAGGAGACGCCTCCTGACCCTGGTCTGACCGGTCGAGCACGGGAATATGCAGAAAGCCGATACCGTTTCTTCCAGGATTGGGTGAGCGGGAGCCTGGGCAGGTTTCTGATAGTGCTGATGCAGCATCCGACGCCGTACTACGACGATTCCTATGCGGTAAACTCTGCCAACAACGGGCCGTACGGGGACGCCCTCACTCGAGAGTTGATGCCGCGAGTGGAAAGCGAATTCCGTGGAATCGGAGAGCCTTGGGCCCGGACGTTGGCCGGCGGGTCCACCGGCGGTTGGGAATCCCTGGCCTGGCAGGTGTTTTATCCCGATATGTTCAACGGTACCTGGACCTTCTGTCCGGACCCAGTCGATTTCCGTTATTTCCAACTGGTCAACATCTACGAGGACGACAACGCCTTCTTCCCAAACGGTGAGTTCAAGACGACCCCGGTGCGTCCTTGGCAGCGTGGTGTGGACGACCAAGTATATATGAACCAGTTCGACGCCAGCCACCTCGAGGCGGTATTGGGCACTCGAGGACGGTCAGGCGACCAGATGGACATCTTCATGGGAGTGTACGGGCCAGTGGGAGACGATGGATATCCTCGGCTCCTATACGACAAATGGACGGGCGAGATCGACAAGGGGGTCGTTGATTACTGGCGCGAGAATTACGACTTGCGGCACATTATGGAGCGGGATTGGGCCACACTGGGGCCCAAGCTCGTGGGTAAGATCCACATCACCATGGGGACGATGGACACCTATTTCCTCGATGAGGCCACGAGATTGCTGGAGGAGTTTCTCGAGAACACCACCGATCCATACTACGACGGTTCCGTCGAGTGGGGGGAGCGTCAGCCGCACTGTTTCACCGGCACGCCGGAGTATCCCGGACAGACGGTTTACCAGCGGGTCCTCCCAGAGATGCTGGAACGAATAGTCAGCACTGCGCCGCCCGGTGCGGACACGGTCAGTTGGAGGTATTGATGACAGTGCCTACCGAGATTCGAGGTTGGTGTACGGATGCCTAGGGCCAAACCCGACGCAAAACGACTTGCAGCGTTCTTGTCGGCTTACGAGCAGTATGTGAAGGACGTGTTGCGCCCGACGCAGGAGGACATCAATCAATTGATAGAAACCTGGCAAGAGCCGACATATTGGGCGAAATACGCTAGAGGCAAGGGGGTGCCGGTGCCAACTCCCATCCGAGCCGCGTTCTCGCGTATCAAACGTCCCGAGCAGGTCGTCGACAAGATTCTCGGCAAGCCGGAACAGTTTCCTGCGGGCTTGAGACCTGAGAGCTTCGAGCAGATGTACGACACAATCGGCTTGCGCGTGATAGTCTACTTCTTGCGACACGTGCCCTTGATCGACCGAGAGCTCCGGGGCTCGGAAATGATTGAGATCTCGGATGTCGAGAGGCCGGTCGCGTATATGGGTGTTCAGGAAGCCAAGATTCTGAGCCTCGACCACCTCGACCAGGAACAGAAGGAGAGCGGCTACCGATCCGTACACTACGTCGTGCGATTGAAGAAGAGTCTGGTGCCCGAGGACAAACGCCCGATGTTTGAGCTCCAAGTGAGGACGGCCGCACAAGACCTCTGGAGCACACTGGAGCACCATCTTGGGTACAAGCCCACGAAACGGACAAACTCAATGGCGAAGGCGCAATTGAGAATTTTGAGTGGTTTGCTTCGCGTCGTCGATGAGAACTTCAATCTACTCTACGACGAACTGAACACTTTCCACGACGATAGACAGTACAGTACCACGGACGAACTCAATGTCGAGATACTGCCGTCAGTGCTGTCGGAGGTCGGCCTCAACTGCAACCAACGTGACATAAACAATATCCTCACGCTACTATTCAGTCGTGGCATAGACACGGTGGGAGAGCTACTGGAACTCGCTACGCCCAGCCGACTCCAGATCATTAGAAACACTTATGTTTCCGTTGCGGGCCGTGATCCCAGCAACCTCGAAGTAATCGCTACGATAGCGGCGGTGCGTGGTACTTCCAATGATAGTGAGGCGATCCGACGGATCAAGCTCCAAATAGACTATCTCGGAGCAACCGACGCTATACGTCAGGACTCGCGGATCGAGGAGTTTTGAGGATTGAGATTTCTGCTACGCGAGCCTGCGCTCCTGCCTGACACGCCGGTCGCCCAGGATACGGCGGTCCGGCCTCCACATCGACTTCGGGCTCGAGCTCCGTCGAGTTCTTCTGTCGCCCCGGCGGCGCTCTGATTCTCTACGGCGTTCCAGGCGAAGCGGTATGTCTGATTGTTTCGACGCTACCTTAGCTTTGCATTGCTCTAGGGCCGCCTGCCTGATCGCATTGTCGTGCTGGAGTCCTTCCTTGAATACCTTACGGATAGTGCGTAACACGCGCTCCAGGTCATCCTTGGAATCTACCGGGATTTCAGCGGCATAGCTCAATTCGCCGTTGTCCAGGAAGTTGCGAATCACGAGTGTCCCGCCGGTCAGTTCGCGTCCCAGTTCCCGAGCGGCCGTCTCGAAGTCCACTTCTCCGGTTTCGGTGTGAGGAGGCGAATACCAGTTGCGCAGAAAAGACACGCGAATCCCCGCCTCTCCGCTGTTGCACGGAAAGTCGATGAATGTGTTGCCGGCCTTGTCGCGTTCGAGCCTACCTCGCGCCCGCGCAGCCGACTTGGGCTCTCGTTTGCGTGGCATGGCCACCCTCGTAGCAGCAGTCCCTTTTCGATTTCAGTAAGTAACATAGCACAGTATTTGCCATGACACACCTATTTGTAACAGCGTGTTTCGCATTGATCGTCTAGCTCCTGAGTTTCGGTGCTTCTCGCCCCGCCACCATTGGCCATGTCGATCCATCCAGCGAGGGCTAGCCAAGGAATCGTATAGCCTTCACCTTTCTCTTTGATCTGAGTATCTGCGTTTCCGCAGCCGCCTTGGAGGGACCGGCATGGATTGGGTCAGGAAGGCAGCACTCTTGTTCACCATTGGCCTCGCGCCAGCACAGATCGTTTCGGCACAAGCTACTGATCCGGACCACGAGACTCCCCGCGTCATCGACGCTCTCGACACCGTGTTCCTGGAAGAGATGACGTGGCTCGAGGTCCGCGACGCCATCCGCGAGGGTAAGACTACCGCCATTATTCCCACCGGTGGAATCGAACAAAACGGCCCCTATCTGGCGCTCGGCAAGCACAACTACATTCTCAGAGCGACCACGGACAGGATTGCCAGAATTCTGGGTGACGCTTTGGTGGCACCTATCGTTCCATTTGTCCCGGAAGGGGATTTCAATCCGCCTACCGGGCACATGCGCTACCCGGGAACCATTAGCGTGACGGATGAGACGTTTCAGTCACTGCTGATAGACATCGCCCGCAGCCTGCGCACACACGGGTTCTCGCATATCATCTTGATCGGAGACAGCGGAGGCAACCAAGAGGGTATGCGGATCGTAGCCGAACAATTGTCAGTCGAGTGGGCGAGCGGCGGTACCTCGATACACTATATCCCCGAGTACTATGACAACCCCCTGTGGAAACGTTGGCTGGAGCTGCGCAGCATTCATCAGGTGGATGAAGGCCTGCACGATGACGTACGCCACTCGGCGATAATGATGGTTGTGGACCCTGCCACCGTGCGAATGGAACAGAGGATCGAAAAGGGGCTGTTTTCGATCAACGGCGTTGACCTCTCTCCCGCCGAGCGCACAATTGCGCTCGGCAGGGAGTTGGTCGAATACCAGGCGAGCATTACAGCCAATGCCATTCGGATGGCGACTGGAAGCTGAGCCGAGTGGGAACGCTGCGATCAGCCGCGTTCCTCCAGCATCTCGGTTCGCACGATAATGTCGAATCCTTGGAACCGATACCTTCGTCTCTCCGCGTCTTCGGTGTACTCGCCCCCACCCGCCAAGATGGTACGAAATGCGTCGGCGACGCGTGGGATTACCTCACTGGATACCCAAGGATCATTGTGACCGGATAGTACGTGGTCGTATTCGTCGACCATCGCCGCAATTCGGTCGATGGACGCAAGGTACACTTCCAAGTCAACATCGGGGCCGAAAGCATAGAGCGGTCCCGGGAAGAACAGGTCACCAGTCCAAAGCATGCGGTTGTCGCGATCGAGCAGGCATATCGATCCTGGAGAATGACCGGGTGTGTAGATCACTTCCAACTCGCGGTCGCCCAGGTCGATCGTGGCGCCGTCACGCAGCAGGTCGGTCGGTACGAGGGAAGGGATGGTCCATGACGCTGGATCGAAATCGTCGGGCAGCGGCTTCCATAGGTAGTCATCCGCTAGATAACGCTGAAGCGATGGGTTGTCTCGTCCTTGACGCAGTACCCAAAGCGATGCGGAGTCCGCGAAGGCCGCAACCTGGTCAAAGCGGTAGGCCTGACCGATATGGTCGTAATGCTCATGCGTGAGGACTACTGAAACCGGTAGATCGGTCAAATCGTCCAACACCTGTGTGATGTCGCCGATTCCCGTTCCAGCATCGATCAGAACGGCACGTTCCTCACCTTCGACCAGATAACACAGTGCTTCCTCGAACTGGTTCGGCTCGTAGATGGCATACGTTCCTTCGCCGAGCCGATACACGTGAAACCATTCCTGATAGGTTCCCACTTGTTCCAGAGAGTCGTATACCGGACGCGGGTGCACGCGCCACCAATGGGATGGCTGGACTACGTTGGATTCGAGTTCTGCTTCACCACATCCGGCTAGCGGCATTGTGCCGCACAACAGCGTTGCCAGCGCTATTCTCGGTTTCATGACGGCACCTCAAGGAAATGGGGTAGAGCGGGTCCTCCCCAGTTGCGATTACTTCAGCTACAAAGTGCAGCAGTACTCGAGGCTCTGCAAGACTCGATTCCTCATCGCTTCGCGGACCTACCGATCGCCTGGGAACGACCGGAGAAACTGCGGGGTCGTGGTGGAATTGGTATTGTCGAAAACTCGGTAGACGGCCGCTGCAAGCGTCGCCGCTCCCAGGATGTCGTCGAGGTCGTTGCGGAGACAAAGGTGCCGGGCGTAGTAATGCTGATCAGCCATCTATCCCATTTACTCCGCAAGAAGCACCGAGACCGGATCAACGAGTATCGACTGTTCGGCTTCACCAAGATGTGTGCCTCTTGCCATTTGCTCCCGTCCTTCCATCAATTGACAATGACAAGGCAAATAGTATTTCCGTAGTTTCAAGATGTGTGGCTCGGTCGTGCCCTCTGGCGCATCACACGTAACGCATACAGTTTTTCCTGATGTGACGAGCGCCGAATCGGCCGGCGGAAGAGAAGGTGTCACGAACCGAAGAGAAAGGAGACGGCTCATGACATCGCCCGATTTACCCATGGACTCCGAGGCACTGGCCGAGAGACGTACGGCCATGGATTGGGAGTTCTTTGGGCTCACGGATACTGGTACGGTTCGCGAGACGAACCAGGATCATTTTCTTATCTGCTCTCTCCGCAAGCATATGGAGGTACACTTCACCAGTCTGCCGAATGTGGACCAACTCCCATTGGAGGGTGAACGTGTGGCGCATTTTGCGATGGTCGCGGACGGCGTGGGATCGGGCGCGGGAGGAGGAGAGGCGAGCAGGCTTGCACTGGAAGAGGTGTCCCAGTACGTGGCGCACACGATGCGCTGCTACTATACGGCCGATGCCACCAACGAGCAGGCTTTCTTCGACGCCCTGGAAGAGGCGGCGATGCAGGGACACGCTCGCGTGGTTGAGATGGCTGAAGCCGATCCCGAGCGTCGACGAATGGCCACGACCCTGACGCTGTGGATTGGCGCGTGGCCGCATTCGTACTTGCTACAGGTTGGGGACAGTCGTTGCTACATATACGGAAATGACAGGTTGACCCAGATCTCCCGCGATCAGACAATGGCGCAAGAGCTCGTTGACCAAGGGGTCCTGACGCGATCTGATGCCGAGAACAGCCACTGGGCGCATGTTCTCTCGAGCGCCATCGGCGGTACCCAAGCCGCTCCAGTGGTTACTCGCGTGGACCAGGCATGGACGGGCGTGGGGCTTCTTTGCAGCGACGGCCTCACCAAACACGTGAGCGACGAGCAGATTGCCGAGAGGTTGCGCACGATGACCTCGGCCAAACAGGCCTGTAAGGCGCTCTTGAACGATGCGCTTGAAGATGGTGGAACCGACAACATCACTATCGTGCTGGGACGAGTTAGAGAACACGGAGGAAGCAACTGAACTGGTGGGCCAGAACGATATGCCCGCGTCTACTTCACCAAGGTATGGGTGTACTTGACTAGCAAGGCGCGATTCTGCGAAAGAGGCGGCCTCGCGCCGATAATACCGTCCCGCGCGGTGTTCATACCCTCATCGTAAACCACCCACAGATCGTTACCCTCTCGAAAATGATAGCGTAGCCTCGCGTTCACGCTGGCAACGTTCTCCGTGTTGTTGTACTGCAGGAATACGCTGAGCGATAAGTGCGTGTCCATCGCAATGTCGGCCCGCAACCTCGCCAGGTGGGCGTTGAGTGCCTGGTTGCGATCCGGGAACCGAATCAAATTGAGTTGATAAACGGCACTGAACTCGAAGTGACTGGAGAGATTCCACGCGGGTTCGGCATGCAGGGCCGCGTTCCAGCCATCGTAAAAACTGCCCGCAGACACGGTGAAGGTGGGGCGGAAGGTGTTTGCACGGGATGCCTGAAAGCGCACCTTGCTGCCGTGGAAGCTGTAGTCGCCCGCGGGCACCTCCGTTCCGTCGGACAGGCCGAAGGCATCGCGCACACTCTCGTAGCTATGTTGTCCCGTGAGTTCCAGGCGCGCGTTGTTCTTGAACTCGATCTCGAGGGTGGGTTCGATAAGGCCCGTTTCCACCGTGTTATCACCGTTACGAACGTACGTGAGTGCGTTTGATCCTACGGAAATGCTGTGAAATGGAGACGTTTCACCGAGCAGCCAGATGTGTTGCAGGTTGCCGTTGAAAAAAGTGAAATCGCGGCGCATTTGGAACCCGATGCCAGGTTCGTAGTCTCCGCCGGAGCGAACATAGTCGGCCGCGTAGCTTATGCCATTCTGCCTGCGCCGTTCCCATCGAAATAGCACGCGACTGCGATCCATAACTCGGGCGTCGCCGGGATCGTCAGTGTCAAAGGTCGATGCCCACTTGACCGTGAGATAGTCGTCTCCGAAAGCTCTGATTACTCCATCTGCTCCGAAGGCCGCGTTGTATTTGCCCTCTTCGTTCATCCTAGTGGTCAACATGCTTCCAATGGTCGAATAGGCGTTTAGAATGCGTTTCTTGAGCCTGACCACTCCATAGTTTTCTGAAAGCAGAGAGTCCGAGCGGGCAGTTTGCATGTTCAGGACACCAATGTCAGTACTGCCGATCCTCCCTGTCAGTCTAGCTCCGCCGATGATCGGAACGGGGCGTCCGTCGCTCAAGCCAATTCTGCGGCTGTTGAATAGCCTGCTGAAGCCACCGGTACCGAAGTCGAAAATAGCTGCGCGTTCCTGAAAGAACTGCCGCTTTTCGGGAAAGAAGAGCGAAAACCGAGTCAGGTTGACCTGCTGATCGTCGACTTCGACCTGAGCGAAGTCCGTGTTCGCGGTGAGGTCGACCGTCAGGTTGTCAGTGATGCTGTACTTGAGATCGAGTCCTATCTCTCGCGTGGCATCATGTCCGAACCCGTACGATTGGGTGATCGTGTCCAGCTCTGCCTCGCGGTTGAAACCGCCGAGAACGTAGGGAGTGAGGTAGACAGGCGAGCGGCTGCGCACTCCATCCAGCGTGACGCGTTGGATCTTGGACGGTTTCGCAAAACTGAGAAAGCCCCAGTTGGGAGGAACATCGGGGAAGATGTGTCTTTCGTTCCTGGCGGAAATCAGTCGGTACGCACCCAACCCCATTTCGACGTGACCGTCTTCATCCTGAAAGCCCAGACTCGAGAAGGGGATCCGCATTTCGGCGAACCAACCTTGGTGATTACGCAGTGTAGCCGCGTCCCAGAAAGTGTTCCAGTCGCTGTTCATCGGCATGTCGTTGTTGGACTCACCGTCGTTCGAGATACTACGGTCTGCTCTTACTCCAGCGGGATTCACCGTGAACCAGACCGCCGTCTCGCGGTCATTGAAGCTGTCGAGGACGATACCAAACACGTCGTCGCCGCTGTAACGATCCCGATACAGAGTCTTTACATTTCCTCCGTCCGAACTCGAATCGTAAAGCCGACCGGCGATGTACAGATAGTCATCATCGTAGGCCACTCTGATTTCGGTTCGTTCTGTCGCCTCACCTCCGTAGGTGGGTTGGTAGACAGTGAGCGGCAGGGTCGGCACCGCCTCCCACGCTGGTTCATTGACGGCGCCGTCGAACACGATGGGCTCGGAAAGCCGGTACAGCGGCAACGGCTCCTGCCCCTGAGCGGAAATGCCTGTGGTGAATAGAGCCGCTACTATGCCAACAAGAGGAAACGCCCCCGGACGCTTCCTCGTACTAACCGGCTTCATCCAATCTCCATTTGACCTGTACGGTTCGACAGACGCCTGAATCTTGCGCCGACGATTACGGCGAGTATCAGAAGAGACAAGCTAACACGATAAGATGCCGCCGCGGCAATTGCCGCATTGAACTCCATCTTCTCGTGACTTTGGGACGCCCGCTCTCGAGCGGGCGCTTCGGCATCGGCAACTACTGTCGACGGGCCGAGGTGATTATCACAGGGTTCTCCGGCTGTTCGCCTCTCGTTGGCACTTGCGCTATCCGGTCTACAACATCCATTCCGTCCGTAACGCGCGCGAAGACGGCATACCCGAAGTCGCGCACGCCATGGTCCAGAATAGTGTTGTCCTCCAGGTTGATGAAGAACTGCGACGTCGCGGAGTTGATGCCGGCTGTGCGTGCCATTGAGAGTGTGCCGCGCTCGTTCAGCAGACCGTTGTCAGCCTCGTTCTCGATCGGAGCCCGGGTTTCCTTGCGTTGTATCTCAGTGCTGTAACCGCCGCCCTGAAGCACAAATCCGGGAACGACACGATGAATGATGGTGCCGTCGTAGAAACAGGATTCTACGTAATCGATGAAATTGGCAACTGTGGTCGGAGCCTGCTCCGGATAAAGCTCGATCGTGATATCGCCCATATTGGTTGAGATGACGACGTTGTTCGATGTACCACCACTGCAGTCAGTAGAAGCTGGTTCCAAAGCCTCTGCTTCTCCCGCCGCCTCAGGCTCTCTGGTTTCGTCTCCGCCGCATGCGGCAGCGAGCAGGAGTGAACCCAACGCGATTGAACCCATCCATTTGTGTGTCACGTGTGTCTCCATTTCACGAGGTCGAGTTGAGCATTCTCCACACTCTTTGCGCATTCGTCAAGAGTACTGCCCGAGTTGCCAAAACATCCGCCACTCTTCTGCTTCGGCCATCACCACCTCGATAGTCTTTACCTCTCGACTAACTCGAAGAGCACGCGTCGCACTCTTCCGCCAAGAAGGTGCCGGGTCGTTCGACGAGGCGCAGGATCTGATCGGCCGTAATCACATCGTCCATGCGCCACCCCGCCATCGTCAACAGGTCCCACTGGTCGCGCAATCCACTCGTGTGGTGAAGCAGGTGCCTTATCATTCGTTTCAGTCCTCGGCAGGACGGCTACCCAGTGCCAACCTGAGTAATCCGAGAACAGCGAGACGGAGTCGAGGCCGTTTCGGCCGTTTCGGCCGCTTCGATCCCTCCCGGTGGCAACTACATTGCCCCTGCGGTCGAGTAGGCTGACGTAAACATCGATTCCTTGTTGCTGTACCGTAACGAGGACGAACTGACCGGAGTCGACACTGACGGCGTAGGCGTGCCTCTCCGCTGCCGTCAGTTCTCGTACTATTGGTGTACCCAGCGTCAGTTGGCGGGTCTGAGTCTGGGCGTTGGCAGCTTCAGCGGATGCAGTCAAAACGGCACACGCGGAGCAAAATGTGGGGAAAAGACGGTGATTCATGTATCCTCACCCGAATCGCAGTCGTGTAGATCACGACGGTTATGAGTGGAACAGGCTCCACTACCGGGCAGTTTGCCGATTTCCTGCATGATGTTGAGAGCTTTCAAACGCCTATAGTCATGGGGATTTGGCCGCTCGTTTCTTTGCGCAACGCCGAGTTCCTCGCCAACGAGGTGCCCGGAGTGAAGATCCCGGAACATGTGATGGAGCGCATGCGGCGAGCGCAGGAATCTGGTAACGAAGCGGCCCTGGCAGAGGGCATAACCATCGCTCGGGAGACCCTGGCGACATTCAGGGGCAGCATCCAGGGCGCTCAAATCAGCGCTCCGTTTGGCAGAATTGAGCGTGCGCTCGAGGTTCTCGTCGCAGATTAGAATCAACGGATCACGAGTTGACAAGCTGGCGGCGATGTTTGGGGAGAACTTCGATCACTACTCACTACTCACCTGTCCACTGAATCGGGGGAACCTCAAGGGCCTGGCACGAGCCTCACTGCGCCCACCGAACCCTCGATTCCGGGCTTCGTTGGCTCGAGGTCTCCCGGATGCCAGGTGTCGAATACCGGGTGGTATGTGTCAGGCGCTCTCCCCTGGTTCTACGGCGCCGCCTTCTCTACTATTCTCAAATAATGAAACGGCCTGACGAACGAAACCCAAAGACCACGGATTCCAAACCCGTCGACTTCATCCGCGCCATGATCGCGGCGGATCTGCGAACCAACAAGCACGGTGGAAGAGTTGCCACTCGGTTTCCTCCCGAGCCTAACGGGTATCTCCACATCGGACATGCCAAGTCGATATGTCTCAACTTCGGAATCGCGCTGGAGAACCCCGGCGGCACCTGCAATCTCCGGTTCGACGACACCAACCCCGAGACCGAGGAGATGAAGTACGTCGAGTCGATCAAGAGCGACGTGAGGTGGCTGGGCTTCGATTGGGGAGATCGACTCTACTTCGCTTCGGACTACTTCGAGCAGCTCTACGGATTCGCGATCAAGTTGATCAGGGACGGCAAAGCTTACGTAGACAGCCTGACCGAGGAGAAGATCCGCGAGTACCGTGGCACGGTTACATCGCCGGGTAGGGAAAGCCCCTACCGCGATCGGTCGGTCGACGAGAATCTCGACCTGTTCGAGCGGATGCGTGCCGGCGAGTTCGGGAATGGAGCACACGTTCTGCGTGCCAAGGTCGACATGGCTTCCCGCAATATGCAGATGCGCGACCCGGTGCTCTACAGAATCCGCCACGCCGAACACTACCGGACCGGAAACGACTGGTGCATCTATCCGCTCTACGACTTCACTCACTGCCTGTCTGACGCCATAGAGGGCATCACGCACTCGCTGTGCACCCTCGAGTTCAAGGACAACCGCGAGATCTACGATTGGCTGGTGAATGCTGTGGGGTTCGAGACGCCGCCCAAGCAGACAGAGTTTGCTCGGCTCAACCTGGAATACACGGTCGTCAGCAAGAGAAAGCTGGTACAGTTGGTGAGAGAGGGACACGTCGCCGGGTGGGATGATCCGCGGATGCCGACAATAGCTGGCTTCAGCCGGCGCGGCGTCACTCCAGAGGCAATACGTACGTTCTGCGATACAATAGGTGTGGCCAAAGTCGACAGCAGAGTCGACATCGAGAAGCTCGAGCACGCGATCCGCGATGACCTCAACATGAAGGTACCCCGAGTCATGTGCGTGCTGCGTCCGCTCAAGGTCGTCATCGAAGACTACCCGGAAGATCAGGTCGAGGAACTGGATGCTCCCTACTATCCCCACGACGTGCCGAAACAGGGATCCCGCAAGGTGCCGTTCTCGAAGGAGCTCTACATAGACAGAGATGACTTTCTAGAAGAACCTCCCGGGAAATTCTTTCGCCTCGCGCCTGGGCGAGAGGTGCGATTGAGGTACGCCTATATCGTGAAGTGTGTCGACGTGATCAAGGATCCTCACACCGGTGAGGTGACCGAGGTCCGCTGCACGCACGACCCGGACTCTCGGGGTGGGAGGACGCCGGATGGCAGGAAAGTGAAGGGCACACTGCACTGGGTTTCTGTTACACATTCGCTTCCGGCTGAAGTACGTCTTTATGACAGGCTTTTTTCGAAGCCCGATCCGGAAGCGGTGGACGGTCAGGGAGATTTCACGGCGAACCTCAATGAGAATTCGTTGACGATTCTCGGGGAGAGCCGCGTCGAGCCTTCCGTGGCTCACGATTCGCCCGGCAGTCGCTATCAGTTCGAACGCACCGGGTATTTCTGCAGCGATCCGGTGGATTCTACTCCTGACAGACTGGTTTTCAATCGGACGGTGACCCTGCGGGACACCTGGAGACGGATATCGGCAAGGGATGAAGGCGTGGCTCGTGAAAAGGCCCATGTCGATGAATCTCCTGACTCGGGGACGCCGAAAACGCAGGGAACAAAAAAGGGTGAATCACCGGAAACGAGAACGAGCGCAGCGTCGGGACTGGCCAGAAGTGAGGCGCCCAAGACCCAAGATCTTCTGAGGAAGATCGAGCGGTATTCGGAAGGCCTCAATCTGTCTCCCACCGACGCCGAGATAATAGCGTCCAACAGGATGCTCGCTGAGTTTTTCGAGGAAGCGTGCGCCAGCTACGACAATCCGAAGGCAATCGCCAATTGGGTGGTCAACGATTTCCGGCGCGAGGCCAAGGGATCTGTTTTTGGCGAACTGAAATTGACTGGTGCAAACCTCGGTACGCTGGTGCGACTTGTGGAGGAGGGTGCTGTCACGAGGCCTGTCGCAAAGGAAGTCTTTGCCGAAATGGTCGAGCGTGGCGGCGATCCCGAGAGCATCGTAAGAGAAAAAGGTCTAGAACAGCTGGGCGATGCGGCCACGGTCGAACCTCTAGTCGAAAAGGTGCTGGCGGAAAACGATCAGAAAGTGAGCGAATATCGCGAAGGCAGCGTAGGGCTCTTCGACTATTTCGTGGGGCAGGTCATGCGTGAGAGCCAAGGCAGGGCGAGCCCGGCTGTGGTCAAGGAATTGGTGCAGAAGAAGTTGTCCTGATCCACATGTTTTCGGGATGGCATTGCTCATAGAGCCCCTTCACCATCGCTTCTGCATCATTTGAGTCCACTATTTCGATCCTGTCGCGTATCTCGCTGATGAGCTTCCGCTCCTCATGAGAGCCCTCGGACTGCCGCGTCGGTCGGTGTACTCGGAAAGCGAGTTGAATCCCTGTGGCGCCGTGGGCGAACGGTAGGACCGCGGCCGAAACGGGATCTGCCTCGGCGAGCACCGCGGGCAAGTGGCCTTCGCGCGCCCCTTCCGAGTTGTCGCTTCGGCGACCATATTCGCAGCGTCTCTTTCATGTCCTCAAACAGTCGAGAAGAACCATGATAGGAATATCTCGTACTCTCGTGTTGTCCGCATTCATCGCCGCTTCAAGTGTAGGGTTCGCGCCGGGTCTGATCGGTCAGGAGCCGAATGTCGACCCTGTGCTGTTTCAGGACATGGAGTGGCGCAACATCGGGCCCTATCGAGGCGGCCGTTCTGTGGCAGTAGCTGGTATTGTTCAAGACCATCTGACGTACTACTTCGGTGGTGTGGGCAGCGGCGTGTGGAAGACGAACGACGGCGGTGTCACTTGGGTCAATGTCTCTGACTCGACTTTTGGTACCTCATCGGTCGGGGCGATCGCGATCGCGGAATCCGATCAGAACGTCGTGTACGTTGGGATGGGTGAGCATCCCATCCGTGGTGTCATGACCTCTCATGGGGATGGTGTATACAGGTCTACGGATGCGGGCCGAACCTGGCGTCACATGGGGTTGGATCGCACCCGCCATATCTCGGACGTCGTGGTACACCCTGCTAACCCAGATCTCGTGTACGTTGCTGCGCAGGGCGCAGCTTACGGCCCGTCCGAGGACCGCGGCGTATATCGATCCAGCGACGGCGGTGAGACCTGGGAGAAGGTGTTATACGTTGACGATACGTCCGGACCCAGCTCGCTCAGTATGGATAGGAACAACCCCCGCGTGCTCTATGCAGCTATTTGGGATCACAGGAGGTACCCGTGGAAGGTTCGCAGTGGAGGCCCCGGCAGTGGGATCTACAAGACAACCGACGGCGGAGATAATTGGGAGCAGGTGAACGAAGGCTTGCCGGACCTCATGGGTGACATAGGTGTCGCGGTTTCGGCCAGATCGGATAGGGTGTACGCCATCGTCGAGGCCGACCCCGGTGGCGGGCTATATCGATCGGACGATGCGGGCAAGACCTGGCGGAGGTTGAACGAGTCGTGGAGTCTCCGCGCCCGGGCATGGTACTACACTCACATCACGGCTGATCCCAGCAACCCGGACGTGGTCTGGATAATGAACGCGCCGGTATCCAAGTCGATCGATGGCGGCAAGACATTCACCAGAGTCCGAACGCCACATGGCGACAATCACGACCTGTGGATCAATCCGACCAACAGCGACTACATGATCAATGCCAACGACGGCGGTGCTAACATCTCGCTGAATGGAGGCATTACGTGGTCTGCCCAGGATAACCAGCCTACCGCTCAGTTCTACCGCGTCAACACCGACAACCGGTTCCCCTACTACGTCTACGGGGGGCAGCAGGACAACTCCTCAGTCGCCATTGTGAGCCAGACATCTGGTCGCGGCATCGGGTGGAAGGACTGGTACGCAACCGCCGGCTGCGAGACCGCGTATGTCGCCTTCGATCCGGACAATCCGGTGTTGCAGTACGGCGGATGCTACATGGGCCAGATTTCCGAGTTCAATGAGCGCACGCATGCCGAACGAAACGTGATGGCGTATCCTCATATTCCCGTCGCGCTGGCGTCTCGTGACATGAAATACCGGTTCAATTGGAACGCACCGATTATTGCGTCGCAGCATGATCCTTCGGTCATTTACCATGCGTCCAACGTTCTTCTCAAGACGGAAGACCGAGGGGAGTCCTGGATGGAGGTGAGCCCCGATCTCACTCGGGATGAAGACGAGAAGCAGGGGCCTGGAGGCGGCCCGATCACCAACGAGGGTGCCGGCGGCGAGATCTACGGTACCATCTACTATGTAGCCGAGTCGCCACATGATCCCGGAACCATCTGGACCGGCAGTGATGATGGTTTGGTTCATGTCACCAGGGACGGTGGCGCCAACTGGGAGAACGCGACTCCAGAGGACGTCGGGGAAGCCATCATCAACGCCATCGAGGTTTCTCCACATGATCCTGCGGCGGCGTACATAGCGGTCACCCGGTACAAATCCAACGATTTCACGCCGCTCTTTTACAGGACTGAAGACTACGGCGACTCCTGGGAACTCATCGTCGAAGGCATCGCAGATGAGGCCTGGGCCCGCGTCGTTCGGGAAGATCCCGTCCGGCGCGGTTTGCTGTACGCGGGCACGGAGGCGGGAGCCTACGTTTCGTGGGACGACGGAAACCATTGGCAATCCCTGCAGCTCAACATGCCGTTGACTCCCATAACAGATTTGAGGGTGCAAGAACAGCACAACGACCTGGTCGCGGCGACCTCGGGTCGTGCCTTCTGGATACTCGATGATCTGAGTCCATTGCAGCAGCTCGACGAGGAGGTGGCGAACGAAGCCATGTACCTGTTCGAGCCTCTAGCAGCTTACCGCGTTGCGGGCGGCGGTGGGTCGAACGCCCCAGGGGCCGCGGTCGGGGAAAATCCGCCCAACGGGGCTATCGTAGATTTCCAGATTCTCGAACTGTCCGACACCCTTCCAGTGATGCTCGAATTCCTGGATTCGGCTGGCGAGATCGTGCGTACCTTCTCCAGCGAGATCGCGAATGACGAGACGGACTCGGCGGCGGTTGTCGAAATCGAGGAGGGCCACAACCGATTCGCATGGGATCTCAGACACGAAGCGGTGAAGGAGATCCCCGGTTACTACGTGTGGGGTACGTTGCGCGGGCAAAGGGTTGTTCCGGGGAGTTACCAGGTCAGGCTAAGCGTGGGTGACGAAACTCGTACCCGCTCACTCGAAGTTCTGGCCGACCCCCGCGTCGACGCTCCATTGAGCAGATATTACGAGCAGAACGATCTTCTGGAACGGCTCTCCAGCGAGCTGGAGGATATAAATGAGGGAGTGTTGAGGATTCGTGCCGTGCGCGAACAGGTGGAAGCTCTTGCTGATCGTTTGAAAGATACGGATGGTCGCGATACGATCCTGACTTCAGGAGAGGCTCTCGTGAAAGACCTGACCGCAATGGAAGACTCCTTGATCCAGAAGCGCACGGTCGACGGCCAGACTGTGATCAACTTCCCCTCCAGGCTGGATCTTCAGTATACCTACCTGCGTGGAGTGGTCGATGGTGCAGAGGGGCGCGTGACCGAAGGCGCGCACCAACTGTATAGGGACCTTTCTGCCAAATGGTCCGCTCTCAAAGCCGAATTGGAGGACCTGCTGGGACCTCAATTGCAGGAGTTCAACTCTCTAGTGAGGGAGCGAGGGGGCCCCGCTGTGGTTCTGCCCGAGGAAGGGTAGAGCAAGACTAAAGAAGCCGTCTCTATGTGCCGAGACTCCGGCTGGAAGGAGCTGCTCTCGATGCGGTTCGCTCGGGTCGGGTGTCCCGTTTGCGCCGGTGTGCTCACAGTGTGGACGGACCACGTTCTGAGCTTCCGCGAGCAGCCTCGGTAATCCGGTGTGCTGCATGTAGGCGTAGCACGACGATCGAGGAGCCAATCTTTGCGCCGGCCAATGCGTGATGGCCGCTTCCCTTGGGCGGCTCCTTGAGTATTGTTCGGTATCGGCCTTTTACTCGGGGTCGAAGGGCGGCAGATATTGGATCGGTCGTCACTGAATGCCCCGACATGGAAGATGGTGATCTGTGTGGCTCGAGTGCTGGTTGTTGACGACGAATCCTCGGTAAGGAACGTCGTCCGAAGGACCCTGGAAATTGAAGGGCACGAAGTGGCAGAGGCCGAGGACGGTGAGGTGGCCCTGCGACTATTTAGGGAACGTCCTTTTGACCTGGTGGTGGCCGATCTCTTTATGCCGGTGATGGACGGGTTGCAGTTGATCTCACAGTTGCGCGAGGAAGTCCCGGGCACGAAGTTCGTGGCGATTTCAGGCTCGGTGTATGAGCGCAGACCACGCTTCCTGGAGATCGCCGGGAGGATGGAATCAGTGGTAACCCTCGCCAAACCGTTTACGACCAAGGCACTGCTGGAGGCTGTAGCAGAGGCGCTCAGTTCCTGAACGATGGCGTTGGTCTGATTGGCGCCACTGAATCAGGCTCTCACCGAAAGCCCGCCGCTCCTGCCCTGATATCCGTTGGGTTGTAGATCCTACGCCTAGTGCTGTGCGCTTTCCTGGAGATGCCGCAACTCCGAGATGACACGCCCATAGGTCTTGCAACACACAACTTCTTCAGGTTTTCTATAGTCGCTCCGTCCTGTGCACGGCTGACCATTCGGTGTCACCAAGACTACGTCTCGATGAAGAGTGCACGAGATTGTCGGCAACTCGGCTCGAGAACTCGAGCCGGTCCGCGAAACAATGCTCGGTGCCGTTTGCGTAGCATCCCTTGACGGGGCTTGGGAGGGAGGTACCATGGAGTACTCGTTTGGTCACTGGAGGCGGAGTGATTAGAAAGATGCTCCTTGTCTGGCCGCTGAGCGGCTCGACATCCACGTGCGGCAGCAAATTCTCAGTTGCTCCGCACATGGAGTTCGCGGCTGGGGAAGAGTGTCGAATGCAGTCAACCCGCACGGCTCACTGCCGGAACCTTGGCGGCCACTTGCGCGCGACATTGGCGATCGTCGTGACGACAGTGCTTCTATTCAGAATCTACGGCGGTGCGGTGCACGCGCAGGCGCAAGACACGACGGTGTTTGGAGGAGTAGACGCGTTGGCCGTCGCGGGAGCGAGCGTGTTGTATCTGGGGGGCACATTGTTATGGGAGCGGGACTCCGTCACATGCGTGCCTTGCGATCGTACGGAGGTTCCTGCTTTCGATCGTTGGGCGATTGCACCCGTTAGACCGATTCCCGGTGCTCTCAGTGATTACCTGCTGATAGGGATCGGCGTCTCGAGCTGGGTCAATTTGGTGAACGAGGGCTCAGCAGGGCGTGCGGAAATCGCCGGATCGGTCGAATCCTTTCTGATTACAGCTGGGATCACCGAGGTACTCAAAAGGGCGGTGGGCCGCAAGCGACCGGTGCTATACACGCCTGTGGGAGTCGAGGTAGCAGGAAGGTCGAACAGTCAGGAATCGTGGCCCTCAGGCCACTCGTCGGCCGCCGCTTCCTTGGCGGCGTCGTACTGGCTCGCTCGCAACAGGATTTCATCGGGTGGGAGGTATGACGGACACGCATGGGTGCTTGCGGCTGGCGCGCTCGGCGTCGCTGCTCTCAGGGTCGCGGCGGCAGAGCACTTTCCTTCAGACGTGCTTTCCGGGTTGGTTCTTGGGGTACTCACGGCGAGCGTAGTGCACTCAGCAAAGTTCTGACCGAGACAACCGGAGCCAATGCCTTGCCGGCGGCGGTTGGCATATTTACGGCGTTCATCGGAGCCCGTTCCGAATGAGATACGTGCTGCGACCGAAACTCAAAGCCGGCGTAGCTCGTAGTTTTGAGTGTGGTGGATCGCACCGCCACAGTGCTGTGTTTTGCATTCTCGGGAGGTTTTGAAGATGGCTACTTACGGAGCACGCCGCGGCAACATTGGCAGCGCCATGGGCTGGATGATCGGTCTGTCCATCCTGCTTTTCTGGATGCCATTATTGGGTGGGTTGATAGCTGGGTTCGTAGGCGGTAGGAAAGCCGGCAAGGTTTCTGATGCGGTCCTTGCGGTGATTTTCCCGGGCGTCATCCTCTGGGTGCTCACCTTCTTGCTTGGCAGTGTTTTGGGTGGGATTCCACTGATCGGGCAACTGTTCAACATCATTGCCGGGATGGGCTCGCTGGCGCTGTCGTTCATGAACGTGATACCGCTTTTGATAGGTGCGATTCTGGGTGCATTGACCGCGAAATAGCGGCGATCAAGCTGGAACAGAGCAACGATAGCGGCCGTCGGCTGTCAACTCTATGAGTTGAGGGCCGATGGCTGTATTCTTTTGCGTGACCAAAAGCTCGAGACCTCAGATCGACAGCCGCGCGCTGCGGGCTTATTCCGTACTCAATCAGCCGGACCTTTCAGCTGCAGCTCCAATGGCTTGATTTATTCTTGGCAAACCTCGTCGTTTTCGTCGGGGCGACGCTCCAGGGTTCCGTTGGTTTCGGACTCGGATTCTTTGGGGCACCACTGCTGATGCTGATAAACCCAGCATTCATACCGGGTCCACTCCTGACAAACGGGTTGATCCTCACGGTCCTTCTGTCCCATCGGGAAAGACGCTCGATCGTCTTCAAAGAGATCAGATGGGCGATCGGCGGGAGGCTGGTGGGTGTCGCCGTCGCCGCGGCAATCGTCGCATCGATCTCAACGGATGGGCTTGCCGTGATTCTTGGTGGCCTCGTGCTTGTCCTGGTCGGCTTGAGTTTTTCGGGGTTGCGCTTCGATCCAAACCGGCTGAGCCTCGTCGTGGCGGGTACCTTGTCCGGATTTTCGGGCACTATCGCTTCAGTTGGCGCACCGCCCATGGCTATCGTTTATCAGCACGCGAAGGGCCCGAGGATCCGGGGCACGCTTTCCGCATTCTTCGTGGTCGGCGTCTTGATGTCGCTCGTCGCCCTTCTCCTGGTGGGGCGTTTCGGTCCGGCAGAGCTATCTACCGCCGTGCTGATTATGCCGGGGCTTCTGTCGGGTTTCCTGTTCTCCCGCCGCATTGCGGCGCTCCTCGACCGTGGCCGCACGAGAAAAGCTGTGCTCGGATTGTCTGCAATAGGTGGCGCCATCCTAATACTCAGAGAACTCTTTTGACAATTCCTCGCTGTCTAGGCTCGCGGCGTGGCTTTTGCAGCGAATGCTAGTTCGCCGTGACCGCGACGTCAGTCAACCTCCTCCGACTCGTCGTGGGGCGTGTGATGCTGATGGTTGTGGCGGGGATCCTCATCCTGCTCGTCACGCTCGCCGCGAGTTACTTTCCGGCGAGGCAAGCCACAAAGGTAGATCCGCTCAACATGTTGCCGGCACAGTAGAGTGCCAGCAAGCCGGAACGGCGATACCGGCCACGCCGCTTCCGACTTCAAGACCACTCACCTTCCTGATGGGTTGCGAGGGCGCCGGCGAGATCGCGGCCGCTCGGCAGCTGGAAGACCCGCAGTCCAAACTCCGGGACTATGGCCAGTAAATGGTCGAAGATGTCCGATTGGATTCCCTCATACGCCACCCAATCGACATCGTTCGAAAACACGTAGACCTCAATGGGCAGCCCATGATCGGTCGGCTGGAGTTGCCGAATGAGGAATGTCATCCTGTTGTGGATTTTGGGATGGGCGCGCAGGTATTGCACGATGTACATTCGAAACGTGCCGATGTTGGTGAGCTTCTTTGCATTGGCGATTATGCCGGAATGCTCCGGTGCCACCTTCTCGTTGTATTCCTCGAGCTCCCGTTTCTTCTCTGCTATGTAGTCTTTGAGCAGAGCGAACCTCCCGAACCTTTCGATATCTGCTTCATCGAGAAACCGGATAGAGTTCATGTCGATGAGTATTGCGCGTTTGATGCGACGACCGCCGGATTCGCTCATCGATCGCCAATTCTTGAATGAATCGTTGATCAACCTGTGGGTCGGAATCGTTGTGATCGTCTTGTCCCAGTTCTGCACCTTGATAGTATGAAGAGCTACGTCGACCACCGGCCCATCGGCGCCGAACTGCGACATCTCTATCCAGTCACCGACGCGCACCATGTCGTTGCTGGCGATCTGAATGCTGGCGACGAACGACAGGATCGTGTCCCTGAATATCAGCAGCAACACTGCCGTCATAGCTCCGATCCCGGTTAAGAATACCGCCGGGGATTTGCCGACCAGCGTCGCTAGAGCCACGATGCCACCGAGTATGTAGAGAACGATCTTGGCGATCTGCATGTAGCCTTTGATGGGACGACCCTTGGAGATCTGGCTGCTGGCGTAGATCTCGTGAATCGCATTCAGGAAGGCTCCCACCGAGAGGAGACTCACGAGAACCATGGTGGTCAGGGCCACCTGCCGTGTCAGATTGGTCAGAGCTGCTCCGATACCCGGCACCAGCAGGATGCCGTAGTAGACGGCGAGGGCAGGCGCTATGTGAGCGAGGCGGCCGAATACGTGATGCTTCTGCAGCACATCGTCCCAAGTGAAAGTGGTTCGCCTCACGATTCGAGCAACGGTGGCGAGAAGGATTCGCTTGGTGATCTTGTCCGCCAAATAGGCGGCTACAGCGACCAGTACCAGTCCTGTCAGCTGCGCGACGATGGCGTGTTCTTCAAACCAGAACAAGATTGAATCGATTCCGCTCTGAGCCGCGTTATCGGCTACCTGATTCAGTAGAAAAGAGTCTGCCATCTTGATTCCTCTCGCGGTGAGGTCTTCGAGACGTTACGCTTGGTTGTTTCGAATTCCCAAAACATACCTCTACAAACCATGGCACAGCCAGTCGCTTGGCGCTCCTGCGGGACGATGTGAATTCGATGGAATATCGCGGCCGAATGTGCGACTTTTCCTCCGGCATTTCTGCGATGTGTATGTTCATGAGGTCAACCGACAACGGAATACTCAGATAGAGTTCAAGGAGAAACAAATGGCGGAGTTCGTATACCAGGATCCTTTTCCTTTGACAAAGGACACAACGGAATACCGGCTTCTAACTAGTGATCACGTTTCAACTGCTGAATTCGATGGCGAGGAGATATTGAAGGTCGATTCACGGGCAATCAGGATGCTCGCGCGCGAGGCGATGCGAGACGTCTCTTTCTTGCTGCGTCCGGCTCACCTGGAGCAGGTGGCGGCCATCCTGGATGATCCAGAATCGAGTGAGAACGACCGGGGCGTGGCGCTCGCCATGCTGAAGAATGCCGAGGTGGCTGCCAACTTCGTGCTCCCATTGTGTCAGGATACTGGCACTGCGACGATCGTCGCCAAAAAGGGACAACGGGTTTTGACCGGAGGAAACGATGCCGAGTTGCTGGCAGCAGGCGTCTATGATACGTACACGGAGGAGAACCTGCGCTATTCCCAGACTGTTCCACTCACCATGTACGAGGAGAAGAACTCCGGCAACAACCTGCCAGCGCAGATCGATATCTACGCAACTCCCGGTTCCGACTACTCTTTCCTCTTCATCGCAAAGGGTGGTGGCTCAGCCAACAAGACTTACCTGTTCCAGGAAACCAAGGCGTTGCTGAACCCTGAGCGGCTGGAGGGGTTCCTGACGGAGAAGATGAAGACGCTCGGCACTGCCGCGTGTCCTCCCTACCACCTGGCATTCGTCATAGGCGGTACCTCCGCCGAGGCATGTTTGAAGACCGTCAAACTGGCCAGCACTGGATATCTGGACGGTCTTCCTACCAGTGGCAACGAGTATGGCCGTGCCTTCAGGGATACGGAAATGGAAGAAAAGATGTTGCATGCCGCCTATGCGAGCGGGTTTGGCGCCCAGTTCGGCGGCAAATACTTCGCACTGGATGTGCGAGTAATTCGACTGCCCCGTCACGGTGCGTCCTGTCCCGTCGGTATGGGCGTGTCATGTTCGGCGCATCGCAACCTCAAAGCCAAGATCAACAAAGAAGGCATCTGGGTAGAAAAGCTGGAACGCGATCCGGGACGCTTCATCCCCGACAAGTACCGTGCTGCTCGCCATGAGGGTGCGGTGAAGATCGACTTGAACCGTCCCATGAGCGAGATTACCGCTGAGTTGAGCAAACACCCGATTAAGACGCAACTGGCGCTCACGGGAACGCTGATTGTGGCGCGAGACATAGCTCATGCGAAGCTCAAGGAGCGACTCGATCGGGGAGAGGGACTACCCCAGTACCTGAAGGATCACCCTGTCTATTATGCCGGCCCCGCGAAGACCCCGGAGGGGATGCCGTCAGGGTCCTTCGGCCCTACCACAGCCGGACGCATGGACTCGTATGTGGACTTGTTCCAGGCAAACGGCGGCTCGATGGTGATGATCGCCAAAGGTAATCGTAGCAAGCAAGTCACAGACGCCTGCAAGAAGTACGGCGGCTTCTACCTCGGCTCCATCGGCGGTCCCGCGGCAATTCTCGCCCAGGACAATATCAAAAAGGTCGATCTGCTGGAGTACCCCGAGCTGGGCATGGAGGCCATCTACAAGATCGAAGTCGTCGACTTCCCCGCGTTCATCTTGGTGGATGATAAGGGGAACGATTTCTTTGAACAGCTGAGCTGTTGACGCTTCGGGGGCGCCCCCAAGCTTCATTGGCTGTTGGTGGACACGGGTTCGTGAGACGGTCCCGTGTCCACCCTGGGTGACGCAGACGATGGCCCCAGGTATGGTGGCGATGCGTAACTGCTTTTGTTGTAGAGTCTTATGATCACCAGGATCTCCGGCATCTATTGTGCAACAAGAGTTTCTGTAAGCTGTGTGACAATCTTTCAGAGCCCCAATGTCGAGACGTGGATTGACCTGTAAGTCACTCGTGGTACGAAGAACTCTCACAGTATTGGTCTTGCTGGTACAGCTCACTGCCGGTTGTGCAACTAGCGGTACCTACGATCAACAAGCGGCTCTGTACTCGGAACCGGCAACGGATTTCCACAACGGCTCGCGCCTATTTGCCGTGGCACCGGTGGCGGCGCCTCGAGGTTTCGAAGTAGCCGAGTCTTCGCTGGTACAAATTGATAGCCTCGTCGAGGACGCGCTCGTGGATGGCGGTCACCACTGTGTTCCCGCGGCAGAGTACTCTAGAATCTGGGAACGAGCTGTACGCCAGATGGGTGGACTCTACGATTCGACGACGGGAGATCTCGACGAGTTCAAGGTGGAGCTGGCCCGGGATAGGCTCCGGTTAGATCTGATTGACATGTATCACGCCGACTACGTGGTGTTTCCCGAGATCTGGATCGTGCAGGCGGAGACCTCAGGTGGAATCGCTAGGTGGGACGGGGCTTCGCAGCCGGTGGTTGGGCTCGGGGTTCGCGTGATGAATGCGATCGACGCCTTGCTGCACCAATATGAGGGTTTTCTCGAACCGGGGTTGGTGGATGCTTTGTCCTTGGGTGTTGTGGTGGAAGACATGGAAGGAACAGTCGTGTACCAGAATGCGGGCGGTATCGAGGTCTTGGAAGAAGGAGACGCGGCTACCGAGAACGAAGACAATGGGCCTTTCTCAAAGATTCTGACTGACGGGCAGCGGAATCAGCGAGCCGTCAGGTCGGCGTTGTTGCCGTTACTGGAGGGGGGTGACGAGCTCGCTCCGTCAGCATACTCTCGCATACCCTTTCGCTTAGAACCAACCAAATAGGACAGTGCCGCGTAATCGTAGAGCGCGTGGGCCAACACCGGCACTAGAAGATTGTCCGTCATCAACACCATGATGCTGAAGTACGCTCCAATGATGGCTGCCAAAACAGCGTAGGTGGGCGTGATAAGGTGTGCGACTCCAAACAGGGCGCTTGTGACGACAACGGCAACCGGCACACCGAACCAGTCCGTCAGACCCGTCTGGACGACACCGCGAAACAGGCATTCCTCGCCGAGCCCTGCCAACACGGAGATCAAGAGCAGGCTCAGAGGTGCTGCGTCGCGGAACAGAGGTATGAGCGATTCCTCAACTTCCTGCGTCAGCCTTCTCAGAGGCCCGAGCTGGGATTTCGAGCACCACCACATCCCGATCAGCAACGGAAGCGTCGCGACTGCCCCCGCCAATACCCCGGACCAATCCAGGTGCATTTGCCGGATAGGTGGGATGCCGAGCAACCACCCCAGCAGCACGGCGAGCAGGAAGGTTCCTGCCTCGAATGCCATCCCAAATCTCACGATTCCGCTTTTTCTCGACACTTCTTCGGTCATCTTCCACGTGCCTGCGGTTTGTGAAAGGAATGTTGGCTCCACTTCGCATCTTGGGCCACCCCTTGCTATTTTCCGTCGGGTGAGATTGGAACCGTCGGCGCCAAGAATTGTATTTGTAATCAGAGGCGATTAACAGTCGCCACGGGGCCAAGTGGTAGCAGGCCCTTTGTTGTCTCCTCAAATGGAGCATATCGTGGTTGTGACGGGATGATTGGGACTGTGGGAACGTACAAAAACGAACCAAGGATTTTGGGAATGCATCGAAAGAGACAGAGAACGTTGGCTTTTCTCGTCATGTTGCTGGTCGGTTCGGTTCTTTCGACCAAATCGTATGCGCAGAGTGACGCGGACCTGCTCGAAGCTGCCGGCAGCGGAAATGCCGGAATGGTGAGTACACTACTGGAGTTGGGAGCTAATCCCAATGCCGCAGACTCAATGGGTTATTCGGCACTCATGTACGCGGCGCAGATAGGTGCTACGGAAGCTGTGAACGTACTCCTAGAGGCTGGAGCGGCCATCGACGCCGTTTCCAGCGAAGGTTGGACGGCATTGTTGCTTACTGCACTTCAGGGCCAGGCGGAGACTGCTTCTGCGCTCTTGGAGCACGGCGCGGATAAGGACATCACTTTCGGTGGAGGCTTCACACCGCTCATGGTAGCGGCTGCGCGAGGACATGCGGAGGTCACCGAGGCTCTGCTCGAAGGAGGCGTAGATATCGGCAAGACGCTCTCCGACGGGCGGACGGCGCTCATGGCAGCGGCTGAAGGAGGCCATATCGAAGTAGTAGAAGAGCTGCTCGAGCATGGGGCCGATCCGAACAGAAAGTCCAACGGTGGCGCGAATGCCGGAGTCTCTGCTTTGAACAACGGGCATACCGAGGTGGCGTTGGAGCTCGCCAGCGCTGGTGCGGAGTTCAACGCGTCACTGGAAGGGGTCGAGCCGCCGTCGGGTCCGACCTGCCCTAGGCCTGCCTGGCCGGAGTCTCTGTATGAAGCGGAGATCGAGGGGCAGCTGGTAGTAGAGTTCGTTGTTGATGCTGAAGGGGAGACCGAAGATTCAACTGTGACTCTCGTCTCGTCACCTCACCCGGATCTGGAAGAACCTGCATTGGAGATGTTCCGCGGCTGCGTTTTCACTCCTGGCAAGATCGACGGGACTCCCGTGCGCGTGAGATTGGGGCAGGGACTGTCGCTGGGCGGTTGAGCCAAACGAGGGTTTCGATCCCGGGGGCCGCATCATTCGATTCGGCCCCCGTTCGTTCCGGCGTCGGTCGGCTAGTCAAGGTTCCTTCTCACTCCTGACGCCGAACAACCCCGATCTCGATTACGTAGAACTCGTGGCTGAACGAGAATCTGGACATCATCTGGGTCCTCATGTCGTACTGGGGTGGCGAGCCGAGTTCGCGATGATCAATTGCTGAAGATTGCCCATCCTAATTCCTCTTTGAAACGGGTCTGTCGGGAATATAGTCCGGCGGCCTCTTTTCGCTCCGTGCCGATGGTCTGCGCGTCCGGGGTAATGGCCTGGTGCGTCGTGTCCCTACTGTTAAATTGGTACTCGGTGCCTTCTACTTCATGACCAGCCCCCGGGAGTGACCCATGAAACCGAATGGAAAACTGCGCCTGCCTTTCGTTGCGGTATGTGCTATGTCGGCCACGGTGATTGCCTGCGCTGGCGAGGTCGAAGATCTCGGCTACACGCACGTCATCGATCCCTCGGAAGTGGAGCGATTCGATGCTGATGAGTCTCTCGAGTCCATCCAAGATGTGGCGGTCGCTGTGTCCGGTGAGGTCTGGGCGCTGCAACGCACCCACGAGCCCCATCTGTTCGTCTATTCCGGCGACGGCGATCTGCACGACTCGTTTGCAGCGACAGGTTCCGGAAGGAACCAATTGCGTAATCCCTATGGGCTTCTGCCCACTAACGACCCGCAGTTCCCGATGGCGGTATGGGACGCTGGGAACCGCAGAGTCTCGCAGTTCAACCCTTACGGGAGGGCCTCGGTGGTGCGGGTATACCGCTCCAGAGGTCAAGTCTACGCCGAGATCGAGAGCCATTCGTATGGGGCGCCCCTCGAAATGGATCGCCTTGGTGACAACTACATTCTGATGGATCATTCTGATGGACTTCACGTTACGGCTGACTATCTCAGGGCGGAGTTGTTACGGTTGGGACCGCGCGGAGAGTTGATCGACACGCTCATCGATTTCGAAGCAGAATTCGCCGACTCCATAGCCGAAATGGGCAGCGAAGTGAATTATCTAGCTCCCATTCCGCTTTGGGCATCCTGCCCCGACGGGGAACTGGTGGTGCTCAATCCGTTCACGCGAACGCTGCGCTGGTATGATACAGACGGTAATGAGGCGGGCCGGGAGGAGGCCCCGATCCCTGCGCGCGAGGTAACGGAAGCAGATCAGGAGGCCTTCTTGTTCAGGCGCTTCGATTTGCGGTGGCGTGAGACCCGGGCCGACGAGCCCGACACGACGGTCCTGGAGAATTCTGTGGAGGATTTCATGCTGAGGCATTGGGATCAGTTCTCCGCTACCGCTCCTCCGGCGGTTGCAATGATTTGCGCGGGCGCGCGCGAAGTATGGCTCGAGGAGTTCTCTACCGAAGACCACGCGCTGGGTCTGGGTTCTCGTTGGTTGGTGCACAAACCTCAAAGCACGGACCTGGTTTACGTCCAGTTCCCAGAGGACTTCCGACCGAAAACCATAGTTGATAGAACCGTCTACGGGGTGGTGGAGTCGGACGAAGGTACTGATGTCGTGGCTCGTATTGAGTTACCGGAGCAGATAGAGGCTCCAGCTTCGGCCGACCACTGAGGCTGTTGCTTCAACGTAAAACCCGCTGGGAAGCGTGAGAGGGCGACACGCTGCCCAGCGGGTTTTATTTAGCTGAGTCTGTCTTGCTCATTTGGCACGCGTCAATTCTTCGAGCATCGGGCGGTCACGGATCACGATGATCCGGCGTTGCAGCGTCACCATGTCATTCTCCTCGGCATTCCGAGACACTTCGCGGCGGTTGGGAATGGTCACGGTCTTTCTCGCAATCTCGATCAGCCCCTGGGCGACAAAATCACGCATCGTGCGAGAGACAGTCTCCCTGCTGGAGCCTATCATTTGAGCGATCATGTGATGGGTGAGGCGCTGTCTGATGTTCTCCCCGTCGTACCTGTCCGCCATCTCCAGTAAGAGTCTCGCCACCCTCCCCGGCACATCCAGGAGAACGAGGCTCCCGATCATACTGTCTGCCTGACGTAGTCTCTTGCACAGTGCTCTCAGCAGGCCGGTCGCGATCTCCGGCATATCATGGAGACAACGGTTGAAGTCGCCGCGCCTCAACACCAGGAGTTTGGAGTTTTCCATCGCGATGACGTGCGCAGAGCGTGGCTCGTCATCGATGAGCGACATTTCGCCGAAGAACTCACCTTCGCCGCGTATGGATAGTATCACCTCGCGGCCGTCCTCTGCCCCAATGACGATCTTTACCTGTCCGGAAAGCACGACATATAGGGCGTTACCAGGATCGTCAGCAAAGACTATGAGGCTGTTCTTGGGATAGCTGCGTTCCTGCGTGACCCTTGCCAGTTTGGCGATATCGCTTTCGCGCAGTTGTGAGAATAGCGGAATTTCGCTGAGCGTGCTGGCAACTGACATGGCCACCTCGTTGGCATGCTTCGAGTGAGCGTTTGGTCTAGAGTACTCGCGACTCGACTCCCCGTCAATCTCGGTCCGCTAAGCTTCCAGGGCGCCAAAGTCAAATACCGTTCCCGCCCCCATTTTAGCGGCGCGCTCGTAAGCCAGAATCGCCGCCGCCGTGTCCTGGAGTGCAGTGCCTGTGGAGTCGAATACTATGATCTCGGTTTCGCTGGTGCGACCCTCGATTCTGCCGGCGACCAATTCGCCCAGCTCCGCGTGCACATCGGTTTCCGTCATCAACCCCGCATCCAGCGCGTGGTGGAGTTCTCCCACCTCTTTGGCTTGCTCGAGCAGGTCCACCACGAGCTTGTTGTTCGCAACCAGGTCTGGGTCGACCTCCTGCTTTTCCGGGCTGTCGGCGCCAACGGCTGCGACGAAGGTGCCCGGTGAAACGTACGATCGCTTCAGGAAGTATTCTCTGGAGGGCGTGCAGGTGACGCAGATGTCGGATCCTGAAACGGCTTCTACCATTGACCCGTACCGCTCAACAGGAATACCCAGCTCCTCGCTCATCTCTGAAGCGAACTGCTCGGCCTCGGTCTCCAAAATCGAGTACGCAACAGCCCTTTCTATTGGAAGAACCTCCTTGAGAGCGCGGAGCTGAAGCCGAGCCTGCGTGCCGCATCCGCACAGCGCAACCGACTTCGAGTCAGCACGCGCGAGATACTTTGCCGCGACGGCGGTGGCCGCCCCGGTACGCTTGCCCGTTATGCCCAGAGAATCGAGCACGGCCAGCGGGCGCCCGTTGTCTGCGTCGTAGAGGAGGATGAGGCCCTGAATGTTGGGGAGGCCGAAACGCTCCTGATTCTCGAAAAAACCCGCATTCGCCTTTAGCGCGAAGTACCGGTTCGGCTCCTTCAGCCCTCCGGCCTTGATGTGGAATTCTCCGTCCGGCGCGTCAATGTGGAGGATTCCGGTCCTCAGCGTCGTTCTCTCAGCATGAGCACGAAACGCCGCTTCGACCGCGCCGATGCAGTCCGCCAGAGTAAGGAGATCTGCTATCTCCCTTCGGTTCAGCAACAAAGTCCCGTCATGCTTCGCGATGTTGGTCACGGATACTCCTCGCATGAAGTCTTCTCGCCGCGAATGTAGCGGGAGGGGTGGGTTGTCGCCAGCGTCCGGCGCCAAAGTCCTGTGTGTATTCCCCTAGCGTCCCGGGTGCGCTCAGAGTAATCTGAGGTACGGGGGAACCAAGGAGGCCAAGATGCCGGTCGCAAGACTCAAGGAGTTCCTGGACAGCCACAATATCAAGTATGTGACGATCCGCCACTCACCCGCCTACACTTCCCAGGCAATTGCAGCATCGGCGCATATCTCGGGTAAGGAGTTGGCAAAGACCGTAATGGTCAAGGTCGATGGGAAGATGGCCATGGCCGTGCTGCCGGCGTCTTATCAAGCCGACCTCGACCTCATAAGAGAGGAGATCGGCGCCAACACCGTGGAACTGGCCAGTGAGGAGGAATTCGAGGGACTCTTCCCGGGTTGCGAGGTAGGTGCCATGCCGCCTTTCGGCAATTTGTTTGGTATGGATGTATTTGTGGCCAAGCGGCTGGCCGAAGATGAGGAGATTGCGTTCAATGCCGGGTCTCACATCGAGTTGATAAAGATGGCTTACGCCGATTTTGAGAGACTCGTGAAGCCGAAGGTGTTGGCGTTCTCTGCGACCAAGGACCGGGCACCGCGGTCGAATTAGGTCCCGGCTGAGAGGGGAGTCATCGCCCCTCTCAGCCCGCACAAACGCACCTCGTACCTAATATTGCTTCCCGCACTGCATGCAAGTGCAGAACGGAGGCTGATCGTCGGACTCGCCGGGGCGCTGAGCATTCTACTGCTACCGCGTCCGGAGAGCCCCGATTGGCCGGCGCTCATCCAACCTCAACCCCAGATCCTCAGCGATTCGCCGGGCGAGTCGGTATTCTCCGTGCGAGACCGTTCGGTTGATTTCCGCGTAGCGACTACCCGATACCTTCCCGGCCGGACGGTATTGATCCATCACATTCACGTAACTGTCCGGGCCCAGCTCGGTGGCTATCCATTCCAGTATTTTACGGGTGTTCTCGATCATGCCCGGCATCACCAGATGGCGTATCAAGACACCCCGCTCCGCCAGGCCGTGTGCATTGATCTTCAGTGATCCGACCTGTGCGTGCATCGCCTTGACCGCCGCGAAGGCGGACTCAGGGTAGTTCTCGGCCTTCAGGTACCTGCGGCTCGCTTCCGGCTCCCACAGTTTCAGATCGGGCATGTAGATGTCTACGATTCCGTCCAGGAGTTCGAGGCTCTCCAGGGAGTCGTACGCGCTGGTATTGTAGACGATGGGGAGTTTTAGACCGCTCTCAATGGCGACTGCCAGCGCTTCCAGTACCTGCGGCACAACGTGCTCCGGTGTCACGAAATTGATGTTGTGGCATCCACCGCGCTGTAGGTCCAGCATCATCTCGGCAATGACCTCTGGAGGCGATCCGCCGCGCGCCGCACCAGGTTTGATTCCCTGGCTTATGTCGTAGTTCTGGCAGAATACACAGCGCAGGTTGCATTGAGAAAAGAAGATGGTACCAGAACCGCTCCAGCCGCGCAGGCAGTCTTCCTCACCCAAATGGGGAAAGTGGCTGTTGACCTGGGCATAACGGCCGGTCTTGCACGCCGCCCACTCGTCCTCGAGCCGATTTACCCCGCAGTCGCGGGGGCATGCTCGGCAGTCGGCCAAAGATGCCAGCGCGCATTTCGCCCTCTCCTGTACTGTGTCTAACAGAAGCGACAGGTATGCAGGCCGGCACTCTCCTGAGTCGTCTGACGAGTGTCCGCGATTCACCACGACAGCATTCTATATGGCATTCCGGTGTTGAGGCAATCGGCGTATTGGTCTGAAGACGGCTCATTGTGTAACATGAGTTGCAGTTCAACGGCAACGAGTTACCTTGGATCGCCTTATCGCCTTATCGCCTTATCGCCTTATCGCCTTATCGCCTTATCGCCTTATCGCCTTACCGAAACTCATCCATTCGTGGATTCACGGCGTTGTTGAATATGGAACCGAAGGTGTAGCTCAAGCCGAAACCGAATCCCAGTTCGAAGTCCGTGCCACGGGCGCGGCGTTGCAGCAGAATCTCGTCCTCGGATATTCCTTCAGACGCCAGATATATCTGGTCGCGTATGCGCGCAACGGATCCACCCCAATGAAGCCGCAGACCTCTGGTCACGCGATAGCTAGTATGAATCCGTAGCTCAACCCTGTGAAGGTCGAGGTCATGCAGGTAGGATGTGGCTTCCAGGTCAGCGCCAACGTTTCCCCAAGGTTGGACGAGATCGAGCGCCGCCTCGAGGCCGTGCTCCAGGCGTACTTCGGACGTCTGATCGTAGATCGTGAGTTCTTCGTAATCGAAGGCCGCCACGCCGACCGTATAGAGCAGTGTCAGGGCTCTCCTAGTGGATTCGGAATAGGGGAAGACACTGTACTCCAGCCCCGAGGCAAAGCGCACATACAGGTCTTGATTGTAGGAAATGGAATTCCCCACGGAAGCTCTTATCCCCGTGCCCCAGTGCGCACCAAGACTCCGGATGATGTAGCTTCGGGCATTGTAAGTGCTATTGTTGTACACCGCGACCGAGTCCTGGTATTCCTCATATTCGAATCGTTCTTCGCTGTAATTCCCCCTGAGACGCAGGTAAACGCGCCAATTCTCCGTTGTTTTGCTCGCCGAAACGTTGCCGCCGAACCTGTAGAACCGTTGCAGGCTTTCGGCATCAACCGACCCGTTGCCCCCTATGGAGAAAACCCAGTAGTTCCAGGGGGCGTCTTCAGGCGAAGCCCGGACCTCATGCTCCGAGGGGGCGTCGTAGGAGATCGTGAGGTGGTCGGCGACGGGGGTGTTCGCCACGAATCGCATGAGCCCCATCTGCAGAGTCCGTGTCTGGGCATCCCGCTCCTCGTCGCGGACGTCGGTTCTGCTGGTAGAGTAGCGGAGAATATCCGAATGGCCGGCGAACTCCCTCAATCCGATGAAGTTGAAGATGAATTCCCGGCCTCCTCCTGTGCTCTGTGCGGTGGCCAAGATGTGCACGTCGGCGTCCTCGCGGTCACGAACCCAGTTGACGTATGGGATTTCCCGGCGAATGTGGTCCATTTGGCACCACATCCTGTGACAGTCGATGAAGACGTTGAGACCGTTTTCCTGGCGGCGCTGATTCTCTGGTCGGTTCTGTGCGTGCGTGAAACTCGAGGTTGGTAGAGAGAGAGCCGTAACCAGCAGCAGGTGTGCTATCGATCTATTCGTCAAAGAACTTCCTCTCATCAAAGAACTTCCTCTCAGGACGCGAGACATTTGATGGCAGTCTCCTGCTAAGGCCATCAGCGCCGGAGGAAGATACCAAGGCACTTTCGCGGGCCAGAGGAAACGCTGGCATTCTCTTCAGGCTATAGCACTGCGCCTCGATCGCTCCAGTTGCACGCTTCAAAGATGATATCGAGTCGTGTTCGGATAGCTGCGCTGGATACTGTGCTACCGGTCACATGATTAGACGTTTCTACCGGCAGGTTCGTTGCAAACGCCGCTCCTCCTTGCGCCATTCAGATTTGTCGAGCGAGATAGCACCATTTGGCCTCCCGTTCAACAAGACGATGCACAGGACCTGTCGTGCACAAGGTCTCGGACCCTGAGATCGTCTGACTCCCAGTGTCGCCGTTACGACTCCCTGAGTGTGAATCCGGCGGGAATGCTGACGTGGCGAACTCGCAGTTGCGCCCCTGCTCGTACCCTCGTACGTTGAAATGTAATGCCTTCCGCAACTGTTACCCTCCGCCGCTCCAGTTGGGACCCTTGTGCCCGTTTGGGGTGGCGTACCAACTGACAGATCGAGCACTCCGTGAACAAGCCATCCGTTAAAACTGCACGTCAGGCCGTGGTAGACGCTTCGGAAGAAGACCCGCTTCTGCAATTTGCCCAGGAAGTCGAAGCCGGTTTGCGCGATCGACCCATGAGGGTACCATGTCGCTTCCTCTACGATGCGCGCGGCAGCGAACTGTTCGAGCAAATTTGCGACCTGCCAGAGTACTATCTGACCAGAACTGAGGCATCGATTCTGGCACAAAACGCCGGCACCATAAGTGCGTTGACGGGTCCGGTGACCCTCATCGAGCTAGGATCGGGCACCTCGGTGAAGACCGACCACCTGCTGTCCGCGTACACCAGGCACGAAACCAGGGTGCGGTATGTCCCCGTGGATGTCAGCGAGGCGGCCATTCAAGTGGCTGCGCGGAGCATAGAGGAACGCCACCCGAAGGTGGAGGTGAGGGGCATAGTAGGTACCTACGAGAGCGCGTTTCCTCTATTCAAGGACCACTCGCCATCGTTGGTGGTGTTCTTGGGCAGCACCATGGGCAACTTTGATCGCGACGAATCGCAGCGTTTCTGGCGACAGATCGAAGAACACCTCTGCCCGGGTGATTTCTTCCTGTTGGGAGTTGACCTCGTAAAGGACAGGGCAGTGCTCGAGGCGGCCTACAACGATGAAGCCGGCGTGACGGCGGAGTTCATGAAGAACATTTTCGTCAGAATGAACCGTGAATTGGGCTCGGACATCGACCTGGATGAGATCGAGCATGTTGCCGAGTTCAATCCCGACGAAGAACAGATCGAAATCTCTGCCAGGTTTCACGCCGATCAGGAAGTGTTCATTGAGCCGCTCGACCAGACTGTGTTCATCAATGCGGGCGAATCCGTTCTGATCGAGGTCAGCAACAAGTTCGTGCTCGATGATCTCATCGAATACGTCTCCGATTTCGGTTTCGAAACGAGGATGTTGTTCTCTGACGAGAAGAAACGCTTCGCGGATTTGTTGTTGCAGAGGGCACCACGGTTGGCTAGGTCAAGAGTCAATGGGTAGCGTTGGAGGGCGTTCAAACGCAACTCCTGCGGGTTCCTAGCCACCACCGGCCCTGACCGTCCAGCCCAGCGGTTAATGCTCTGGTGGCCGGCATCGCCTGCGCCGTCTTTGCTGCCGGCATCATCCCGTTCCAAGGCCTCGCATACACAGCGCTTTCCGGAACACATTCCGCATGCTGCGAACTCGATCCCCTGTAGGCAATGGTGGTTTCTTGTGTAAGTTTCTCGATTGTCCGAGTCGAACGGCCGTGCCGTAGCCACCGATTGGCGAATTCGATTGCCGCCGAAAGCCATGATCGTGTGCGGCCGGACTCGGGAAACGAAGGTGTAGAGCTACCTGCGGTGAAGCAGGCGTTTGACTCGAATTCCAAAAACTCAAAGAGAAAGCAAAGAGCATATGCCGAGCACAAAGGATTACCTTGCCGAGGCCGATCTCTACAGCGCTCACAACTACCACCCGCTGCCAGTCGTGCTGCAAAAGGGTGAGGGCGTGTGGGTGTGGGACGTCGAAGGGAAGAAATACCTCGACTGTCTCGCGGCCTACTCAGCAGTCAACCAAGGCCACCGTCACCCCAAGATAGTGGAAGCAGCGAAGCAGCAACTCGACCGTCTCACGCTCACATCGAGAGCGTTCCACAATGACATGATGGGCCCGTTTCTGCGCAAACTCTGCGAACTCACCGGCTATTCAAAGGCGTTGCCGATGAATTCCGGTGCGGAGGCAGTGGAGACCGCCGTGAAGGCGGCACGTCGCTGGGGGTACACGGTGAAGGGCGTCCCTCGCGACAAGGCAGAGATAATCGTCTGCGAGAACAACTTCCACGGACGCACGACCACCATAGTTTCGTTCTCGACGGAGGCATCCTACCAGGACGGGTTCGGCCCGTTAACACCTGGTTTCGTCAGTATCCCCTACGGCGACGCTGCCGCGCTGGAGTCGGCCATAACATCGAACACCGTGGCGTTTCTGGTAGAACCCATTCAAGGCGAGGGTGGGGTCGTCGTGCCTCCAGAAGGTTTCCTGGGCTGCGCGGCGAGGCTGTGCAAAGACAACCAGGTCCTCTTTGTGGCCGACGAAATCCAGACCGGCCTCGGCAGATCTGGACGGATGTTTGCGTGTGATTGGGAAGACGTACACCCGGATATGCTCATTGTCGGGAAGGCGCTGAGCGGGGGGCTGTATCCCGTGTCGGCGGCGCTCGCAAATGATGAAATCATGGGTGTCTTCTTGCCCGGCAATCACGGATCGACGTTTGGTGGCAACCCGCTGGGCGCGGCGATCGCCATGGCCGCACTGGACGTAATCGTCGAAGAGAAACTCGCTGAGCGAGCGGACGAACTCGGCAAATGGTTCCGCGAACAGCTGCGAGGAATCGAATCTCCTCACGTGGGAGAGGTGCGAGGCAAGGGGCTCTTGGTCGGCGTCGTAATCCGCGACGAAAGCGGTCCGGCCAGGCCATTCTGCGAGGAGTTGCAGCGCCGCGGCATTCTGGCCAAAGAAACCCACGAGCAGGTGATCAGGTTCGCACCGCCGTTGGTGATAGACGAAGAGACGCTCGAGTGGGTGGTTGGCCAGGTTAGGGAGGTGCTGGTATAGGGCCTGAGAGGACGAATTAGGACGGATGTGAAGATGTGGGAAGCAACTAGAGTTTGTTCCCGTGGATCTTCACCCCTGTATTATTGTTCAATTAGTTACTACAATTCTAATATTATGTCTACGACCATCGATATTCAAATGGAACAGATCGACGGCGCCAGGGCCAAGTTCACGCTCAGCCGCTCGGTCGGTGATTCTGCAACCAAGATGTACACGTCGCGCGACGACACCTCTGATTCTCCGGTAGCCGAAGCGTTGCTCGGAGTTGAAGGAATTCAAGCGGTAGAGATTTCGGGCAACGAGGTGACGGCCTTGAAAGACTCGGAGGCGTCCGACTGGGCCGCCATGGAGCCCGAGGTACGAAACGCCTTGAATACAGCCAGCGAGCAGCTCGGTGATGGAGGCACCGATGCCTCCGATGCTTCCAAGGCCGATGACATCACGTTCAATCTGGTAGATCAGATGTTTCGCACCCAGATCAACCCCGCGCTCGCCAGTCATGGCGGGGGCGTGGAGTTGATCGATGTGCAGGATGGGGTCGTTGTGGTACGCATGCAGGGAGGGTGCCAGGGGTGTGGGATGGCGAGAGTTACGCTACAGCAAGGAGTAGAGGCGGCTCTCAAGAAGGCTATTCCGGCGGTCAAGGGCGTGCGCGACGTGACGGACCACGCCCAAGGTGCCAAACCCTACTACGAGGGTGGTCAGGCCTAACCAATACCGGTTGGCTGCACTCCCCCTCGGCCGTGTAGCGGGATGTCAACCACTGCTTTGTCTCTGTAGTACCCGGGCTGCTTGACCCGCACTCAGACGCCGGATAAGTTCCGTCCTCTCCGGAAGTTGCGGTTTTCTCCGCCCTGGTGGTGGAATTGGTAGACACGCTGTCTTGAGGGGGCAGTGGCGAGAGCCGTCCCGGTTCGAATCCGGGCCAGGGCATTGCGGCCGCGTTGTTTGCGGCCGTATTGCCACCGTAGCTCAGTGGTAGAGCTCTCGATTCGTAATCGAGTGGTCGTCGGTTCGACTCCGACCGGTGGCTCTGAACCCCGAGGTCACAATGCCATGTAGGTTATAGCGGCGCTGAAGCAGGCCGGCCCGGGAGTCGGAGTGCGTCGATGATATCCATCTGTCGTGCCGCCATCACTCTTGCTGCTTTGCGCTGCTTTCGGGACGAGCTATCTTGAATTCTCGCTGTGACACACGCAACAGATACCTGAGACAACGCCGTTACAGACGTCCGCGCGGCTCGGGTTTTGATTGAACAGGCCTTGAAAAAATGACACCGGAACTACCGCCTGTAGAGCCCTCCAATCTGTCCAATGAAGAGATCAAGGCGCTCCAAGATGAGATCCGCGCACTTGCGGCGGAACGTGGCGCCGTCATCATCGCGCACAACTACCAGAGACCGGAAGTCCAGGACATCGCCGATTTTGTAGGCGACTCCCTGGGCCTTTCCAGGCAAGCGGCCAACACCGATGCTGACGTGATCGTGTTCTGCGGCGTTCACTTCATGGCGGAGACAGCAGCCATCCTGGCTCCCGATAAGAAGGTGCTTCTGCCCGACCTGCGAGCGCAGTGTTCCTTGGCGGCCACTATAACGGGAGAAGACGTACGGCGCTGGAAGGCCGAATTCCCGGAATACGTGGCCGTCGGATACGTGAACACCACGGCGGAGGTCAAGGCCGAATTAGACTACTGCTGTACGAGTGGCAACTTTCTCGAGGTCATTGATGCTATTCCCGAGGACAAGGGAATACTCTTTCTGCCGGACTTTTTCCTCGGAGTGCATCTGCGCAATGCTCGACCCGATCGAAAGGTCGAGGTCTGGATGGGCGAGTGCCACGTGCACAAGGATATCAACGCCCGCACCATCAACAGCCGGCGGTCTGAGTTTCCAGAGGCTGATGTGCTGGTGCATCCCGAGTGTGGGTGTGCCAGCCAACTCACCTACTCTGCCGGCATGGGTGATGTGGATGACGAAGGGTTGCACATTGTATCCACTGAAGGAATGGTCCGGAAAGTCGCGGAACGAGTAGCGCCCGAATACATTGTCGCTACCGAAGTGGGGATTCTCCATCGACTCGAACAGTTGGCGCCCGACGCGTCTTTCTTCGCTGCGGATCCCGAGGCTGTGTGTGCTTACATGAAGGCGATCACGCTCGAATCGGTAGTCGAATCGCTACGACACGATCAGTACGTGATTACCGTTCCAAAGGACATAGCAGACCGAGCACGTACCGCCATCTTCCGTATGGTCAGTCTCGGAGACTGACCACCCATTTCCCAATATGGCAACCTGGAAGTCTCCGCTCGACGTCCGGCGAGATGCACTTGAACTTGCTCGGCGTGCGCTCGCAGAGGACGGCCCAATCGACATAACGAGTGAGGTCGTGTGTGCTGAAGGCGTGCCTGCCGAGGGCGTTATCGAATACCGGAGCGGCGGCGTCTTTGCTGGATCTGCCTATGCGGAAGCAGTCCTACAGGAGACGGATTGTGGAACAGTGCAATGGACCGCCTGCGACGGCGATGTGGTTGAGTCCGGAACAGTGTTGGCCACTCTCGAATGCGATCTCGCACGCATGCTCGTTGCAGAGAGAACTCTGCTCAACTTCTTGCAACGTGCTTGTGGAATAGCGACGGCCACTCGGGCATTTGTGGATGCGGTTGCTGGAACGGCATGCGAGGTACTGCACACGCGCAAGACAGCTCCGGGCCTGCGTCTGCTCGATGTACAAGCGGTGTTGGCTGGTGGAGGAAGCAAGCATCGGCTCTCGCTTTCGACAGAGGTTTTGGTCAAGGACAACCATTGGCACTTGCTGACTAGAGATGATGATGGTCTCAGCGCTGCCTGCGAAAGAGCCAGGCAACGCGGTGTCGGCGCCATCTATGTCGAGGTCGAAAACGCTTCTCAGGTGAGCCTTGCGTGCGAATCCGGGGCAACCCGTCTGCTCATAGACAATCAATCTCCCGAACAGTTTCAACGTCTGGCAGCCGCCGCACGCGACATCGATCCAGAGATAGAGATCGAAGCAACAGGTGGAATGACCCTGGAATTGGTGCGCAGTTATGCCGAAGCAGGGGCCGATTTCATTTCGGTTGGCTCTCTTACTCATAGCGTAGTTGCCGCGGACGTTGCGCTGGAAATCACGGCGAACAGCTGAAACTTTACAACCGTACGTCTCGTCGTGAAACGTGAGGAGGGATTCATATGTTTGGAATCGACCTAATCTGGCTGGGTGTCTCAGGCGCGGCTGCGGTCTTTAGTTACATCAAGAGCCGCCAGTTCGTTCGAAGCAGGCTCAGGTTCGTGGATGCTGTTCAGAGCCCCGCAGCGCCGCTGGTAGCGGGCATAGGTGCCGCAGTGATCGGGTCGGCTCTCTCCTTCCTGCCCATCATAACCGTTGGAACCGGACTCCTCGTCGGTTTGAGCGTAGGAGCCGGAGTTCTTCACGGGAGTAGGGACATAAAGCGGCTCCCGAGCGGCTGATCACCCGTTGATCAGGCTCTGAATTCGGGTTCGTTCAGAAGGCTCAGCGAAAACCTTCGCTCCCTCAAAACCTGCTGTGAGAAGTGCACTTGCGCTACCGTGTGGGCGGTTTACCTTGCCCAGTGGTTCCACCTGCACGAACGGAGATCTCGGTGCATCATCATTCGGGCGATTTCGAAAGAAGAGTCCGCCCAGACGACCGGCGCGTTCGTACCACTCGACGTCTGTCAGCAGAGAGGCGTGCTGGACGTGATCGTCGCAAGTGCGTGGATCGCCGCACCTATCAGAGACGTATCATGAGCGTAGATGTGCCGAACGACCGGCGTAAACTGGAGGAGCGTCGCGCGGACATTGATCGCAGGCGCTGCGATCAACGCATTGTCGTGAGGCGTAGAATACCGCTCGACCGTAGGTCAATGGAGGAACGGCGGTCTTCAGCCTGGAGGGGGCTCGAAGGAATCTGATCCGACGGAGGAGTGTAGCCGGACTCCTATTGCTTTTTCCCCATATCAAAGTGGTTTCTCTAGCTGACATCCTGGACCACATTTTTCAACGCGTCATCGAGGTTTGGGAAACGG
>CAZOJI010000005.1:138001-142134 GCA_964580055.1 uncultured Gemmatimonadaceae bacterium | reverse complement strand
TAACCCAGGTCGAGGAAAGCGCCGAAGGAGGAGACGCATCGCTCGGCATCGGGAGCATGAAGGGAAAGGAATAGAATAGCATGGACCTGCTCAAACGGCAGCTCGCGCCGATAAGTGACAATGCATGGAGTGAAATAGACGACGAGGCAAGAAGGGTGCTGGCGCCGACCCTTTCGGGCCGCAAGCTGGTTGACGTATCCGGGCCGCTGGGTCTGGACGCGGCCGGCGTGAACCTGGGGCGCCTGGACGTGCCGGGAAAACAATCCGACGATGTGCGTTTCGGGGTCCGCAGAGTACTTCCGTTGGTGGAGTTGCGAGTGAGGTTCGAGCTGGACATCTGGGAACTCGACAATATCGACCGTGGCGCCAAGGATCCCGATCTGGACGATTTGCGTCGGGCAGCGACAGATGTCGCCAAGTTCGAGGAGACGGCTGTCTACGACGGGTTCGCGGACGCGTCCATCCAGGGTCTGATGGAATCCTCGGAACACGATCCGGTGGCCGTGTCCAAAGAACCCGCCTCGCTCATGGACGCCGTTGTCAAAGCTATGACGCAGCTGCGCCGCTCGGGTGTGGAGGGACCGTACACGCTGGCACTTGGAGAGGAACTACAGCAGGGCTTGGACGCGGGTACGGAGCACGGCTATCCGCTCCGGCGACGGCTCCTTCACGTCATCGAGGGACCGATCGTGTTCGCTCCCTTCTTGAAGGGGGGATTGATGGTATCGGGCCGAGGCGGCGACGCGGAGCTGGTGCTGGGCGAGGATCTCTCGATAGGCTATCACAACCACGACGATAAAAAGGTGCGGCTGTTCTTTACTGAGTCGTTCACGTTCCGGGTCCTGGCGCCGGAGGCCGTGGTGCCTCTCAGGACAGGCGGAAAGAAGTGATTCGAATGAAGGGGGAAGGAGGGGCGCTATCGTGCCCCCCCCCGCCGTCGCCCTCGCTGTCCGCCTCCCTGTCCTAACCGTAGTGCCCGCGCCCCCGCACGTAACCTCGCTCGACACGAACGCGCCGGCCAGGACCTCCGCGGTCCCGACGATCGAATGGTGCAGCTGCGAAGAATCGATGTCCAGCCCCGCGGACAAACCGAACAGAAGAAGGCCGCTGGATATGTTATCGCGATGCTCCTGTTGATATGCGTGGGCGTTTTGGGTGCTTGGCTGCACATCCGGGAGAACCTTGTGCCTGGCGGTGTGACAGTGGTGGAGAGGTTCATCAGAGGTGCGCCATTCCTGGCGCCGCTGTTGTTCGCGGACATGGGAGCGCTGGGGTTGGTGGCGTTGCTGGACGCGAGAGAGAACTCCGACGTTTGATCTGAGATTTTGCGGCAGAATCTCGAGCCGCGTTCAACTCAGCTCGTAGAGTTCTTCCTGTTCCAACACCCGCGCGCCCAATTTGGCGTTCAGTGCTTTCACCACGGCCTCGGCGCTCTCCAGTGCCACTCGGCTCTTGCGGTTGAAGTCAACGGTTGCGCCCCTTTCCTCGAGGGACTCCTGGATTTCCTCGAACCAAGCGCGCATGTCGGAGAATGTCTCGAGGTCCCGGGACCACATGCCGATTCTGGTTGGAGGACGGCCATTGCCGGCGGTGCGGTAGTCGAAGCTCGCCAGGTATTTCCCGCTGGCCAACAGGTAGATACGCACGCTCAGGGCCTCTGGGCCATGCTGCCCGCCCCCGTTTCCGGTCCAGGCCTGACCGGTACCGATGGGCCAGGCCAGGACGGCTCTGCTCACGACGTACCGGTCGTTTTCCGAGTCCTCGCGACTCAGCCCCCAAAGCTCTTCAGGCTTGCCGAGATATGCCAGCGCTTTTTTGGTGATGTTTCTGCTATCCATTGGTCTAATTCCCCGCTTTCGTTCAAGCCGATACCAACATACGGCTGTCCGTTTCTGGTAGTGCCGTCAACTCCACGGTGGGTGTGCCCCATCTGGGCTCGCGTGGCCGCGTGGGAACCTCGCTTCGCTCCTCGACAGTCGCCGGCCTACCCTTGTCGACTGCACCCAACCGCAAGTGCGGCAGCAGGTTGCGATGGACCACCGAGGACCACGCGTATCGCTTCGCAGTCGCCACGGCCCTGCTGCGTATCAACCTCTCTTCCCGTGGGTTGGATCGCAGCCAATGCAGCATATCGAAGAATTCCCGGGGGTCGGTGGTCTGGAGTACCAGTGAGTTCCATCCTGGTATAGCGTAGTCCTCGCCGGTGCCTCCCACACAAGCGATGCCTCCGGCGGCCATTGCTTCGAGCCCGACCAATCCGAACGGCTCGTGGCCGCTGTTGACCAGCACTGCCTGCGATCTATGGAACAGCGCCCGTTTTGCTTCGGCACACAGTTGCCATTTGAGGATCAGGACGTCTGTGCCGTTCGTGTTCTCGAGGCACTCCATCAAGCCTGGGATTCCCCGGTTCCTCGGCTCCCGCTCCGACACCTGCAATCCCAGGGCGGTCGCTCTTCGCACAACGTCGGACCCGTGGGCTTCCATACCGCCCCGAGCGATCAGCAGCGGCCGGCGGCCCCGCAACTTCAAGTCGGCTACGGTGTCCACCGCCAGTAGCCAGCGCTTGTCGGGATCCCAGCGCGCAACCTTGGCCATCACGATCCGATCGCCGGTCAGGCGTCGCATCTTGGCCAAGCTGGTTCTCTCCGGTTTGCGCAACGTTTCGGCTGGGAGGCCGTTGGGTATCACCAACGGGTCGATGCCCAGCGACCACATACGATGACGCATGTAGCGGCTGACGGTGGTGATTCGGGCGGCAACCGCCAGACGGAGCCAATCGATTCGCTCGAAGCCGAACGTGTTGTTGGCGTTCCAGACGATGTCCACGCGGTGCCGTAATCCCGCGGCACGCAGGATCCAGTCGAGGTGCAGCACGGCGTCCACGGTCTGCCACTCTTCCGCCAGCACCACCGCCCGGTTTCCCGGTCCCGAAAGATGAGGTAGCAGCATCCGGCGTAGCAGAAACGGAGGCAGAGACGCCGCGTAGTCCGTCTGCTTGCCGTCCTCGCCGTCGTATACGCCCCCGGGGTGATACCGGCTTATCCACTGGCACCAGCGATGCAGCGTAAGATTGCCGCAGAGTTCCTCAGCCGGCAGGTCAGGATCGCCTATGAACCACAGATGAGTGTCGAAGCCGGCGGCCGCCAAGGCCTCGCTCAGGCCGGTGACCCGACTGGCGATGCCGCCGGCGCGAGAATAGGGGTCGGGGCCCTCCAGGCTCAGTACATGGAACTGGACCATTTTCGAATCCGCTCCCAGGGTCGGTGGTTGAGGTTGTTCCGCTACGGCCTAACGGCCTGTAAAAAAACAACTCTCCGAGGGGGCGCCGTTCAATCAGCACTTGTACTCATCGTGCATGCGGATTCCGCCCCTAAGGACGCCGGAAGGATCGGGGTTTTGGGCGCTGTCGAGGTCAACCGAGCCGACTCGAGTGGATTCTTCTAGGATCGGACAACGTCCTACCTCCCGACTGGGACTTCATCCGCTGTTCGAACCTGCTTCGGCAGTCTAAATGTTACCCAAGGTGTAGCCGTTTCACGCGAGCAGAGGCAGGACCTCATGTCCGACAACATTACCAGCGGGTCCGTGCGCAGTTGGTTCAAACGCGAAAGAGTCTCGACCTGGCAAGGGCCCTCCGACAACAGGAAATCCAGGAGCGAGAAGGCAGGGAGTCAATACAATCTGAACGATGCATGTCGAATAAGGACCATGGTCGCGGATTCGTCGGCCTCGTTGAGATGCCCGACCTGCGGGGCGAGTCTGGGCGGGGTTGCCGGCGGCTCGAGAGACCGCAAGGTGTGGCTGCTGATCTGCCACGGCTGCGGACGAGGATTGGTACTCTCCGATTCCACGTGAGATCAGCCTTGCGGTGTAGTGCGGGAGCGAGACGAGGCTCAGACGGAATCCTTGAAAGCGTAAAGAGTCTGCGGCTAGAATCTTCGCGCGGTTGAGGAGCAGTGTGGTGGGGTGGGTGTTCCTGGTCCTGGCCACGGCACACGGTCTGATTCATTTCGTGGGCCTCGTCGATGCCTTCCATCTGGTCGAGCTTCCTGATCTCACTCAGCCCATCGGCGCCTGGCGAGGCGTGCTATTTGTCATCGCCGGCCTCGCGTTTCTCGTTACAGCGGTGCTGG
>CAZOJI010000005.1:15182-137901 GCA_964580055.1 uncultured Gemmatimonadaceae bacterium | reverse complement strand
CGAGGCGTGCTATTTGTCATCGCCGGCCTCGCGTTTCTCGTTACAGCGGTGCTGGCTCGTAAGGGGTCCGGCTTCAGGTGGGTCGTCGGCCTTGGTGCGATGCTGGTGTTCTCTCGCTGGAACGACGCGAAGTTCGGGACCCTGGCGAAGATCGCCGAGGAGGATTTGGAGTACCTCCCGGAGCCCGTCGTACGACGCTACCTGCAAGCTGAAGTGACTCACGTGGAGGTCAACGGTAGGAAGCGCTGACCGCCGGAAGGACCCTATGCTCGGCATTATCGGCATTATCGCATTTCTCACCATCCTGGGGCTCTCCCTGGCGATTACCAGGTTGGCCACAGTGGCGCTGACCATCACCGGCCTCTCGGAGGAGGCGGCACGCTTTCAGGCGCGCTCGGCATTCACCGGCACCGGATTCACCACCGGAGAGTCTGAGAAGATTGTCGGGCATCCCGTGCGCCAGCGCGTGGTCATGACCCTGATGGTGATCCGGAGCGCGGGATTCATCTCGATCATTCTCTCCCTCATCCTGTCGTTCGGCAGTTCCAACGAGATCGATCACCTCAATCGACTTCTTCTGCTCGCGGGCGGTTCGCTGACCCTTTGGTTACTATCCAGAACGAGACTCTTCGACAGGATCATAAAACGCCTCATGCAGTGGGCCGTGAATCGCTGGACGCAATTCACGGTCAGCGACTATGCCGAACTGCTCGATCTCTCCGGCGATTTCGTCGTGACCGAACTGAAGGTTCAGAAACAGGACTGGCTGGCGGGGAAGACCATGGCGGACTGTCGTCTGACCGATGAAGGTGTGACCGTGCTCGGTATTCATCGCGAGAACGGTGACTATGTGGGTGTGCCGAAAGGCTCCACGGAAATCCGCGGCGGCGACCGTCTCATTCTCTATGGTCGCGGCGATTCACTTCGCGACTTGGATGACAGGGTGTCGGGCGCGGCCGGGGACCTGGAACACGACCAGGCGGTGGCCCGCCAGGATCTAGATATGGAGAGCCAGGACCGGCGCGAAGCCGAATGCGCCGACGCGGCTGAGGAGTGCGCGGAGGAGTGCGCGCATGATGCCAAATAGCGAAAAGAAAATCGGCCTGGCCTTCGGGGGAGGGGCCGTCCTGGGAGCGTCGCACCTCGGTGTGCTCAGGGCCCTGGACGAGTATGACATAACGGTCGACATGGTCACGGGTACCAGCATCGGCGCCTTCGTGGCGGCGTTGCACGCGTTCGGGCGAACGTGGGAGGAAATCAAGGACATGGTTCACGACCTCAAGTGGCTGGACGTGTACCGGATTTCCCTCTCCAAGTACGCGTTGCTCTCCAACGAGAAGCTCGGGGCTCTGCTCACCGATTCGATTGGCTATGTCCGGTTGGAGGAAGCCGCCATACCGGTTGCCGTGGTGGCGACCGACATAGCCAATGGAGAGAAGGTCGTCCTCACCAAGGGAAGTGTTGCGGACGCGGTGATGGCGAGTTCTTGCATCCCCGGAGTGTTCGAGCCGGTCGAGATCGACGGACGGTTGCTGGTGGATGGGGGAGTAGTGGAAAACGTTCCATTGACCCCGCTCCGAGAAATGGGCGCCGATTTGTTGGTCGGTGCTCAGTTGAGCACCACGCCGAGGGAGAAACCCGACAACATAGTCGAGGTGCTGGTCAACTCGTTCCTCTTCGCCCTCAAGGCCGCAACGGACCTGCAGGTTGAAGAGGCCGATCTGGTCTTGAGGCCGGACCTCTCGGAGTTCAGCATGTTCGATACGTCCCAGGTCGAGAAGCTGATCGACGTGGGCTACGAGGAGGCAAAGGCAAGACTCGGGCAGCTGCGTTGAGTCAGATCTTCCCTATTGGCTCTGCTCCTCGGCCGCTTTGGCGGCCGCGGCCGCGGCCTCGACACGGCCGCGCCAAAGATTCCATTCGGCCTCGAGGACTCGCAATGACCGGGCCCAGGCGCTCTCAGCCGCCGTCCGATCCTTGATGGTGTGACGGAGCACCTCGTTGTACAGCTCGACGGCTCGAGCGGCACAGGCCGAGCTCGAAAGCTCCTCGGCCGTCGCGACTGCCACCTTCTGCATAGCGGTGAGGTCTGTTTCGTGTTGCTCGATGACGGCCAAGATCGCGTCCGCCAGCGCGGTTGGGTCCTCGCTGGGGATTAGGTGGCCATTCTCCCCGTCTCGAACGACGTCGCGGGCGCCGGCTGCGTCGACAGCCACTACCGGCCGGCCGGCGGCCATTGCTTCGGCCAGGACGAGGCCCTGCGTCTCGCTCCTGGAGGCGAAGACGAAAACGTCCAGGGCATGATACGCGTCTATCAGTTCCTGGCCACTAAGGGTTCCGGGCATGTACAAACGATCGGCCAGGCCAGCGTCCTCGAAAGCACCTCGGATTCGTTTCGTGTCCTCACCGTAGCCCACGACCAGCGCTCGTGCCGACGGTCGGCGCCGACAGAACTCGATGAGTGCGTCGGCGACGACACCGAGGTTCTTCTCCGGACCGAGCCGGCCGATGTAGCCTGCCACTGGTGCGTCTGCGGGGATTCCCAGGCGGCGGCGACCTTCGCCGGCGTCGCCGTTTCTGAATCGGTCCGTCTCTATCCCCGTGGGCAGCGCCGTGATCGGCGTAGTCACGCCTCTCTCGCGCAAGATTTCTGCTATGCTCTCGCTCGGGGTGATAACGTGGTCACACAAGTCGCAGTAAGCTGCTGCCATCTGCTTCACGAACTCCTGCATGGCCGGCGAATCGGCCGGGGCGTAGTGAAGGTAGTGTTCCCACATCGTGTGATATGTGAATACCAAGGGGCGGTCGCGTGAGATGGCTGTGCGGAGCGCCGTGTCACCGAGGAGGAACGGATGGTGTGTGTGCACGAGGTCCGGAGAGAATTCCTCGAGCGTTTTGGAGAGGTACCCGGGAACCGGTACCGCCATAGGGAAGTCGCTGCCGTTGAAATTTTGAACGGCGGGAACCTCAACGACATCGGGGTCGTCTCTCGGTTCGTCCAGCTCCGGTGTCACCACCAAAACCTTGTGGCCCATCTGCTCGAATTCCCGCTTGAAAGTAGCGATGGAGTAGGGCACACCTCCCACGAGGGGCAGGTAAAGGTTGGAGAACATCGCGATGTTCATGACTCGATTCCGGTATGGGCGACGCGAGAGATCCGAGCGTGGTGCTGTTCGCCAGGCACCGTTTCCGAGGCATGGCCCAGGCGTAACTCTACAGGCGGGGCCTCGTTTCTCCACTCGGCCTCCCAATGCACCTGCGCCTCTTCGCCGTCCGCGGTCACGTTCACAGTGATGGGGCCGTACGGCGTCTCCGTGGGTCCGAACCTCAGCGGCGTATCGGCGCTGACCCAATCGTCTGGCACGCCGCTCAACAGAATGAGACGGTCGTTCTCCTCGCGAACGAACCAGTTCCGCATCATCAGGACCCATTCGGATGCAGCCCAGATGTGCTGCCCGTCGCCCATGCAGCCGCCTCGAGTGCGTGGGTGAATCGCTTCGGGCCAGTTTCCGGTGGGTGAGGCGAGTCCGGCCAGCGTACGAACCAGTTCCTCGTGCCGCCGGTCCCCCGCGCGCAGAAACACTTCCGCGAGATGCAACGTGAGATAAGCGTTGACACCGGAGTGAATTACGTCCTGGAAGAAGCCCCCCGCCACCGTGCAGTTGGCGAGGATGTACTCGGCGGTGGCAAGCATGCGTGGGTCGCGCTCGCTCCATACCTGGGTGGGATAGCTCGCCGCAAGTGAACCTATCGCGCCTGCGTCCATGCGCCGGTAGGGCGAAGCCGGCACACCCGGATAGCGGCGTAAGCCCGCGGTTCTATGGAGGCTCCGGTCCACCGCACGTAACAGGGCTTCGGCATCCTCAGCGGCGGCATCAGCTTCGGCGGTTTCTCCGACGCGATCTAGAAGACGAGCACCTGCTCTCAAGCCCGCGGCCGACCAGAAGTCGTCCCAATAGAAGTAGTCGTTGGGACCCAGGTGCTCCGCACTGAATCCCGGCGGCAGTAGACCGGCGTGGACCTCCTTCGCGGAGTCCGGCAGCCGTTTGCGTCGTATCCAGCGCACGCCCTTCTTCACGGCTTGGGTCAGCTCGTCGGACAGGTCTCGTCCGGTCAAAGAGCGAAACCGATCCAGCACCCAGATTGCCTGACCGTTGGCATCCCACTCACCCTCTTGCGACCGGAAGAACCCGTTCAACTGTTGCCGCTGAGGATAATGGTGCAACACACGATCGGCGCGTTCCGTCAACCCGACGGTGCACATTGCGTTGACTATGAAGGCGGCATCCCTGAACCAGAATCGCTTCGAGCTGAACGGGCCCGGATATACCTCGTCCGGTGAGAACAGCACCAGGTTACGTAATGCGTTGCGGAACAGAAACTCGATCTGCTCGTCCGGTACCTGAATCGCGCAGGTACCATCGAGCGCCTCTTCCCAGGTAGTGAGGCGCTCTCCGGCCGAGGCTCGAGGCGCGCGACGACGCTTCAATCCCGGCTCGGGGTGGGCGCTGGGGCCGGTCAGCGGGACCTCAGCGGCCACGCTCGTGGAGCTTCCGGGTTGCATTGGGTACACCGCTGCGGCTGTCGCCAGGCCGACATCACATTCTATTGAGCTCCGACCAGCCGCCTGCGGGAGGTCCCGGAACACATCTCCTTGCCAGTAGCTCGACATGGCCACGCGATCCGGTTCGTCGCGCAGCCGAATGACGTCTTCTCCGTTAATGCGCAACGCCGAGCCCGTCTCGCTCGGCTCGACTTCGATGCTATCGACGAAGGCGATCCCTTCGGTGTTGACCGGGCGCACCGACAGCACCAGCCACGCCTCGTGGGGCGATAGGCCCTCTACGTCCAGCCGGCAGGTCGGTACCCCGTTCGCCTGGACCACATCCGCCTTGCTGCGCAGTGCCAGCCCGTCGCGCTGTGTCGTGGTCTCGACGCCAAGAGTGTCGCCGTGAACCATGCGTTGCGATGCTTCATCCGCGACCGACGGCAGCAGCGGTGGCCCGTCCGCCTGCACGATCCAGGCGTCGAGCGACCAACCGTCAAAGAGCGGCGTCAGCAGCCCGCGCGGATCGACCAACGGCATCTGGGCGCAGTCGGGCATCCCGACGGCCGTCCAGTTCCGATGGGTGAGGTTCACGTGCGTGAAGGAAAAGCCCCGCGGTATGAACGAGATGTCGCGCGGATTGAACTGCCGAGAGATCCAATAGGGCCAGACCCAGTCGAGGTTGTGCTGTATGGCCCGCGTATTGATGAGTCCGCGGGCCTGTAGAATCACTCCCGCGCGAATCAACTCAATGGGCTCAGCCACCTCGGACGGTTGCAGAAAGCGCTGGAATCTGGAATAGACCGCGATCGGGTCGATGAAGCCCTGTGAGCGGGCCAACTTCGTGATGGCTTTGCGCCACGGTAGCCAGGTGTGCCAGTTCATACGGAGTCGTCCATTCGGAGAATCGGTTCGTATCCCTCTAACGTTTTGCCAGCGGAGCGAGTAGTAGGGAGCAGAAGAACTCGCACGAGACACTGGGGGCATGTGAAATCATGAGTTGATCATCAATGTGGCTCGTGGTGTCCAGCATTCATATGGAGGAGAACCTCAATAGGCCCTCGGGGTATTCCTGAGCAATGCCTTAGGGTGACGATGTCGTGCGGCGGAAGATGTGGGAGGCGGTGTTTGGCGCGGCGGTGAGGCCAAACACTCGCCTGTCAATTATCTGTTTATTCGTTGCGGGCAGAGGCTGAGGTCGTTGGCGAAGTCGCGCCAGAATCAAGGCCCTTTACCGATACACTTCACGTGCCCATCTCCAACACTCGCACCACCACGGCGGTGACGTTGTCCGCCCCGCCGGCGTCGTTCGCCGCCGACACGAGATTGGCGCACGTTTCGTCGGAGGCGTAGCCGGTTCCCAGAATCTCGGCGATTCTCGGGTCGGGCAGTTGGTCGCTGAGTCCGTCGGTGCAAAGGAGCACCGTGTCTCCGGGTTCTACCTTGACCAGGTACGCATCCGGGTCCACTCCGTGCTCCGCTCCCCCTATGGCCTGCGAGAGAACGCTACCAGCGGCGGAATCCGCTGCTTCGTCATGGCCGAGTAAGCGTCGTTCTTGCAGCTCCTGAGCCGCTGTTTGGTCAACCGTGATCTGGTGGAGTTCCGAGCCCCGCAGCAAGTAGCATCTGCTGTCGCCCACGTTGACAACGAAGAGATTCGGGTAGCTCAAATAGGCCATGGTTAGCGTCGTACCCATCGGCAGCGGCTCCTTATCACTTGCCGCGGCGGCTTGCACCTCGGACTCGCACTTCTCGAGCGCGCGAACCAGGTCGGCCGCAACATCCTCTTGTCGCCTGCCCGCAACTCCGTGAAACCAGGGCAGAGTTCCGAGTACGTAACGCACTACCGTGAACGTTGCCAGCTCGCTCGCTACGTCACCTTCGGTGTGTCCTCCCATTCCGTCGGCGACCAGGAACAGGTAACCCCTCATCGCGTCTACGAGCTGCGCTCTGCTCTCGGCCGGAAGTGTGGTAGTCTTTATCGACATCGACTTGTCCAGCTCCGCAACCAGGAACTGGTCCTCGTTCTTCTCGCGGACTTTCCCAACGTCGCTCTGGCCTGCTGCATCAACCGTGATGGACATCTTCCGACCTCCTGGACAGAACAAGCAACTCGAACACCTGTCAGGCCTCCTCGAGCACGCGACTGACGACAACCGTGATATTGTCTGTGCCCCCGGCCTGATTCGCCGCGTCTATCAACTTGGTACACATCTCTTCCGCGGAATCGTCGTCGGACAAAATCGCGGCTATGTCGGCTTCGGATACCTCGCGGGTCAACCCGTCCGTACATAACAGGATGATATCGCCCGGAGCAACGCTTGCACGATGTACGTCGGGTTGAATCTCCGCTTCGTCGCCGCCGACCACCTGCGACAGCGAGCTCCTGAACGGTGTCTTGCCCGCGTCCTCGGGCTCTATGATGCCTCGCTCGACCATTTGTTGGGCTACGGTGTGGTCGGTAGTGAGCTGATGCAACTCCGAGCCGCGCAACATGTAGCAGCGACTGTCGCCGACGTGCACTACAAACAACTCCCTGGAAACCAGGTAAGCCATCGTCAACGTGGTTCCCATGCGGCGCGCGCCCGTCTGATTCTTGTCCTTAGCCCTGGCTCGCACCGCTGCCTGGCATTTTTGCAGCGCCCGTGCCAATTCGTCCTTGAGCTCATCCACGCTGTCGGTCTCCGCCTGAAGGAACCAAGGAATCATCGCGACGAAATAGCTTGCCAGAGTGTCTACCGCCACTCCGCTGGCCACATCTCCGGCACGGTGCCCTCCCATACCGTCGGCAACCACATACAGGTGGCCGCGGGATCCGCCGTACAGCCGGTGCCCGTCATCGTGCGACAGAGAGGTCTGCTGGATCAGCATCGATTTGGTGAGATCGGCGATGAGATACTGGTCCTCATTGGCGTCGCGAACCCTGCCGACATCTGTTGCACCGTGAGAATCGGTCTCGAACTCCATGGTATTGTATTGATTCCTTCCCGGTACGATTTATCAGATGTGCAGCGCCCGTTTGTCCACCGCGAGTGCCGCTTCCTTCATCGATTCGGCCAGCGTGGGATGTGCGTGGCACGCCCTGGCCAGATCCTCCGAGCTGGCGCCGAACTCGATTGCCACGGCCGCCTCGGCTATGAGGTCACCGGCCTGCGGGCCGATTATGTGGACGCCGAGCACGCGGTCGGTCGCCTCGTGGGCGAGGATCTTGACCTGCCCGGTGGTGTCGCCCAGCGCCTGGGCACGGCCGTTGGCAAGGAACGGAAATGTGCCCTTAAGGTAGGGAACGTCAGCTTCCTTCAATTCCTCTTCGCTTCTACCCACGCCGGCCACCTCGGGCCACGTGTAAACGATGTTGGGGATGGCGTCGTAGTCGACGTGTCCGTAGCCGGTCACGATGCGCTCGACGCAGGCTACGCCCTCGTCGGACGCCTTGTGCGCCAGCATGGGGCCCCTGATGACGTCACCGATTGCGTAGATGCCTTCGGCCGACGTGTTGAAGTGTTCGTCCACGGGGATCCTGCCGCGCTCGTCGGGCTCGATGCCGACTGTGTCCAGGCCGAGCCCCTCAGTGTAGGGCTTTCTGCCGACCGCCACCAGCACGTGGCTGCATCGCAGGTTCGACCTGTCTTCCGCATTCACGGTGCACCCGGTTTTGGTTCGGTTCACTCCCGTAACCCGCGCTCCGAGCTCGATCGCCAGCCCCTGAGATTCGAAAGCCTTCTGTGCCGCGTTGGCGGTTTCCAGATCCATTCCCGGGAGGATGCGGTCGAGGTATTCGAGCACGGTGACCTTGGCACCGAGGCGGCTCCAGACGGAACCGAGCTCGAGGCCGATAGCGCCCGCCCCGATGACGACCACGTGCTTGGGAACCTCCTCGTATGCAAGCGCGTCGGTGCTGGTGCCGATTCGTTCACCGTCGAACTCGATGCCCGGCAGCGAGGCCGGCACGCTGCCGGTAGCGATGATTATGTGCTCGGCGGCCAGATCGTGTTTTTCCTTCTTTCCTGTAACCGAAACCCGGCCGGATCCCGCGATCCGCGCGCGTCCGGTGTAGGTTTTGACTTTCGACTTCCAGAGGAGGGCGGCGACCCCTTTGGTTATGCGCGCGACGATTTTGTCCTTCCGCTTCATCATGACCTTCAGGTCGAGTTCTACCTGGTCCGCGATCACACCGTGTTCCGACAGTCCATCTCGGGTCTCCGCGAAGCGGTGGCTCGACTCGAGCAAGGTCTTGCTCGGAATGCAGCCCACGTTGAGACAGGTTCCTCCGAAGGTGGGTCTCTCGTCGATCACCGCCGTGTCGAGCCCCAGTTGAGCCGCGCGGAGCGCAGCCACGTAACCGCCGGGCCCGCCACCGATAACCACCAGGTCAAAACTCGCTTTGGGCATGACTTCAAACCTCCAAGAGAATCCGCGCCGGTTGTTCGACGCTCGTCTTGATTCGCTTCAAAAAGGTCACCGCTTCCCGGCCGTCCACTAGGCGGTGGTCGTAGGTCAGCGCCACGTACATCATGGGCCGGATAACGATCTCTCCGCCCCGCACCACCGGCCGCTCTTGAATTGTGTGCAGGCCCAGCACCCCGCTCTGCGGCGGATTGACTATCGGTGTCGACAGGAGGGATCCGAAGATCCCACCGTTGCTGATCGTGAAGGTGCCGCCCTGTAACTCGTCGAGCTCGATGCGGTTGTCCTGCGCCCGTTGTGCGAAGTCTGCGATGGTGACCTCGATCTGAGCGAAGCTGAGCCGCTCCGCGTTGCGGATGACGGGTACCACCAGCCCGCGGCCGCCGCCCACGGCGATACCGATGTCATAGTAGTTCCTATACACGATGGACTGATCGCGGACCTCCGCATTTACCCCCGGTACGGCCTTGAGCGCCTCGACGCTCGCTTTCACGAAGAAGGACATGAAACCCAGCTTGATGCCGTGCGTGTTCTGGAAGAGGTCCTGGTGTTCCTTGCGAAGCCGGACCACCTCGCTCATGTCGATTTCGTTGAAGGTGGTCAGCAATGCGGCGGTCTGCTGCGACTCGACGAGACGTTTCGCCACGCGTTTGCGCAGCGGTGTCATGGGCACAACCTCCTCTTCACGTTTTGCCAACGGCTCGGTCGCAACTGGAGGAGCGGGGCTGGGCTGCTTGGCCGGCGCGGCCGCGGTATCCGGCTTCGGGCCCTCCGAAGCCTCGGCTTGCTCTCGCTCCAGATAGCGTTTCACATCCTCTTTGAGGAGGCGTCCACCGGGACCGGAGGCGGGGACTCTGGCCGCCTCGATTCCGTGCTCGGCGAGTAACCGCGACGCTGCAGGCATTACCCGGGCGTCCCCCCCGGGTGCGGGACCAGCAGGCGGCGGTTTCGGCTCGGCCGGCTGCTCTTGGATGGTTGCCCTACTCCTTGCTTCCGAGTCGGCTTCCTCGCCAACTGGTTCTTGCTCCGGAGCCGCGGCCGTTCCCGCGGCGCCGACCTCGATACGGGCCAGCACCGCGCCCACGGCGGCCGTCTCGCCTTCGCCGACAAGTATCTCCTTGAGCGCGCCGTTTTCCGGCGCCGGAAGATCCACGGTAACCTTGTCTGTTTCGAGTGTGGCTATCGTCTGATCCTGAGCTACCGCTCCGCCTTCGGCCACATCCCAGCTGCTGACGACGACCTCCGTTATGGATTCTCCAACGGCAGGTACCGTTACGTCCACGATGCTCACGATTCTTCTCCTTTCGCGGCGTCTGCGACGCGCATGTCCTGCACAGGCCCGTTGAAGGCCATGTCCACCAGTTGCTTCTGCTCGATCCGGTGCATGGTTGTCGATCCGGTCGCCGGGCTGGCGGAAGCTTTCCGCGAGACGTTCGTGAAAGATCTACCTCGGGTCAGGTTCCGGCAAAGCACTCGAAGCAAAAACCCCCATGCGCCCATGTTCTCCGGTTCCTCCTGAACCCATATCAGAGGGACGTCATCGGGGTATGCGGCCAGTTCAGCCTCGACAGTCTCGGGCGAGAGGGGATATAGCTGCTCGAGCCGCAAGATCGCCACGTCTCCGCGCGAGTGCTCTTCGCGATAAGCGGATAGGTCGTAGTAGACCTTTCCAGTGCAGAGGAGGATTCTCTTCACTCCGCCGGTGGGATTTTCGTCGCTTATGATCCTCCGGAAGCCGCCGTCTGCCAGATCCTCCAAGGAAGACACCGACGCCGTGTGGCGCAACAGGCTCTTGGGCGTCATTACGACGAGCGGCTTGCGCCACGGCCTTTTTACCTGGCAGCGGAACAGGCGGAAATACTGCGCCGGCGTAGTCGGCACCACTACCTGCATGTTGTCTTCGGCGCAGAGTTGCAGGAAACGCTCCGGCCTGGCGCTGCTGTGCTCGGGACCTTGTCCCTCGAAACCGTGCGGCAGGAGCAGTACGAGGCCGCTGCGAAGCCGCCACTTGTCCTCGCCGCTGGATAGGAACTGGTCGATGATGACCTGCGCGGCGTTCACGAAATCCCCGAACTGAGCCTCCCAGATTACCAGACCTTCGGGGAGCTCGTTGCTGTAGCCGTACTCAAATCCCAGGGCGCCTGCTTCCGAGAGCGGGGAATTGAGAATCTCGAACCGTGCCTGTCCCTCCGACACATGCTGCAATGCGCAATAGGGTGTACCGTCGCGCCGGTCGTGCAGGATGGCATGGCGATGTGAGAAGGTGCCGCGCGGGCTGTCCTGTCCGGAGAACCGAATCGGGTGTCCTGACTCCACGAGCGACGCGAATGCCAGCGCCTCCGCCGCCGCCCAGTCGAGCGGAGATTCGCCTGCGGCCATCTTGCGCCGGCTCTCGAGGAAACGGTTGAGCTTGGGGTGCGGGTCGAATCCATCGGGCAGGTCGGTGAGCCCGCGAAGAAGGCCGCGCAGGTGCTCGATGCTGACGGCGGCCCTTTCCTCGCCGGCCTGCTCTCCGCAATCCGCCTGCATCTTCCGCCACCCTCCGCTCAACACATCGACGCGGTGCGCGTACTTCTTACTGCGTGCTATCGAGAGGTCGGTTTCGAGGCGCTCGCGTCTTTGCTTGGCGATCTCGTCGGCTTCCTCGCGCGTCACACCACCCAACGCCAGCAGATGGTCCAGGTAACCTTCTCTGACAGACTTGCGCTTGCGAATCGCCTCGTACATCTCCGGGTGCGTGAACGCGGGTTCGTCCGCCTCGTTGTGTCCGTACCTCCGGTAACAATACATGTCGATGACCACGTCGCGTCGAAAAGTCTTGCGAAAATCCATGGCGAGCCGGACGACCTGGGCCACGGCCTCGGGGTCCTCACCGTTGACGTGGAAGATCGGAATCTGCAGCATCTGGGCGACTCCGGTGGCGTAGGCGCTGGAGCGGCTCTCCCGGGGAAAAGTGGTAAAGCCGATCTGGTTGTTCACCACCACGTGCAGGGTGCCGCCGGTGAAATACCCCGGCAGTTGACTCATGTTGAGCGTTTCCTGCACGATACCCTGTCCGGCCATCGCTGCGTCTCCGTGTATCAGGACGGCCATGCCTCGATCGCCCTTGGAGTCTCCGACACGGTCCTGTTTTGCACGGAGACGGCCCTGGACCACCGGGTTCACGAATTCCAGGTGACTGGGGTTGAAGCACAGAGAGATGTGAACCAGGTGACCCGAGCGAGTGGTGCGTCGCGACGTATAGCCGAGGTGATACTTGACGTCTCCGCCTCCGGCAGGGATCTCGCCCTCAACGTCTTCGAATTCGCGGAAGATCGCATGCGGGCTCTTGCCAATGACGTTGGCCAAGACGTTCAGGCGACCGCGATGGGCCATGCCCAGAACAAGCTCGTCGAGCTGATCGTCGCCGGCTTTCTCGATCACGAGTGTGAGCAGGGGAATCAGGCTTTCCGCACCCTCCAGCGAGAACCTCTTGGCCCCGATGTACTTCTTCTGAATGAATTCCTCGAATATGACCGCGTCGGATAGCTCGGTCAGGATCTCGAGCTGCTCGTCACGCGACAAGGTCAACCGATTGCGTGTGCCCTCCATGCGCACTTGGAGCCAGTTGCGAACCGACTGATCGGATATGTGCATGAACTGGACGCCGATCGACCGGCAGTAGGTTTCCTGGAGCAGCTCCCAAGTGGTCCTGAGTGAGTGTTCCTCGCGTCCGCCTGATGCGGTGCTCTCGGTGAAGGTGCGTTCCAGGTCAGCCTCACTGAGACCGTGATAATCGAGGTCGAGCTCCGGAGGGCGCCAACGAGGGCGACCGAGGGGGTCGGTCCTTGCGACCATGTGCCCCCTGACCCGGTACGCGTGAACCAGTCTTATCACACGCTCCTGTAGAGCAGAGGTCTGCCAGATGGCGCAAGCTCCTCCCTGGCAGGTGGGGTTGAAGATGCTGGAGGTCCGGAACGAGGGGCCGCGCCCGATGCCGCGTGAGACACCGGATGTGCGGGTTTCTTCAGCGAAACGGTCTCGCCAGGCGGGGGAAACCGAATCGGGGTCCTCGAGATAGTCGGCATAGAGAGCCTCGACAAATGCGAGACTCCTGGAGTCGACATCGGTGAGCCTGTCGTCGTGTGTCATGGTCTCGGTTCGAAGAGCGTCGCTTGAATCGGGTGTTCTGAATTTGGGCCGCGGCACCGCCGCTAGCATGCCGGCGGGATACAATCTGTCATAGCTCCGGCGAAGTATGGCGTGCTTCTTCGAGAGTGTCCAGCGGCGCCGCGATTCGGCTGTTCGGAGACCGGCGGCCTTATTCGCTGCGGCTAACCACTCGTGCCGGTGGTATCCGGTACCTCCGCGGCCGAATCCTGCGAAGCAGCGGATGTGTCTATCTGTGTTGAATCTTCGGCGACGCCCGTGTCGGCCGGTGCCGATTCCGTGGCGGCGGTTGTTCTCGCCTGAGGCGGTCTTGAACCGGTCTGCGCCACCGAGCGCACACGAGCGATTGCCGGGTTCTGTGGGAATGGCTCGTAGGAGTCCAGTGCGAGAGCGATGGAATCGCCTTCCTCGATCATGAGGTTCATTTCAGCCACATTCTCGGTGAATGTGGCGAGCATGGTTCCCTCGTCGGTGGGAATCGTGAGCAGGACCTTGTCGACCTCAGACTGTTTGGCGCGAACTACGCCCTGTAGAGTATTGTCGGCACCGAAGAGCGATCGCGGAAGGTAAGGCCGAAGCAGCATTGGAACGAAAATGGTGACGACAACGCCGGTTATCAGCCCAAACAGGAAGGTGTTCATGGGTTTCTTACGCTTGCCGTCTTTCTTCAAGCCATTCTCGTTCATTTGAACTCCTCGATATTCGAGAGCGCAATTCGTTGTCGCCCTTACGGAAATCCAAGCAGGAAAGATGCACGCTGCCCGGCCGCCGTGGTAGTGTTTGCGGCTGACGGCACTGCCGCTGTCGAACGGTCCATCGGGTGTCAGGGTCTTATGGATCTATGCATGTTGCCGGTTGTGACCTTCATCCGGCTCGAATCCGTTTCCGTTTCAATCAACATCTACCGAACGATCCGTACCACCGCTTAATTCCTAACCTATGCCACAGAGAGACTCTCAGGATCACGAGCGATTGGTTGTCCTGGAGCTGCCGGACAGCATCGCCGCCCTAGCAGACATCGCAACCAACCTATCTTGGAGCTGGAACCGGAAGGCCCGCCATCTCTTTGGGACGATAGATCCGACCGTGTGGCGGCTGTCGCGCCACAATCCGATGGCCCTGCTGCAGAAGGTGAAGACCGAGCGCCTCGAACAGTGCGCCAGGGACCCTGATTTCCTCAGAAGATTCGATGAAGTGACAGTTGAGCTGGAACGCGAGCGCAGCGACGCGGGCACCTGGTTCACGGAGTCGTTTCCCGGGCTCGATGCCGGGCCGGTTGCATACTTTTCCGCAGAATACGGACTGCACAGTTCCGTGCCGATATACTCCGGCGGTCTGGGTATCCTGGCGGGCGATCATTGCAAGGCTTCCTCAGATCTCGGTTTACCGCTGGTGGCGGTGGGGCCGTTCTACAGGCGCGGCTATTTCGATCAGCGGCTGCGCCCGGATGGTTGGCAAGAAGACGGCGACGACAAGTTCGACACCAGGGTCACGGCGATAAAGCCGCTTCGCAGCTCCGGCGGTGAACCGTTCCTGGCCAAACTGACCGCTGACGGACGCCAGATACACGTTGGCGCATGGCTCATGATGGTGGGGCGCGTCGCGATCTATCTGCTCGACACCAATTTGGAGGAGAACCACCCCGACGACCGTCACCTACTGCACAAACTGTATGCGGGCGGTCCCGAGCTTCGGCTGCGACAGGAGTGGATCCTGGGAGTGGGGGGAGTGAGAGTGCTCAGGGCGCTCGGCATCCATCCCTCTGTATGGCATGCCAACGAGGGGCACGCCGCATTCATGCCCGTAGAGCGTGTGCGCGAGAAGGCTGCCGCCGGCCTATCGTTCCAGGATGCCGTGCGGGAGGTGCGCGCAACGAGTGTGTTCACCACACACACACCCGTCGCGGCCGGTCACGATACCTTCAACGTCCAGCAGGTGGAGCACTGTACCGGGCCGGTCTGGGATGAGATGAACGCGACCCGAGAGCAGTTCTTTGAGCTGGGTCGCCATCCGGAGGCCGACCACGGCCGGTTTCACATGACCGCGACCGCGATCCGCCTGTCCAGTCGGGTCAATGGTGTCGCGCGCAGACACGGAGCGACGTCGCGCAGGATGTGGGAATCGCTCTGGCCAAACCTGGAGACGGAGCAGGTGCCGATCAGCCACGTTACCAACGGCGTGCACCTGGCCACCTGGATGTCCAACCAGCTCATGAATCTTCTGGACGAGCATCTCGGCTCCGACTGGGGATGGCGCATCGACGAGCCCGACCTGTGGGACCGGGTCCTCTCCATCGACGATGAACGGCTGTGGCGGGTCCACAATCATTCGAAGCAACGGCTTCTGAACTTCATAGACGACGAAGCTCGGAGCCGCTGGCGTGATTCCTGGACCGAGGCGTCGCAGGTGGTGAGCGCAGGGACACTGCTCAATCCGGAGAAGCTGACCATCGGGTTCGCACGCAGGTTCGCCACCTACAAGCGCGCCAATCTCTTGTTCCGCGACGCCGAGCGACTGCGCAAACTGCTGACGGACTATTGGCGGCCGGTGCAGCTCATCTTCGCCGGAAAGGCACACCCCGCCGACGAGGAGGGCAAGCGCATCTTGCAACAAATCCACGGTTATGCGCGAGATTCTCAGTTCGAGGGAAGGATCGCGTTCCTCGAGGATTACGACATGCACATCGCGCACCGCTTGGTCGAGGGAGTCGACGTGTGGCTCAACCTGCCGCGCGTACCCATGGAGGCGTGCGGCACCAGCGGTATGAAGGCGGCGTTGAACGCCGTACCGCAGCTCGGCACTCCCGACGGATGGTGGGCGGAGGGGTACACCGGCCAGAATGGCTGGTCGATACCGGAGGTGCCCGACGGCGAGGACGCAGATGCTTGGGATGCGGAGCACCTCTACAGATTGTTGGAAGAAGACGTAGTTCCTATGTACTACGAGCGTGACATGCGGGATATCCCGGTCGGTTGGCTCCAGCGGATGAAGAATGCGCTATCCGTCGCCGGCAGGCACTTCACGGCCAGGCGTATGGTGCAGACTTACGCTCGCGACTTCTATATCCCGGCAATGCGCGGCGAGGCATTCGAGGACGAACCTCCCACTGTCTGACCAAATCAAGTGAATCCACTCGACGAAAGCACGCACGGCCGCAAACTGGTCATCGAGCACGTAGAGCCCACACTCGACGGCGGACGCTTCCCCGTGAAGTTGACCGTCGGCGAAATGTGCAATGTTGGTGCTGACATCTATCGTGACGGCCACGCTCTGCTCAAGGCACGGGTGCGCTACCAGGGGCCGCGGTTCCGCACATGGCGCGCTTTGCCCATGCGCTACCACTTCGACAGCGATCGTTGGTACGCCGGGTTTCCTCTCGATGAGATAGGCCGATGGCGCTTCACTGTGGATGGGTGGACGGACCACTTCGGAACCTGGCGCGATGCGCTTCAGAAGAAGGCGGATGCAGGCCTCGATGTCCGGGTCGAGTTGTTGGAGGGGGGCGAGCTGATCGAGCGAGCCGCGGCAAATGCGACTCCCGAAGACAGAACGGAGTTGACCGCTGCGGCGAAACTCCTGGGAAACACGCGGACAGCCAAAAAGAGACGGATAGCATTGGCGTTGTCCCCCGAGCTCTTGGCACTCATGGACCGTGTGGTGGAGCCGGCGGAGGTCACGACACTCGAGTGTGAATTCGAGATAGTGGTGGACCGGGGCGCCGCCCACTTCGCCGGCTGGTACGAGATGTTTCCCAGATCGTGCACTGGCGATCCGGATAGGCCCGGCACGTTCAGAGACGCCGAGCGGAGCCTCCCCAGAATAGCGGACCTCGGTTTCGATGTGGTTTATCTGCCACCCATACATCCCATAGGCCGCAGCTTCCGCAAAGGACGCAACAACTCGCTGACCGCGGAACCCGGCGATCCCGGGAGCCCCTGGGCTATCGGGTCCGAGGAGGGCGGCCACACGGCGTTGGCGCCGGAGCTCGGAACGATCGAGGACTTCGAGCGCTTCGTGAGAGCGGCGCAAGACCTGGGCATGGAGGTCGCGTTGGACTACGCCCTACAATGCTCTCCCGACCATCCCTGGGTCCAGGAGCACCCCGACTGGTTCGTGTGGCGGCCCGACGGCACTATCATGTACGCCGAAAACCCTCCCAAGAAATACCAGGACATCTACCCGCTCGACTTCTGGTGCGGCGACAGGGAAAACCTGTGGCGTGCGTGCAAGGAGATCATGGAATTCTGGATCGCGCGCGGAGTAAAGACCTTCAGGGTCGACAATCCTCACACCAAGCCGTTCGCCTTCTGGGAATGGATGCTCGCCGGCATCAAGGAGCGATTTCCCGAGGTGGTGTTCCTCTCGGAGGCGTTCACGCGCCCCAAGCGGATGTGGGGGCTCGCCAAGCTGGGGTTTACACAGTCCTACACGCACTTCACCTGGAAGAACGATAGCTTCGAGCTGAGCGAGCTGTTCACCGAACTGCACAACACCGAGCTCGTCAAGTACTTCCGTGGCAACCTGTTCACCAACACGCCTGACATTCTGCACGCATACTTGCAGGAGGGGGGGCGCCCCGCGTTTCGGGTCCGGCTGCTCCTCGCGGCTACACTGTCGCCATTGTACGGCATCTACAGCGGATACGAGCTGTGCGAGAACGAGCCTCGGGAGCCGGGCAGCGAGGAATACTTGAACTCCGAGAAATACGAGATCAAGGTCCGCGATTGGGAGGCGCCCGGCAATATCAACGACGACATTCGTCTCATCAACCGCATTCGCCGCGAGAACCCGGCCTTTCAGACGCAGGGCAACCTGGGGTTTCACGATTCAGACAACGAACAGATCCTGTTCTACAGCCGGACCGCCTGGGGCAACGATCTTCTGATTGCCGTGAACCTGGATCCTCACCATGTGCAAGCGGGGATCGTCCAGGTTCCGGTCGCAGAACTCAGCCTCGGGCGCGAGGACGAGTATCGGGTCCGCGACTTGCTCACCGGCGAGAGCCACACGTGGCGCGGCAGCAGCAACTTCGTTCAACTCGATCCGGCCGAGCGAGTCGCCCATGTATTCCTCGTAGAGCGCTGACGATCGAGAAGGAGTAGGTATGAGCAGCGAATCCTTGTGGTACAAGGATGCAATCATCTACCAGGTGCACGTACGGGCGTTCCACGACAGCAACCGAGATGGGATAGGGGATTTTCGAGGGCTGACCTCCAAGCTGGACTATCTCGAGGATCTCGGCGTCACCGTCCTGTGGCTGCAGCCGTTTTACCCGTCGCCGCTCAGGGATGACGGATATGACATAGCCGACTACCGTGACATCCATCCCGACTACGGCACGTTGAGAGATTTCAAGACCTTCCTCAGAGAGGCGCACCGGCGTGGACTCAAGGTCATCACCGAGTTGGTCATCAACCACACATCCGATCAACACGCCTGGTTCCAGCGGGCCCGTCGCGCACCTGCCGGCAGCAAACACCGCGATTTCTACGTGTGGAGTGACAAACCGGACAAGTACAAGGATGCGCGAATCATCTTCAAGGATTTCGAGCAGTCGAACTGGGCATGGGACCACGTGGCGGAGTCCTATTATTGGCACCGCTTCTACTCCCATCAGCCCGATCTGAATTTCGACAACCGCGCGGTGCGGCGTGCCGTCATTCAGGCCATGGATTTCTGGTTCGATTTGGGAGTGGACGGGCTCAGGCTCGACGCGGTTCCGTACCTATACGAGAGAGAGGGCACCAACTGCGAGAACCTGCCCGAAACGCACGCGTTCCTCAAGGAGCTGCGCAAACATGCCGATCAGAAGTACTCCGATCGCATGTTGCTCGCGGAAGCCAATCAATGGCCCGACGATGCGGTCACCTATTTCGGGGGCGGCGATGAATGCCATATGGCATTCCACTTCCCTCTCATGCCCAGGTTGTTCATGGCCATCCAAATGGAAGACCGTTTTCCCATAGTGGATATCCTGGAACAGACTCCGCCGATTCCGGACAGCTGTCAGTGGGCGGTCTTCCTGCGCAATCACGACGAGCTCACACTCGAGATGGTGACCGACGAGGACCGGGACTTCATGTACCGGGTCTACGCCCAAGACCCGCGCGCTCGCGTGAATCTCGGGATACGCCGCAGGCTGGCGCCGCTGATGGGATGCAACAGGCGGCGCATCGAGCTGATGAACAGCCTGCTGTTCTCCATGCCGGGCACGCCCGTGTTCTACTACGGCGACGAGATCGGAATGGGGGACAACATCTACCTGGGTGACCGCAACGGCGTACGCACTCCGATGCAGTGGGGGCCGGACAGGAACGCGGGCTTCTCGAGGAGCAATCCTCAGCAGCTGTACCTGCCGGTGATTGTCGACCCCGAGTACCACTATGAAGCCGTGAACGTCGAGGCGCAGCAGAGCAACCCCAACTCGCTGTTGTGGTGGACCAAGCGGCTGATTTCATTGCGCAAGGAATCGGCCGTGTTCGGCAGCGGCTCGATCGAGTTTTTGCATCCCGAGAACCGCAAGGTGCTGGCCTTCGTGCGCGAATGGGAGGGCGAGCGGGTGCTGGTTCTGGCCAACCTCTCGAGGTTTGCTCAGTACGCGGAGCTGGACCTGCAGCGATTCCAGGGAATGGTACCGGTCGAGCAGTTCGGGCGTACCCGGTTCCCGGCCATAGGTGAAGGTCCCTATCTGATTACCCTGGGACCGCACAACTTCTTGTGGTTCAGGCTGGAGCCGTTGAGGGAGGAAGACGAAGCGGCCGTGGTGCACGACTTCGTGGCGCCGGAGCTAAGCTTGGACAAACCTTGGCAGCTCGGGCTCACCGACAAAACCGCGAAACCCCTGCAGAGGGCGCTTTTGGCATATCTGCGGGGCAGGCGTTGGTTCGGCGGCAAGGCTCGGCGACAGCTCGACGCGCGTGTCGCCGAGGTGATACCGATTCGACGTAAGGAAGTGGATGCCTGCGTCACGTTGGTGGAGGTAACGTTCGCGGAAGGGGCGCCGGACTATTACAACGTACCCCTGGCGTTCGCCAGCGGAGAAGAAGCGACGAGCGTCGAGGCTCATCACCCCCACGAGATCATCGCCGGGCTCACGGTGCCCGGCAACGACGGCCCTGTTCACGGCCTCCTTTATGACGCTCTCGTCAGCCCAACCGTCAACAACGCGATGGCCGGGATGGTTGCGCGCAAGTCCCGCGCGAAGGGAGCGTCGGGTGAGCTGCACGGCTTGACCACGCGCGGATACGGAAAGCGCCTCCTATCCGCCGTCAAGGACGCCGAGCCGCGCCTCCTCAAGGCCGAGCAGAGCAACAACTCGGTGGTCTATGGCGACAGCTTCATAATGAAGGTGATCAGAAGGGTCGACGACGGACTCAACCCCGACATGGAGATCGGCCGCTTCCTAACGGAACAGACCTCATTCTCCAATACGCCGCCGCTCGCGGGAGCCCTGGAATACCGGCGGCCTCGTAGAGAACCAATGACGCTCGCGGTGATGCACGGCTACACTGCAAACGCGGAAGACGCGTGGCACTATACGCTGCACCATCTCGAACAGTATTTCGAGCTGGCGCTGGCACAGCCGGATCGTACTCCTCCGGAGGCTCCGCCGAATGGTCATCCAATTGACGATCTGGACGCCAAAGTGCCCGAAAGCGTCGAGGAGCGGATTGGCGTATACATGGAGTCCGCGCGGAGCATCGGCCTCAGAACGGCGGAACTCCACCTGGCGCTGGCTTCCCAGCCCGAACACGGAGAGTTCGCACCCGAACCATTCAACGCCATGTACCAGCGCTCACTCTATCAATCGACCCGCCGGCGACTGGAAGAGGCGTTCGGGCTGCTGGAAAGGCGCGTGCGGTATCTCCCCAAGGACACACGCAAAGAAGCCAGGTCGGTGCTGCGTACCAGGAACGAAGTGAGCAAGAGGCTGAGACAAGTATTGGAGCGCAAGATTTCGGCGACGCGCATTAGAGTGCACGGCGACTATCACCTCGGCCAGATGCTCTATACGGGCAAGGATTTCGTCATCCTGGACTTCGAGGGTGAACCCGCCAGACCGCTCGGTGAGCGACGCCTAAAGAGATCGCCGCTCAAGGATGTCGCCGGCATGTTGCGTTCGTTTCACTACGCATCGGTTACTCCCTTCCTGAGCGGCTCGGTGCGTCCTGAAGACTACCCATTCGTTCGGTTGTGGGCCGACTCCTGGCACAGGTGGGTATCGAGGGAGTTTCTCAAGTCTTATGTTGGAGGTGTGGGAGACGCGGCGTTGCTGCCCAGATCGGTGGATGAGCGAAGAGCGTTGCTGGACACGCATCTGCTGGATAAGGCGCTGTACGAGCTCCTTTACGAGCTCAACAACAGGCCTGATTGGACGATCATACCCCTGCTAGGCATCTTGCAGTTGACCGGGAACGGGAAAACCGAATGACCTGCCCTCCTGACCTGGAGCCGGCATCATGAGAGTATGGCCCGGACGACCCTACCCCCTTGGTGCCACTTGGGACGGCGAGGGCGTCAACTTTGCCATTTTTTCCGAACACGCCACACGCGTGGAACTGTGTTTGTTCGGGGCATCCAGTGAGGCACATGAGACAGAGCGCATCAGGCTGGCCGAGCGCACCAACATGGTGTGGCACGCGTATCTGCCGGACGTCCGCCCCGGTCAACTCTACGGATATCGTGTCCACGGGCCCTACGAACCATCCCAGGGACATCGGTTCAATCCGGCAAAACTGCTGATCGACCCGTATGCCAAAGCGGTTTCCGGCGATGTGAAGCGGCATGACTCGCTGCTCGGTTACAAGGTCGGTGATCCTGATGCCGACCTGAGCCTCGACGAAACCGACAGCGCGCCCGCCATGCCTCGATGCGTAGTGATCGACTCGGCGTTCACTTGGGCCGACGACCGCCCGCCGCGAACGCCTTGGAGCCGGACGATTGTGTACGAATGCCACGTCAAGGGTATGACGGCGCGGCATTCCGGCGTCGAAGAACACCTCCGCGGTACATACCTCGGTCTGACGTCGGAAGCGGTGATCGATCACCTGCTGTTCCTGAACGTGACCGCTGTGGAGCTGCTCCCCGTGCACCACCACGTGACCGAAGGGACGTTGATAGACAAAGGGCTGAGCAACTATTGGGGTTACAACACCATAGGGTTTTTCGCGCCGGATTCCCGCTACGCCACCGGCAAGTACGGCGAGCAGGTGGACGAGTTCAAGACAATGGTGAAGAGGTTGCACCGCGCGGGCATCGAGGTGATCCTGGACGTCGTCTACAACCATACGGCCGAAGGCAACAGACTCGGGCCCACGCTTTCCCTCCGAGGCATCGACAACGCCTCCTACTACGGCTTGAATCCCGAGGATCCGCGCTACTACCTCGACTTCACGGGCACCGGGAATACTCTGAACATGCAGAATTTCAGGGCCATGCAGCTGATGATGGACAGTCTGAGGTATTGGGTGCAGGAGATGCATGTGGATGGGTTCCGCTTCGACCTGGCTCCGGCCTTGGCTCGGGAGCTGTACGAGCTCGACCGCCTACAGCGGTTCTTCGACTTCATCCTACAGGATCCCATCTTGTCTCAGGTGAAATTGATCGCGGAGCCCTGGGATGTGGGTGAGGGTGGGTACCAGGTCGGGAACTTTCCGGGTGGTTGGGCGGAATGGAACGGCCAGTATCGCGACGCGGTGCGGCGGTTCTGGCGCGGAGACCAAGGGCAGCTCGCGGATCTGGCTTACCGGTTGGCCGGCAGCAGTGATCTTTACAACCGGCGCGATCGAACTCCGCACGCCAGTGTCAACTTCGTAACTTGCCACGACGGCTTCACTCTCCACGATCTCGTGAGTTATGAGAGAAAACACAATGAGGCGAATGGAGAGGAGAACCGCGACGGTACCGACGCAAACTGGAGCGCCAACTGGGGGATCGAGGGGGAGACAGAGGCGGAGGGGATCGTGAGAAAGCGTGAGAGAGTGAAGCGCAACTTCCTCGCGACGCTCGCATTCTCGCAGGGCGTGCCGATGCTTTCGCACGGCGACGAGGTGAGCCGCACGCAACGCGGCAACAACAACGCCTACTGTCAGGACAACGAGATCTCGTGGGTAGACTGGGACCTGGACGATCGCGCCCGCGAGTTGCTGGATTTCACGCACCTGATACTGCGCCTCCGTCAGGAAAGCCCCGTGCTGCGACGCCGCAGTTTCTTCAGCGGCCGGCCGGTGAATGAAGAAGGCGATACCGACGTGAAATGGCTCAAGTCGGACGGTGGCGAAATGACCGAGGCTGACTGGCGTGATCCGGAAAACCGGGTGCTCGGTATGCTGTTGCACGGTGAGGCGACGGATGATGTCGATGACCGCGGGCGCCCTATTGAGGGCGACACGCTGCTGTTGATCTTGAACGGTGGCGGCCGAGCGCGCTTCTTCACCCTCCCGGAAATGGACGAACCCGGTCAGTGGACCGTGTTGTTCCACACGGCCCACCGCGGGGCGCCCCGCCATCCCAAAGCGAATGGGGTGCGCCTCATGCGACACTCACTTGCGGTATTGAGCTTCACTCCCTACGACAGCGCGGAAAGGTAAAGTGTCCAAACAAGCTGATGCTATAGATGATGTAGATCGAGGGGCCGGCCGCAGGCTGGTGGCGGGTGACTATCACGACCCTCACGCAATTCTGGGACCCCATCCGGCAACCGTCGAATCCGAGAATGGGGTCGTGGTCCGGGCATTCCATCCAGATGCGACCGCTGCGTGGTGCCTGCTGCCGGATGGACGGAGCTTGGACCTCGATCATCTCGATTCCGGCTTGTTCGCGGGGTTCCTGGCGGGAGCTTCTTTACCGCTCAGATACCGGCTGCGGTTTCGGTTTCCGGACGGCAACGAATGGGAACGTGACGATCCCTACCGGTTCCCTCCCACATTCGGCGAGACCGACATCCATCTCTTCGCAGAAGGCACTCATCGCACGCTCTGGCGCGTAATGGGAGCGCACCCGAAAAGGGTGGACGATACAGACGGCGTCGCCTTCGCGGTCTGGGCGCCGAACGCGCGCCGCGTGAGTGTTGTGGGCGATTTCTGTCATTGGGACGGGCGCCACTATCAGATGCGCTCGCTGGGGAACTCCGGCATCTTCGAGATTTTCGTCCCAGGGATCGCGCCCGGTGCGATCTACAAGTATGAGATCAAGACGGCAGACGGTTTGCTAAGGCTCAAGGCGGACCCGTACGCTTATGCCTGCGAACTGCCGCCGAGCACCGGCTCGGTCGTCGCGGCCTCGCACCACCACTGGGATGACGACGAATGGATGAGTAGACGCGCGCAGAGCGATGCTGTCCACGAGCCGATGTCGATCTACGAAGTGCACCTCGGTTCCTGGAGCCGATTGCCGGAGGAATCTGACCGCCCACTCACGTACCGAGAGCACGCCGGGGCGCTGGTGGAGCATGTGAAGAATCTGGGATTCACACACATCGAGTTGCTTCCGGTGGCCGAACACCCCTTTGCCGGCTCCTGGGGATATCAGGTGACGGCATATTACGCTCCCACGTCGCGGTACGGTACACCGGACGACTTCCGGTATCTGGTGGATATGTGCCACCAGAACGGCATCGGCGTTCTCGTCGACTGGGTGCCGGCGCACTTCCCACGCGACGATTTCGCCCTCAGGCGCTTCGACGGGACCGCGCTGTACGAGCACGAAGACAAGCGGCGGGGCGAGCACCCCGATTGGGGTACATTGATATTCAACTACGGCCGCAACGAGGTGCGGAACTTCCTGATCGCGAACGCGCTGTTCTGGCTTCAGGAATACCATGTGGACGGGCTGCGGGTCGACGCGGTTGCCTCCATGCTGTATCTGGACTACAGTCGCGAGGCGGGCCAGTGGGTGCCCAACGAGTACGGAGGACGGGAGAACCTCGAGGCCGTATCGTTCGTGAAAACGCTGAACGAGATCATCGAAGCCGAATGCCCCGGCTGTTTCGCCGTGGCGGAAGAGTCGACGGCATGGGGCGGAGTCAGCAAGCCCGTGCGCGAAGGCGGGCTGGGTTTCAAGTTCAAGTGGAACATGGGCTGGATGCACGACACGCTCGAGTACTTCGGGAGAGAGCCCGTGCACCGCCGTTACCACCAGGACCAGCTCACGTTCGCGATGTTGTACGAATACACCGAGCGCTTCATCATGCCTCTGTCACATGACGAGGTCGTGCACGGTAAGGGATCGTTATTGGGCAAGATGCCGGGCGACGCCTGGCAGAAGTTCGCCAACCTGCGCACCCTGCTGGCGTACCAATACACGCGGCCGGGGAAAGTGCTGCTGTTCATGGGCACCGAACTGGCGCCGGACTCGGAATGGAATCACGACAAGAGCCTCGACTGGCACCTGGCCGGCGATCCCCCGCGTGCGGGCCTGCAGCGCTTTCTCACCGAACTGAACGACTACTATCGCAGGTCGCCGAGTCTGTGGCGGCTCGACGACAGCCCGGAAGGCTTCCAGTGGATCGACTGCAGCGATCACGACAACAGCGTTATGTCTTTCGCGCGCAGTGACGGTGTGTCTCACGTCCTCGTGGCGTTCAATCTGACGCCGGTTCCCAGGGAGGGTTACCGCATCGGGGCTCCCGAGGCCGGAGAATACGTCACCGTCCTCTGTAGCGATGACCCCATGTACGGCGGTAGCGAGTTCGAGGTGCCGCGAGTTTTCCAAACGGATTCGGAACCGCTGCACGGCCACGCCCAGTCGCTGGAGTTGCGCCTTCCTCCTCTCGGTGCGCTGGTTCTGGAACCGAGGAGCTGACCGCTGCCCGGTAGACCGGCGCTTCTTCACTTGGCCGACTCGGTGGGATTGGTGCGTTCCTACGTCGACATGTCGGGCCAAACCGTATCGACCCGAGACGATACGCGGGAGGCGCTGCTTTCAGCGCTCGGATTCGATGTGTCCACTGAAGTTGGGGTGGAGAGGGAGTTGGAGCGGCGGGAAGCGGTGCGCCGCGTTAATGTGGTCGACCCTGTGGCCGTGGTTGCTGCAAACGACCGCAAGGCGATGCGGCTGGAGGTCCGGCTGCCCGGTGAAGCGGAAGAACTGAGCCCTGAATACGAGTTGACCGTGCGTCTCGAGAACGGCGAGGAGGTTGTCTCGGAGGCGACGGCCGCAACCCGTCGAGGGGGCACGGTATGGCTGACACTTCCGGAGCGGCTGGAGACGGGCTATCACGATATCGAGCTGAGGATCACCGCGGTGGGCGGTGAGTACGTCACGAGGCAACGTCGAGTCGTGCACCCCGGTTACTGCAAGGACGTCTCCGCGGCTCTTGGCGGCGAACGCGCATTCGGAATCTGGACGAATCTCTACTCCGTGCGGAGCGAGCGGAACCTGGGCGTTGGGGACCTGACAGACCTGACGCGGCTCGTGGACTGGGCGAAAGAGAGCGGCGGCGCGTTCGTGGGCGTCAACCCGCTGCACTCCCTGGAAAACCGTGGCGGAGCGATCAGCCCGTATCGGCCGACCAGCCGGCTGTACGGCAACGAGATCTATTTGGACGTCACGGCGGTCCCGGAGTTCCAGGGATGTCAAGAGGCGAGAGAGATGCTGGCCTCCGCGGAGGGGGGCGGGGAACTGGATGCGCTTCGCGCGGCGAATCACGTCGACTACGAGCGGGTGGCGTCGCTCAAACACTCGGTGCTACGAAAGTTGTACGATACGCTCAGAAACTCGCGGGATTCGTGGGGGGCGAGCAGAAAGCGGCAGTTCGCGGAGTACAAGCGGCGCGAGGGAAAGAGCCTCGTCGCTTACGCTACGTTCAAGGCGCTGGAGGGTCACTTCCTGGAGCAGGGTAGGCCTGCCGAGTGGCGGCAGTGGCCCGGAGAATTCCAGCGCCCGGACGCACCGGGTGTCGCGGAGTTCCGTTGGGCCAATGAGAGAGAAATCGATTTCCACTGCTTCGTTCAGTTCGAGTTGGGCAGGCAGCTCGGTGCGGTCGCCTCCAGGGCGATCTCGGAGTTGGCGGTGGGCATCTACGGCGACCTGGCGCTGGGATCCGATCCCGACGGTGCCGACGCATGGGCCTGGCAGGATGTTCTGGTGCCCGGTGTTTCCGTCGGCGCCCCGCCCGACGACTTCGCCACCGAAGGGCAGGATTGGGGGCTGCCCCCGCTCGCCCCCGAGGCGCTGCGCGATAGCGGCTACGAGTACTGGACAGCGCTGCTGCGCGCCAACCTGCGGCACGCGGGGGCACTGAGGCTCGACCATGTGATGGGGCTGTTCAGGCAGTTCTGGATACCGGCTTCGCGGCCGGCATCGACCGGCACCTACATCAAGTTCCCAGCCAACGACCTGCTCGGTATTCTTGCTCTGGAGAGTGCCCGCCACGATGGCTTGATCGTCGGGGAAGATCTCGGAACGGTGCCGCGCGGGCTACCAGGGATAATGGCGCGGTGGGGTATTCTCTCCTCGGGAGTGCTGTATTTCGAGCGGAACCGGCGCGGCACATTCCGTCCTTCTCACGCCTATTCCAAACGCGCGCTGGTAACTGCGAACACGCACGATCTGGTACCCATTGCAGGCCACGGGAAGGGTAGGGACCTGGAGCTGCGCTACGGCGCCGGTGAGTACCGAGAGCCGGGTGTCTACGACCGTGCCCGGCAACACCGGGAAGAAGAGCAAGCGGAGCTGCGACGGAGACTGAAGATGGATGGTCTTCTGTCCGACGATTCAGAAGAGGAAGACTCCGCGGCGCTCACGAAAGCGGCCTACATTTTTCTTGCAAGAACACCCGCTCCTCTGGTGGGAGTCTCGCTGGACGACCTGGCCCTGGAAGAGGAGCCCGTCAACCTCCCGGGCATCTCCAGTGCCGAACACCCCTCGTGGTCGCGGAAGATGAGCAAAACGATCACGGAGCTTCAGGAGGACGATCAGGTGGCGGAGACGTTGAGGGAAGTGGGGCGGGAGCGGGGTGGCGGGTAGAGAGTGTGACTTGAAGCCTGTCTCCAAGACCGAGATCCGAAGGCTCTTGAACAGGATCGAGAACGACCTACCTGAAACCGCAGAAACGCTCCCCGTATCGAGGGCGAGTTCGCGGCGCTGCGTAAATCCAGAGTCGGAGACTACCGAGTTCTCTTCGCAATTCGCGACGACGAAATCGTCGTACTACGAATCAGACACAGGAAGGATGCCTGCGAGAAGGGCATCTAGGATCGGTCAATCGATGCCATCTTGGCAGCTTTGGACCGCGGACAGGCTAAAGGCTGCCGACTAAGTTGCTGTTTGAAAACGGCTTACAGCCGTGAGGTGGCACAAGAGCGTCGCTAGGCCGATCCCGGTGTTCGGGCGCCACACGCCGTTTGTGACCAACTTGTCTCAGTAGGGCATCTCGTCGTCGTGCAGCCCCATGTGGTGCCCCAACTCATGTATCAGTGTATCACGTATCTCGGCGGCGATTTCTGCGACAGAGTCGCACGAACGTAGGATTGGTCCCATGTAGATCTCGATGCTATCCGGAAGTCCCATGTAGCTGCTGCCTCTTTCGGTGAGCGGCACTCCCTGATATAAACCGAACAGTTCACTGTCCTCGGAGGACAATCCGAACTCGAGCAGATCTCCAGGATCGGGTTCCTCGAGCACTACGATAGCGAGGTTCTCCAGAGCGTCCCGGAATTGTTCGGGTAGGCTCTCGACGACATCACGCACAATGCGCTCGAAACTCCGGCTATCCACAGTGTAATCCTGGCAGACGTTCTCGGATTCTAATGACGCAGTCGGCCCCCGCGTAGCCCGCGTGACCAAGATCCATATGCCAACAGACGCGGTTGTGGCAACGGCGAACACAACAACCCTCTTACAGGAGATACGTCGACGGGCGTTCATGGCCGGATCGTCGGTTTCGCGATGGGCACCCTAATCGCGAAGCGCCACAGAGCGAAAAGAGATACGAGTGGGCGTGCTTCGCGGGTCACCAGGCGGCGGAGGAAGCGTTGAGGGCTCTCCACCTTCACCTGGAGCAAGACGTTTGGGGCCACGTCATCGCACGCCTACTCCAAGAGTTGACTATACCATACGACGAGTCGCTGGTTCACAAGGCGAAGGTGCTCGACTCGTTCTACGGGCCAACGCGGTACCCTGATGGCCATCCCGCGGGAGCGCCATTCGAGCATTACGGATCATTGCAGAGTGGTGATGCCATACCCTATGCCGGTGAGATACTCGAGTTCGCGAGTTCTCAAATGGCCCAGCCAGAAGGCCGTTGAGGAATCAGTACGCCGCTGGGCGTCAGCCGACCGCTGGAATCCCAATGACGGGTTCGCAGCTACGTCCCCGGGAGACTGTTGTGGCATCTCCGATCAGCCGCTGTGTACGACTTCTTCGGGCCTGGTGAGCAAAAGCTTGCGGAGCAGCCGGGTCAGTTCCTGCATTTCGCCATCTGTGAGTCGTGCCGCCAGCTCCTGCGCGGTGCGAAACCGTACCTCGATTGCCTCATCGATCAACCGCAGGCCCTTTGCCTTGAGACGCACCTTGAGTGCCCTGCGATCTTCCGGATCGTCCACTCGCTCGACGAGATTCTTCGCCTCGAGCCGGTCGATACGGTTGGTCATTGCCCCTGATGTGAGTAGCGCGGCGCGCCGCAATTCCGTGGGTGAGAGAGCGTATGGCGCACCTTGACGGCGGAGGGCGGCGAGAACGTCGAAGCTCCAAGTGTCCAGGCCGAACGGTGCGAGGGCGCGCCTGAGGTCCGCCTCGATGTGTTTGCCGAGGCGCACAACCCGATTCAATACTCCCAATGCCGAGGAGTCGAGGTCGGGCTTCTCGTCGTCCCACTGCTCCAGGATCCTATCGACTTGGTCTTTCATGGCTACCCACGCTAAAGGTCTCGTCGACAATGTCAACGTTGAGTTGCTCTACACTTCATTTCTTCTTGAAAACCGCTCGCCAACCGGTGGGATGAGGCAGAGGGCCGCCGTGTCCGGTTTGAGCGAAACGGTCCATCATGAACAGCATGTCCGGGTCTACGACTTTGGCCAGGTCAATCAGCTGCTTCGCCTTTCGTCTCGGGCAGGTCGTGTACAACAGCTTGCGATGCACATCCCTGTCCCACCCGTCGAAAGTGGTGACCACGTGTCCCGCGTTCCTGATGGCCCCGGCCACGGCGTCACCTTGCCCGTTGGAGATGATCTTCAGTACGCAGGTACCGATCGCTAGCCGGCGCTCCAGCATTATTCCGACAGCGTTTCCAGTCGCGAAGCCGCCGGCGAACGCCACGGCCAGAATGGGGCTCTCCTTGATGTTCACGATCACCTGCGATACCGCCATCACCCAGAGCAATATCTCGACGAACCCGATAAGTACCGCTGCCACCAGCTTGCCCTGAACCACGAGAATGGTGCGGACCGTTCCTATCGAAACGTCCACGATCCTCAGGCAGAAGATCGCGAGCGCCAGAGCCCAGAGGGGCATTTCATTGACGAACGTCATTCTGCTTCGCTTCCCGAGCCGACGGCTTCAGAGACATCGTTGTCGCGGCTGTAGGTCCTCGAGACCGTACGCAGCACGCCGTGGTTGACCGGTATTTGCTGGAAGACCGGTTTCTCCTGAGAAAATAATAACAATGCATGGTGTGTCAATATCAACTTACTTGACATTAAACTTCATATCGACTAAAATGCATGCCAACCGCAGCATTGGGCATTGAACGAGGAGGAAAAGGCAATGAGTCCAGTCAAGATCAACCCAAAGAAGGAAACAGACGTCGGGATTCGGCCCTTGGCGGACCGTGTGGTTGTGCGACCGCTCGAGGAGAGTGAAGCCAAGAAGGGGGAGCTCTACATACCCGACACGGCAAAGGAGAAGCCTCAGCAGGGGGAGGTTTTGGCCGTTGGCCCTGGTCATATGGAGGAGGGTGAGCGGGTGTCAATGGAGCTTCAGGTAGGCCAGAAAGTGTTGTACGGGAAGTACAGCGGTACCGAAGTGACGATCAACGATAACAATCTCTTGATAATGAAAGAGTCGGACGTCCTCGCCGTCGTCGGCTAAATAGGACGCATCTCGAGGGGGAGTGAAGAAGATGACAAATGCGAAAGAACTGCTCTTCGCCGCCGACGCGCGCACCCGCCTGACCCGTGGTGTGAATCAGTTGGCTCAGGCGGTGAAGGCAACTCTCGGTCCCAAAGGACGCAACGTGCTGCTCGAAAAGAGCTTCGGCTCACCGACAGTCACGAAGGACGGCGTGACTGTTGCCAAAGAGATCAGCCTGGAGGATCCCGTCGAGAATGTCGGTGCCCAGATGGTCAAGGAGGTGGCGACCAAGACCTCGAGCATCGCCGGTGACGGCACGACCACTGCCACTGTGTTGGCGCAGGCGATCTTCCGCGACGGCCTCAAGAACGTCACGGCCGGGGTGGACCCGATGGCCCTCAAGCGCGGCATAGACAAGGCAGTCGGCGAGGTCGTGGCTGAGCTGAAGAAGCTGTCAGTACCAACGAAAGGCAGGAGTGATGTCGCGCAGGTCGGCGCCATCTCCGCGAACAACGACCGCGAGATCGGTGATTTGATCGCCGACGCGATGGAAAAGGTGGGCAAAGACGGCGTTATCACTGTCGAGGAGGCGAAAGGGCTGGAGACTACGTTGGAGACGGTGGACGGCATGCAGTTCGACCGCGGATACCTCTCACCGTACTTCGTCACTGACCCCGAGGTGATGGAAGCCGCGCTCGAGGACGCTTATGTATTGATCCACGACAAGAAGATCACCAGCATGAAGGACGTGCTTCCTCTGCTCGAGAAGATCGCGCAATCGGGCAAGCCGCTCTTGGTCGTGGCGGAAGACGTGGAAGGAGAAGCGCTCGCCACGCTGGTCGTGAACAAGCTGCGTGGAACACTCAAGGTCTGTGCGGTGAAGGCGCCGGGCTTCGGAGATCGACGCAAAGCGATGTTGCAGGACATCGCGGTTCTGACGGCCGGTAAAGTCGTCAGCGAGGAGGTCGGCTTCAAACTGGAGAACGCGGAGCTCGGCGATCTGGGACGGGCCAAGCGGATAACCGTCGACAAGGACACCACCACCATCGTGGATGGCGCGGGATCCTCGAACGACATCCAGGGTCGCATTCAGGAGATCAAGGTCGCGATCGACAAGAGTACATCGGACTACGACAAGGAGAAGCTCCAGGAGCGGCTGGCCAAACTGGCGGGTGGAGTCGCCATAATCAACGTCGGTGCCGCGACTGAGACTGAAATGAAGGAAAAGAAGGCTCGCGTAGAGGATGCGCTACACGCGACACGGGCCGCGGTGGAGGAAGGGATCGTGCCCGGAGGCGGCGTCGCATTTCTGAGAATTCAAAGTGCCCTCAAAGGCCTGAAGCTGGAGAACGAAGACCAGCAGATCGGCGCTGGCATCGTACTGCGTGCGCTCGAGGAGCCCATGCGCTGCATCGTTCAGAATGCCGGTGTCGAGGGCTCGATCGTTGTCGAGAAGGTGAGGAGCTCCAAACAGAAGAACTATGGATACAACGCCTTGACCGACGAGTTCGAGGACTTGGTCGACGCCGGTGTCATCGACCCGACCAAAGTCGTGCGATCCGCATTGCAGAATGCGGCTTCGGTTGCCGGGCTTCTGCTCATGACGGAATGCGTCGTGGTCGAAGAGAAGAAAAAGGAGAAAGCTCGTTCCATGGCGGGCGCTGGAATGGGCGACATCTATTGAAACGACCGGTGAAACAACCGGCCGGAAGTGGAAGTCGAAAGCTCAGGGATGGCCACTGCAAACGGGCATCGGGAACGCGTTGCCAAGAGAAGCAACGCCAAGCGCACGGCCTTCGGCAGAGGACCGTGCGCGCCCTGGCGCTTGCAGGAGCCCGCCCCGCAGGTATTGCTCCAAGAGTTTGGAATCTCGTCCGTCGACTTCCGCGTGTACTTGTCGGTGGGAGACCTCTGGGCGCAGTGAGTGTATCAGTCGGATCAGCGGCAGGCCATCTGGGTTGCGTTCAAGGATGCCGGGATCACCATCGCGTTCCCGCAGCTCGGCGTGCACTTCGACGAGCCGGCCGTTAACGCCATGGAACGCCTTGGTCAGCCGACCGTCGCGCGTTAAGGTTTCGGGACCTGAACTACCGGCGACAAGGAGGCTCCATACGTCACATCATCAAGGTTCCCGGCTTGCACCGCAGAAAGCCGCTTTCGCCGGTTCCGCCCGGAACCCTGTCCGGGGGGCTTGCGGTTGATCCCGAGGCCGCGAAACCGAGAATCGGAATCACCGCCTATGGAGCCGAAGAGTTAATCGAGAAGCCCGATGTAAATGTCGCGGAGATCCGCGACCGAATCCGTGGCAAGCGCGGACTTTTCAAGACCTACGGCGCGGACTATCTGGCTTACACCATCATAGACGCCGTTATAGACCGCTATTTCCCTGTCCTCGAGGAAATGGGCGAGCGGCTCGAGGCGCTGGAGGTGGAAATCATCGAGAGGCCACAGAGCGTCACGCTTCAGAGAGCTCAGGAAGCGAAGCGTGATATGCTCGCCGTAAGACGATCAATCTGGCCGCAACGCAGATATGTGTTGGTCCGACAGACTACCGTTTTCCCCGATTGATTGTCGTCGAATTCGGTATGGCCGTCCAATTTGAGTGATTTGACACGCACACTTTTTCGTATTCCATTTCCAAGCCAGTGATTCTCGACGCCCCCCCCCCCGCGAGAGGAGCTGAAGCTTTTTATGAAAACATGGAGAAGTGCGCTCGCCAGTGCAGCCGCCGTCCTGGGTTTCGTGCTGTTCGCGGCGCCGACTGGAACCGTCGGTCAGTCGGGTGCCATGGAAGTGGGCATCGACGAGAAACTCGGCGAAACGATTCCGTTGAACCTCACGGTATACGATCATGAGGGCGCGCCGATCCGCTTGGGCGACTACATAGATCGCCCCACGGTCCTGGCCCTCGTCTACTACCGCTGCCCCGATATCTGTTCTCCGCTTCTGATGGGCCTCGCTGACGTCATCGGCAAGATGAGCCTCGAGATCGGAGAGGATTACAGGATCCTCACGGTCTCGTTCAGTCCCGAGGAGGGTCCCGAGGACGCTCAGCACTCAATGGCGCACCTGCAACGGATGTATCACGGCGAGTGGCCCGGAGCCGATTGGGCCTTCACCACTGCGGACTCCGCCACCGCGGCGACGCTGACGGACGCCGTTGGGTTCCGATACGCCAAGGTAGGAACCGACCAGTACAACCACGCCGGTGCGCTGACCATTCTCTCCGCAAACGGTACCGTGGCGCGCTACCTGTACGGAATCACTTTCCTGCCGTTCGATCTGAAGATGGCACTCGTTGAGGCCGCCGAGGGCAGAGTTGGACCCACTATCAACCGCGTCTTGGCATACTGCTTCAGTTATGATCCCGAGGGCCAGACTTACGTCTTCAACCTCCTCAAAGTTACCGGTTCACTAATCCTGCTGTTTGCCGTGGTCTTCATTGCATGGCTGGTGATCTCCGGACGCAGAAGCCGCAATACACAGGAAGCATGATAAAGATGGTAGAGAATGTCTTCTGAGGCAGGAGGCACCGGTGTGAGCTACTTGGATGCCGGCAAGGGTGCCGGACTCTGGCCGTGGCTCAAATCGTGGATATTCACGATCGACCACAAGCGCATCGGCGTATTGTATCTGGTAACCATCCTGAGCTTCTTCGCCGTCGGGGTGGCACTCGGCTTCACGATGCGCCTCGAGCTCATAGCCCCCGGCAAGACGATCGTCGAGGCCGACACGTACAACGCCCTGTTCACCCTTCACGGGGTGATCATGATATTCCTGTTCATCATCCCGGGAATACCCGCCATTTTCGGCAACTTCTTCCTGCCGATTCAGATTGGAGCACGTGACGTCTTCTTCCCGCGCCTGAATCTACTGTCGTGGTACTGCTACGTTGCCGGCGCATTGCTGGCGGTTACGGCGCTCTTTACCGGTGGTGGGCCGCCGGATACGGGATGGACGTTCTACGTGCCTTACAGCGTGCGGACCGGCACCAATGTGACGCTCGCCGTCTTTGCGGCGTTCGTGTTGGGTTTTTCGTCGATTCTCACGGGCTTGAACTTTGTGACAACGGTTCACCGCATGCGGGCCAAGGGAATGTCCTGGTTCCGCATCCCCTTGAACGTTTGGGCCCTTTACGCAACCGCGTGGATCCAACTGCTGGCCACGCCTGTGCTGGCCCTGACGCTTCTGCTGGTCATGCTGGAGCGGATGTTCAACCTGGGACTTTTCGACCCGGCGCGCGGCGGCGATCCGATTCTCTACCAACACCTGTTCTGGATCTACTCGCACCCGGCCGTCTACATAATGATCCTGCCGGCGATGGGCGTCGTATCCGAGGTGATCCCGACCTTCGCACGCAAGACGATTTTCGGCTACAAGGCGATTGCGATGTCCAGCCTGGCGATCGCCTTCTTCGGCTACCTGGTGTGGGGACACCATATGTTCACCAGCGGTATGGGTGACACCTCGCGGTGGATCTTCTCGCTGCTGACGTTCCTGGTGGCGATCCCCAGCGCTATAAAGGTTTTCAACTGGTTGGCCACGCTCTACAAGGGCTCCATACAGATGGAGCCGCCGCTGCTGTTCGTTTTCGGTTTCGTGTTCCTGTTCTCGATCGGCGGTCTGACCGGAATCATGCAGTCCGCCCTGGCGATCAACATCCATGTGCACGACACCTACTTCATCGTTGGACATTTCCACTACGTGATGTTCGGCGGAACCGGGTTTGGTCTGTTTGCAGCCGTGTTGTACTGGTTCCCGAAGATGTTCGGCCGTTTGATCCCCGCCAAACCGTGCTATGTCTCATTCGGATTGATGTTCGTTGGCTTCAACCTGCTCTACTTCACCATGCTCGTGCTGGGCTGGTATGGTATGCCGCGGCGCTACTATGACTATGTGCCAGAGTTCACGACGGGGCATGTCATTGCAACGGTTGGCTCGTGGATCCTGATCGCGGGGCTGTTGATACTCGCGCACACCGTATTCAAGGCCATGCGCAAAGGCGAGCCCGCTCCGGCGGATCCCTGGGGCGGTACTACACTCGAGTGGAAGATCCCCTCGCCTCCGCCGCACGAGAACTTCGTTGAGCTGCCCGTGATCGATGCCGGTCCGTATTACCGTTCCGAAGGAGCCAAACCGTGACTGCGGTTGCCCTGCCGCACTTCGAGGAACATCACGACGCCGAGGGCTCTCGGTTTGGAATGTGGCTGTTCCTGTTCACGGAGATATTGCTGTTTGCGGGAATCTTCCTGCTCTACGCGGTATACCGGTATCAGTTCCCGGAGGACTTCCACTACGGCGCCACGACGCTCCACACCCTGTTGGGAGCCATCAATACGCTGATCCTGCTGACCAGCAGCCTCACCATGGTGCTCTCCATAGCGAAGCTGGTCCGCGGCCAACGGCAGGGAGCGGTCTTTTTGTTGGGTGCCACTATCGCGCTCGGCCTGTCGTTCCTCGTGGTCAAGGTGTTCGAGTGGGGTGATAAGATCAGCCATGGGATCTTCCCAGGCTCCGAGGAACTCGTGCAGCGCACCGCCGGCGAGAACATATTTTACGGACTCTATTTCGGCATGACCGGTTTGCACGCGCTCCACGTCATAATTGGTCTCGGTGTGTTGGCCTTCATGCTGGTTCAGCTTTCACGCAAGCCGCGGCGCACGATCCGCATATCAGCACCGGGAAACACCGCGCTTTCGCTTGTTACCGGTGACAGCCGCAGTCTTTGGGAGGGAACCGCAAGTGACAGCGTGGATGGAATCGAGGTGACGCTGACGTATTCCGAAGATGAGGAACTGCTGGAGAGGGAGGTGACCAAACTGGAGAACGCCGGGCTCTACTGGCACCTCGTGGATGTGATCTGGATCTTTCTGTTCCCGTTCCTATACCTGATCACCTGAGGAGACGGCGGAATGGAAGAAAGCGCACGCGTCCCATACTCCAGGTACCTCATGGTGTGGCTGGCTCTCGTGGTGCTCACGGGCATCACGATCATGGTGGCCGGTCTCCAGGTGGGCGGATGGAGTGTATTCGCCGCCATCTTCATCGCAGCCATCAAGGGCGCTCTCGTGTTGTTCTACTTCATGCACTTGCGGTACGAGGGGGCGCTCTTCAAGGTGGCGCTCACGGTCGCCATGCTGACTCTCGCCGTGATCATGGCTCTCACTTTCGCCGACGTGTCGTTCCGTTGAGGTGATCTGAATGTACGGGACTTCCGCCACGTTTACCGGAACGATCGACAACATCTTTCTCTTCTTCCTGGCGGTGTCGGTATTCTTCCTCGTATTGATCACCGCGTTGATGATCTACTTCGCGGTCAAATACAGGAGGTCGAAGCACCCCAAAGCCGTACAGATCGAAGGGTCAGTGACTCTCGAGGTTCTCTGGACCGTGGTGCCGCTGATCCTGGTGATCCCGATGTTCTGGTTCGGCTTCGAGGGCTTCAAAACGCTGCGAGATGTTCCCGAGGACGCGATTGTAGTTGAAGTCACGGGCCGAATGTGGGACTGGTCGTTCCGCTACGCCAACGGCAAGGAAACCGACAAGCTCTACGTGCCGGTTCATCAGGCAGTGAAGCTGGTCCTGCGCTCCGCCGACGTAAATCACAGTTTCTACATACCAGCGTTCAGGGTGAAAGAAGATGTGATCCCTGGACGTGAGAACTATCTCTGGTTCAAGCCTCGCACCATAGGCTCGGCAAACGTATTCTGCGCCGAATACTGCGGTCAGAATCACTCGTACATGATGACTCAGGTCGTGGTCATGGACGAAGAGGAGTTTCGGGTGTGGCTTGAGTCCGATGATGCCGGGGAACAGAGCTCGACTGCGATGGTCGCAATGGATCGAGAGGGGTGCCTGGCGTGCCACACCCTCGACGGCACTGCTAGTGTCGGCCCTACCTTCAAAGGCTTGTACAGTTCTACGCGCACTGTGATGCGGGACGGCGCCCGCCGTGATATTGTCGCCGATGAAGAATACCTGCGCCGGGCCATAACCGAACCGCACGTGGAACAGGTGGTCGACTATCCGCCGAGCATGCCTCCGCCGGTGAATCTGACGGACGAGGAGGTGGAGAGCATCGTGGAGTACATAAAGGGCCTAGCCGCTGATGAGGAGAATGAAGAAATGGGTGGGGAGGAAGAGGCTGCAGGCGGTGCTGAAGATGTGAACGGTGCCGCGGGTGAAGAAGAGACGGCGTCGACCGGTGCAGAGGTTTCGGGTCACAGAACTGCAACACTGGAGGGAACCCGGTGACGCGCCGGCGACAGTTCGAGTTCTTTGCTGAGCTGACCCGGATACGCCTGAGCCTTTTTGTGGCGCTTTCGGCTGCCACCGGTTATGCGGCAGTGGTCTACCGGTTGTCTTGGAATGTTTTCCTTCCGTCACTCGGCTGCTTGCTGCTCGCCGCCGGTTGCTCCACACTCAACCAATACCAGGAACGCGGTCTGGATGCGCGTATGACGCGCACGCGTGCCAGGCCGATTCCGACCGGCCGTGTCTCGCCGAAATTTGCGCTCGGGCTCTCGGCTCTGTTGATAGGCACGGCGCTTCCCGTTCTCTGGGTCGGTTGTGGCCCCCTGGCAGCGCTGCTCGGCATGGGTGCGGTTCTGCTCTACAACGGAGCCTACACCTGGATGAAACGCCGAACCGCGTTCGCCGCAGTGCCCGGCGCGATCATTGGTGTGCTCGGGCCGGCCATCGGATGGGTGACGGGAGGCGGATCGCCGTTGTCACCCACCTTTCTGGCGCTGGCAACCGTTTTCTTCCTTTGGCAGGTGCCGCACTTCTGGCTGCTCAACCTCAACTACCCATCCGACTATGAGACCGCCGGCTATCCCTCGCCCGTTGCCCGGATGGGAGGAGACCGCCTGTATCGCGTGGGCCTGATGTGGATAGGTTGCACGGCCATCGCGACTCTGTCGCTGCCCATGTTTGGACTGTTGAACACGGTTTCTCTATATCTGGTGGTGTGCCTGGCAGCGGTGGTCCTTTATGGAGTTCTCTTGGGCGCTGTGAGGCAGTCGGTGATCGACGCCGTTAGATACCGTGTGAGCTTCGCTGGTGTCAACGCTTTCGTGCTCATCACGATGATCCTCCTGATCGTGGAGAGCGGGCTTTGAGGTCCGATTCGGTAAAAGGAGCCGGCACCAGTTCCGGCGTGCTCTCGAAACGGCTTGCTGACATGGTCCGCTTATGGGATTGATAGAGACGCTGATCGATCTCCCCACTGCCGAGCAATGGCCATTGATCAAGCCGTTGATACTGCTCATGAAGGCGTTCTTCCTGCCGTTCATGGGGTTGGTGATCGTCTCCGCCGGAGTCTCTGTCGCTTTTCGGGTCTTGGGCCGGTCGCGCGCCCAGTCGCAGGATCTCATCGACCTGGGGTTGGGCGTGCCGGGAGCCTGGCTGGTGTTTGGCCTGCTCCCCATCGTTTCGATGGTGTTCCTCTACAGCCAGTATCTCTACGAGCAACCCATAGAGATTGCGGCCTATATGAGCCGGATCCTCGGACTGGTGGTCGTGGGTCTGGCGTTGCTGCTGCTCTACAGGCGGACGCTGAATCCAGTTTTCGGCGCGGTGGGCCTGCTCGCTTCACTGGGCGGGCTGTACCACTTCATCGCGACCGTATCTTTGATCGCCGTGCCCGAGAGGTGGGAGCTGGTTGAGCTTCCGCTCCCCTTCTTTCACTCGTACCAACCCTTGGTCCATCTCAACATCTTTCTGGCCGGAGCATTCCTGTTCACTGGGTCGAGCCTGCTAGTCGCGTTCTTCCATTGGTCCGAGCGAAAGCTGCTGACCCCGAGCCATGAGCGCTCTGAGGTCAGGACTCTGGCCTACATATTGCTCGTACTTGGCCTGCTCCCGGTGCCCGCGCTGCTGGTTCTGGACTTCGCTATCGCCCCGTTCTTCACTCTGCGTCCCGACGTATTCTCACTGCCCTTCTGGATGCTGGTGGTGTTCCTCGTACTGGGGATTCTGGTAATCGGCATGGTGGCCGGACGGCATACCCGGTACAGTTGGCCTGCTTTTGCCCTATCGCTGGTGTTCGTGTGGCTGTTCGCCGGCCGGCAGCAGAGCCAGATCTCCGTTGGGAATCAGGAGCACGACCTTGCGGTGTCCAGGCGTGTGGAAGAGAGCCGCGCCGAGTTGGTGGCGGATCGCGAGGAGCTCTATGCCGCGGCGGCGGAGCTCCCGGAAGACGCTGGCGAGCAACTGTTCAATCGGGTCTGTTCCTCGTGCCACGCATTTGACCGCGAGATAGTGGGCCCGTCCTATAACGCGGTGTTGGGGAAGTACGTGGACGATCTGGAAGGGTTGGCTCAGTTTATATACCAGCCCGTCAGGGTGAACACCGACTATCCCGCCATGCCCAACCAGGGCCTGCGCAGGGTCGAGGCGCGTGCGGTGGCCGAGTATTTGTTGACGAGGTTCACCGGGGAACCGGTGGGTGGCGGTGTGGAGGAGGGAGGAGAAGCTGGAGAGACAGGTTCCGCTCCAACATCTTCCGCGGCGGCTTCGAGCTCATTGGCAGGAGTGGGGAGATGAAGTTGCTGCGGGCCGTGCCGTATGCCGTCTTGATCGGTTATGTGGCCGCGGCCGCGCTGTTGCTTGCCGTGATTCTCGCGCTGAGGGGAGATGACGGAGTCGGACCGGCACAGTCGATTGCGTTTAGCCACCAGATCCACGCCGGCGATCTCTCGCTGGTCTGCAGTCACTGTCACCAGCACGTGGAGGTGTCGCGCCATGCGGGTATTCCCAGCACCGACGTGTGTATGGTGTGCCACGCAAACGTCGCGACGGACAGCCCGGAGATTCAGACGCTCACCAGGATACACGAAACTGGAGAAACGGTTGCCTGGGTGAAGATACACGAGATGCCTTGGCATGTGTACTTCACCCACAAACGTCACATCCGCGCCGAAGTAGACTGCGCTAAGTGCCATGGAGATGTGACGGTGCAACTACCCGTCCGTCAGGTCCGCTCGCTCGGGATGGGTATGTGCGTGAACTGCCACCGTGCCAACGGTGCTTCAATTGACTGTTGGACATGTCACAAGTGAAGTGAGGGATCGGATGAAGCGAAGAGAGTTCGTGAAGTTCCTTGGCGTCACCCCCGGAGCCCTTGCCGGTTCCGGCAGGTTGGCCGACGCGCAGGAACGGCTCTTCGCGAATCTGTTGCGGCCGCAGCTTCCGCCTGACCAGTGGGTCATTCACCAAACCACGTGCACCGAGTGCCCGGCCGGGTGCGGGATGTTGGTGAGAGGGCGCGAAGGTCGCCCCATCAAGCTGGAGGGCGATCCCGATCATCAGATCACCCGCGGCGGGCTGTGCATGCGAGGCCAGGCGTCGCTGGGCAGGCTCTATCACCCCGAGAGGCTCAGAGAACCCCTGGCTCGGAACGTATCCGGGGACTTCGAGCCCATAGCCTGGAGCGACGCTCTGAGCAGGATTGGAGACGTGCTGTCGGCGCAACGCGGACGCGCGCGCAACCTCTATCTCTCGGGGCGTACCACCGGGTCGCTGGCTCGCCTCGTGGACGAGTTTGCGGCAAGGCAGGATGTTGAGGTCCTCCCTGAATTCGAGTTGTTCAATTACGGGGCGCTGCGCGAGGCGTACGATGTTCTCTACGGCCGGCGCGACGTGCCCGCATATCACATTGACCGTGCGGATCTGCTGATAACGGTCGGAGCCGATTTGTTCGAGAACTTCCTGAATCCCGTGAGCTTCGCTCGACAGTTCGCCGAGGGAGGGGAAGGACATTCGGATTGGTATCACATCGAGCCTCAGCTCTCGATGACCGGTGTCAACGCGGATCACCGCCTGGCAGTTCTTCCCGGCTCCGAACACTGGCTCCTGGCCTATCTACTCGCGGCAACGCGGCAGAGGTCGCGGCTACCGAACAGCATTTTGAATGCGGTGCCGGATATCTCCGAAGCGGAGGCATTTCAAAGGACTGGCATCAGCCCGGATGAGCTCCAGAGCATGCTTGAAGCCTGGGACGCGGCGGAACAACCGCTGATTATTGCCGGCGGGATATCCACGGCTCATGAGGGTGGGTTGGCGGTGGCGCTGCTTGCGGGGCTGCTGCAGGAATCCTCGGGAGCGGTCGACGCGCGGCTGGTCGACTTCTCGAACGCGGGGAGCTTCGATCGCGTGGGAACGATCAGGCAAACAGCAGAGAGGTTCGAGGAGCTCGACGGGCAAGAATTCGGTGTGTTTTTCCTGTCCAGGCTCCACACGCTCTTTCCCGTCCCCGGATGGCAGGACGTTGCTGACAACGCCGAGCTGACAGTGGGATTGACGGACATCAAGTACCCGCTGTACGAGCAATGCGACCTGCTGCTACCAACGTCTCACAGTCTGGAGTCCTGGGGGGACGTGGAGGTTTCCCGAGGGTTGCGCAGCGTGGTGAGGCCGGCTTTCTCGCCTCTCTTTGACACTCGCACCGAGGGCGATGTGTTGCTGGAGTTGATGGGTGGCAGCCGGACGTGGGATGACTACTTGCAGACGGTCTGGGGTCAGCTGGGAGTGGACTTCGATTCCGCGCCCATTGTTCGACATCGGAGCATCAATGTCAGGACCAACCTGCAAGGGCGCACAACAGCTCGCCGGCTGGAAGATTCTTGGCATGAGGAAACCCGCCGGGAACCGGCACTGGTTGTCGCTCCCTCGGTGCGCTTCTACGACGGCCGCAGCAGCGGCATTGCGCTGCTCCACGAGATACCGGATCCGCTCTCGGCGGTGAGCTACGGATCTTACGTCAGTCTTTCCCGGGAAGACGCGGAACTGCAAGGCCTCACAGAGGGCGATGGGGTCCGACTCCGCGATTTGGGTGGAGACAGCGAGTTTGCGGTCCGTATCCATCCGGCACATGACTTCGCCGCAATTACGGTGGGCGTCGATGAAGCCGCGAAGCTTCAACTGCCGATCGATCCGCGGACCGGGGAGTTGATTCGGGTTGTCGGCGGCGTCGAACTGGAAGGGACCGGGACGCGGCCCGCGTTCACCGTATTGTCGGGATCCATGGAAGCGCACGGGCGTGGCATACTGCCGAACGACGTGCATCACCCGCCGGGTGTGGAAGGACACGAGCCGGGTCACGAGGTGGAGCGTCTCTATCCCACGCCGCAGCACGAGACCTACCGCTGGGCGATGGTCATCGATCTCGACAAGTGTACCGGATGCTCGGCGTGTGTGGTGGCCTGCTACGTGGAGAACAACATAACGGTCGCCGGGCCGGACGAGCATCTGAAGGGCCGCGAGATGTCGTGGATCCGTATCGAGCCCTATCTGGAGGGCTCCCGTCCGGTCGAGTTCCTGCCGGTAATGTGCCAGCAGTGCGGTAACGCGCCGTGCGAGACTGTCTGCCCGGTCTACGCTACGTACCACAACCCGGAGGGCCTCAACGCGCAGGTCTACAACCGCTGCGTCGGCACGCGTTACTGCGCCAACAACTGCCCGTACAAGGTGCGGCGGTTCAACTGGTTTGCCGGCGAGCGACCGGAGCCGCTAGACCTACTCGTCAATCCGGACGTGTCGATCAGGCCCATGGGTGTGATGGAGAAGTGCACCTTCTGCATTCAGCGCATCCGTGAGGCCAAGGATCACGCTAAAGATGAAGACCGGCTGGTGCGGGACGGAGAGTTCACCACCGCCTGCGCGCAGTCGTGTCCGTCGGGCGCGATAGTGTTCGGCAACCTGCTGGACGAAAGCTCGGAGGTGTACCGGCTGGCGCACTCCGAGAACGTGCACCGCATCCTGGAACAACTGGGGACCGAACCTGCCGTGTACTACCTCCGCAGGGGCAACGGTGAGGGCACGGGGCATGAGTAGTCCGCGAGCGTATTTCGAGAAGCTCGAGAAGGACGTGCTCGCGGCCATGGGGAAACCCGGTCCTGTCTATCTCGTGGCGCTGTTGGTCTCGGCTACCTGTTTCGTGGTGGGGCTGGGGCTCTGGGGTTACCAGATGCTGTTCGGGATGGGCGTGGCCGGCATCCGGCATCCGGTGGGTTGGGGTGTCTACATCACTGACTTCGTGTTCTGGGTCGGTATCGCGCACTCGGGCACCTTGATCTCGGCCGTCCTGTTCCTGTTCCGGGCCAAGTTCAGGAGCAGGTTCAATCGCTCCGCCGAGGCGATGACGATTTTCGCGGTGATGACTGCGGGTCTGTTCCCGCTAATCCACCTGGGCCGGTCATGGTACTTCTACTGGCTGTTGCCGTACCCGAACCAGAGGGAGCTGTGGGTCAACTTCCGCTCGCCGCTCATCTGGGACGTGTTCGCGGTGAGCACCTACCTCACAGTGAGCGCCGTTTTCTTCTTCGTCGGTCTCGTGCCCGACCTGGCGGTAGTGAGACGGCATGCACAAGGGATCAGGAAGAAGATTTATGGAGCGCTCTCGCTGGGCTGGATCGGCAGCGCCAGGCAGTGGCTACATTACAATCAGCTGTACGTCTTCCTGGCTGCGCTGGCCACACCGCTGGTCATTTCTGTGCACTCTGTGGTGTCGTGGGACTTCGCCATGAGTATCGTGCCTGGCTGGCACACCACCATCTTTGCCCCCTATTTCGTTGCCGGAGCGATCTTCTCGGGTACGGCCATGGTGCTCACGCTGATGATACCGATGCGAAAGATCATGAAGCTCGAGGCTCACATCAGCATCGATCACTTCGAGGCCATCGCCAAGATACTGTTGTTCACCTCCATCATCGTGGCGTACGCATATGCCGTGGAGTTCGCGCTGGCTTTCTACAGCGGTCACACGTTCGAGATAGCGCACTTCACCTACCGCCTGCTGGGCGACTACTGGTTACTGTATGTGCTCATGGTGCTATGCAACGTCATTCTGCCGCTGTTCCTGTTCGTCAAACGGCTGCGCAGAAATATCCCGTTCCTGTTCGTAATGTCGATCTTCGTGAACATAGGCATGTGGCTGGAGCGCTTCGTCATAATCGTCACATCGCTCGCCAAGGAGTACGATCCGTATTCGTGGGGCACGTACGTGCCCAGCATGGTCGAAGTGGGGATAACCGTGGGAAGCTTCGGTCTGTTCTTTACTCTGTTCCTGTTGTTCACTAAGCTGCTTCCGGTTTTGGCCATCACCGAGGTCAAGGAGACGGCCCTATGACCGATACCAACCGGCGCTGGGAGTACGAGGATGAGCACGAGTTTCTCGAAAAGCTGGAGGAATTGGTGCAGCAGGGCACGCCTACCGACCGACTGGACGTGATCACACCGATTCCCGTGTTTCAGATCGAAACCCTGCTCAAGCAGAAGAAGAGCCCGGTGCGCTTCTTCACATTGGCTGGCGCGCTGACCGGGCTCAGTCTGGGATTCGCCTTCACAATCTTTACGGTTTTGGACTGGCCTCTCATAACCGGCGGGAAGCCGCTGATCTCGATCCCGCCTTTCATAGTGATTGCCTTTGCCCTCACGATTCTCCTGGGGTCGCTCGCGTCGTTCGTAGGATTTCTGATGTTTGGCAGATTGCCCTCGCTCCAGAAGATTCGGGAGCCCGTAGAGCACGAGAACCGTTTCATCATCCTGTTGAGCGAGGAGGGGAGCGGATGAGGGACTCCTCGCTGCTGCCGGTTCTGGCCGGAGGCGCCGTTTTCGTGGTGTTGGCTTTGATTACCTCCGATGCTTCCGTTCTGCCGGCGCTCCTGATGGTAGCGGCCTTGGTTCAGGGACTGTTTGCCCTCGCGGTGGCCGCACACCTGTCACAGGGGCGTTGGTTCCTGCCGGCGCGTAATACGATATTGAGCTTGCATCCCCTGCTGCTCCTGCTGGCGGTTGCGTTTTTGGCATTCTCGAAGAACATCTCCGTGTACGGATGGACCGAGTATCACACCGCGTGGCTCAGTCCGACGTTCTTCATCGTCCGAAACGTGGCAATGCTGCTGATCACCTGGGCAGTGGCGTTCGCTTTTTCAAGGGCGGCGTTGGCCGGCTCGGAGCGCGCATCGACCTACGCGGTTTTGTATGCTTTTGCATTCGTGGTAAACCAGTCGTTGATCGCCTTCGACTGGGTCATGAGCTTTGACTACCCCTGGATCAGCACCCTGTTCGGCGGCTACTTCTTCATCGAGGCCATGTTCGGTGGCATCGCGATCCTTTCGCTGCTCGGCATGCGGCTCATGACACAAGGCAAGGCCGAACGAACCGGTACTTTCATGGACACTTCCACGCTGATGTTCGGTTGGTCACTGCTGTGGGCGGGCCAGCTCTTCGCGCAGTTCCTGGTGATTTGGTATGGTAACATCCCCGAAGAGCAGCTTTTCCTGGTGCGCCGCATCGTCGACTCACCGCTGAGGGAGCTGGCTGTTTGCGTGCCGCTATTCCTGTTCGTGATACCGTTCGCCACGCTGTTGTCGCGCAAGGCAAAGGCAAGCACTGTGGTCATGACCCTCATGGCGTCGCTGGTATTCGCCGGTATCTTCATTGAGCGGCTACTGTTCCTGATTCCAGTCGCGCACATGAATGCTGTCGTGGTTGTGCTCGCCTTGGCGGCGTTGGCGGGGCCGCTCGCGGTGATGTTGAGGCGTGGTGGTGGAGAGGACGAGGTCGCGGAAGTGGTGTGATCGGCGCCCTCCGGTAGCGACAGCCACTCAGCCGATGCAGCCGGCCGTCCAGTTGATTTGATATCGTTTGCCAACCCTGCTAAACTCGGATAGCTTTGGCGCAGCAGCGTGGGTTTAGGCTTCGATTGTCTTGTCTACGGCGCACTCGCGCACGCCACAATCCGGACGCTTTGACGTTCATACCATTCCCTCGGAGGACGTACCGTGGCACTGTACAAACAGCCGATCCAGCAAGCGCAGCAAATGCAGCCGGCGCAACAGACGCAGCAAATGGGGGATGTCGCCGCGCTCGAAGAAAGAGTAGCCCGACTCGAAAGAGCCCTCGTGGTGTCGCAGGACGGCACACAGGTCACGTTGAAGGCAGGTATACAGATCCTAATCGAATCGATCTTTCTGAAGATCAAGGGAAATACGAGGGTCGAAATCAAGGGCGCAATAGTTGACATCAATTGATGCACCATCATGGCGAGACCAGCAGCGAGGCTGAGCTATGGGGTTCTACAGTTTGTGCCGCGCTGTCACGCGCCAGAATGCCCGCCGCGCGGCCCGGACGTGAAGATCGGCGGCTAGGGAACCATTGCGACTCAGACATTTTGAGGCACTAAGGCCTCTGTGCCCCTGGTGCCGATTGGAACGACAGGTTGAATCGCCGTTAGCGCTCGCGACGGTGATCAAAGGTGACGCGCAAATCGTAGATGAAGGCGTGCTGCACTGCCGCGATTCCAGTTGCCGGCTCGAGTATCCTATAGTCGATGGCATTCCTATCATCGTGCCCGACGCTCGAGCTTACATCTCGCAGAACATCCAGCAGATCACCGCACGCGACGACCTTTCGGAAACCACCGAAGGTATAGTGGGAGATGCTGCCGGCCCCGGTTCGCAATTCGACACGACACGCCAGCACCTCAGCACCTACGCCTGGGACAGCTACGGCGATCTAGATCCCGCCGAGTCGGGCGACAGGGATCCTGGCGCGATAGTGCGTTGCCTGAATCGGGGCCTCGAGATGGTAGGCGCCGATGTCGGCGGACCCGTACTCGATCTGGGCTGCGGCGTGGGTCGAACCGCCTTCGAACTCGCGGATAGCTGCGATACGCTGGTGCTGGGAATAGATTTGAACTTCGCAATGCTCAGGCTCGCGCAGCGCGTGCTCCGTCTGGGGACCGTTCGTTACCCGCGGCGACGCGTGGGCGTTGTGTATGACCGGCGCGAGTTCGACGTGGCTTTTCCCGGATCAGATCGAATCGACTTCTGGGCCTGTGATGCGCTCGCTCTGCCGTTTTCCGACTCGATATTCGGGCTGGCAGTTGGACTGAACGTGCTGGACAGTGTTACTTCACCTCTGGCCCTGCTTATCTCCATACGGCGGTCGCTCGGGCCCGGCGGTACCGCAGTGCTGGCATCGCCTTACGACTGGTCATCCTCCGCGACACCGGTCGAGGCCTGGTTAGGCGGGCACTCTCAGCGCGGACCGCACAATGGGTCGAGTGAGTCGTTGCTGAAGGCGCTGCTCACGCCCGGAGCACACCCCCAGTCAATCAACGGCCTGGAAATCGTGGACGAGGACTGTGCAGTCCCTTGGCAGGCCAGGCTTCACGAACGCGGCACCGTTTCCTACCGGGCCCACCTGGTGGTTGCCAGGGTTGCTACGCCGTGATGTCAGCGGACGTCGGTGTTCGCGTTCGCGCGCCTGTCGTGCAGTAGATGTCTTCCACAGAAGCAGTGGCAAAGTGCCTCTGCGAGCTGCTGCAACGGTTCGCTCTGGGTGGGTGGTCCGATGGTCTATGTCACTAATGCCAGGATAATCAAGAGCACGAGCACGAGACAGACCAACAGCACGGTCAGCACGATCGGTTGCTGAACGAAATCACGCAGCGGTGCCCACGGGTCCTCGTCAGTAGATGCCTGCTTCCTTCGTGGAGGTTTTACGCTTTCTTTTTCGGAAGCTTGCAGTTGCACGGGTTGTGTGAATGAGGGCTCGTCGCGGACCAGAGATTCTTTGGGTTTGCGGGGTGCCGGTGGGGCCGGCTCACGGGGCTCGACAGTTCGTTGCCCCGACTGTGCGCGCGGAGTGGTCATCGACAAGGAGGGTCGGTCCTTGCCGACTACCGACGCTATGACCGGTTTCAAGACGCCGGTGAATCCAAGCGAGAATTCATCTTCGCTCGTCCTCTGAAGCCTCAGCACTTCTACCTTCTGGGTCACAAAATCCCGGGCGAAATAGATCCGACCACCTCCCTGTGTTCTCATCTCACCGAGGATTTCGAAACTATCCGTCGCAAATTCCTGTACAGCCTCGCGCAACTCGTCAGCCGTCCATTTCTGTTCTGCCTTGTCGTAGAGATCGGTGCCGCAGTTTGGACAGAACCTGCCCCACTTGTAGAGGCGAGTGCCACATTTGTGACAAGGGTTGTCGAACGAGGGTAGTGTTGAATCCAGTTCATCGACGACGTCGAGCAAAAACTCATCTGGATCCGTCTGACTGGGTGTGAGTTTCAAGGCGACCAGCTTGAAAGCAGCGATGTCCCTGGCCAAATACGCGATAGTAGAGTCGTCGCCCCGGCCGATTTCCCCGAACACCTCGTAATCTCCAGCGGCCATCTCTCTCACCGCATCGAGAAGCTCGTCTCCCCGTTCCCGCGTTTCCCCAACGGACGGGAGGTTCATTATTGTCGTTCCGGTGCGCCGCAACTCACTCACTGCGCAGCTCTCCCCAGACGGCATTCATCTCAGGGTGCGTCCTCCGGCGGAGTCCAAAGCTGAATCTTGTCGGCGATCACCAAACCCTGCTCCACGAAGCTAGCGTACCTCTCGTTGGCTTTTTCGGGTTGCTCCGATACAGCTGCCAGCACGATCGAACCCGCTATTGCGTTGGCGGCCATGTACTCACCTGGCGGAACCGGGTCCATTTCGGGAGGTGCCATCGAGTCTCCGGAGAAGAAAGCGGCCAATCCTGCACAACCTGCGGCCGTCGAGAACTCTGCCGCTTCAGCCCTTTCCATCGCTACTCGACGGTTCTGATCGGTGGGGTCTTTGATCCAGGCCTCCGTCGCCTGGAGGGCTTCCCGTATGACATCCGGCGGATTCTCACCCGCTGTCCGTCTGGCGCTAACCCAGGCCCACCAAACAGCCTCCCGCTTTGGAAGGGCGTGAGCTAGTAGGCGAACGGCGTCGGCGTAGTGTCGGTGCTCCACCAACGCCGCCACGTAATCCTTGGGCGCCTGGTTGTCTGCGCGGAGGGCCAGAGCCTCGTCACTCAATTCCGAGGCATCCACTATCTCGGCGAACGTCTTGCCCGATCGGAGTGCTGCTGGTGTTTCACCCATGGTTAGTTGATCATGGTTATGCCGCCCTTTACCGTCAACATCCCATCCCCCTTTACATCGGTCATAGCGCCCTTGACCTCTGTTTTGATCTGGCCTTGGATCTTGACGTTCATGCCGCTGATGGTGACACCTGTCTGGTCTACCTTTATGCTGCTTTGCCCCACCTTCAACTCAATTGACTGCAACGCTTCCTCGGTCACCTTGCCGAGGGCGGTCTTGGTGGTCACGTTGCCCGACGCGAGCTCGGTGCTTACGTCGCCGGCATCGAGCTTGATGGTCTGGTCTCCCGCCTTGAGATGCACGGTCTCGCTACCTCGATCCAATGTGACAGTGCGATCGCCCATCTTCAGTGTCAAGCTCTGACTCCCCTGATCAAGGGTGATCGTCTGATCACCCTGCTTTATGTCGAGCGTTTGGTCGCCCTTCGTGATTGTGGTTGTTTCGTTGCCGTCCTCGACTGTCCTGGTCTCATCGTTCTTGACGGTAGTAACGCGGTCGTGTTCTACGCTGTGAATCTCGTCGTTCTCGACCTCGATCGACAGGTCTTTTTCGGCATGTAGTAGTATTTGCTCTTCGTCCTTCTTGTCCTCGAAGCGAAGCTCGTTGTGGTTGTCGGAACCGCCCTTCTTGGAGCTTCGTGACTTCACACCGCTTTGTGTTTGATTGCCCGGCAGAGCATACGGAGGAACCATGTTGCCGTTGTAGACCCCGCCTGTGATGATGGGCAGATCCGGGTCACCCTCGAGAAAATCGACGATCACCTCTTGACCTATCCGCGGGATTTGGATGGCGCCCCATCCCTTGCCGGCCCATGTGCTCGCGACCCGTATCCAGCAAGAGCTGTTCTCATCCTTCTTGCCGTCACGATCCCAGTGAAACTGCACCTTCACACGACCATGCTTGTCGACCCAGATCTCCTCCCCGCTCTTACCGACGACGATCGCCGTCTGGGATCCTTGGACAACGGGTTTGGGTGTGACGCGCTTGGGTCGGAACGGTGTTTCATGAGGGATGGCCACGAAGTTGTTGCGGTACTCGGACTGACCCAGTTCGCGATAGTCGGCGCGATACGGAGGGTTCTTGCCCAAATGATGCACGTGCAGCAACTGATACGTCTTGTTCACGTCGCGGCTGTAGTGTCCTTCCAGGTCAAACTGAAAGCCCGTCTGGAACGAGCGGCAATTGCTTTCCCCACGGATCAGCTCCTGCCACTGTTCCTGTTCTTCGAGCTGCAGCCGAGCCAGCCGGTCGCCATCTTCCGGCGTATTGAAGTTGCCCGGAAAGGTGTAGTCGTACACTTCCTCTTCGCCGTCGCCCGACATTGAGCTCTCCAAATTGAGCGATGGCTTCAAGTAATCGTAGTCTCTGAGGGTTACCGTTCCAACATGTGCCGCGTGTTCGCATTCCAGGCCGAGCACGACATCCTCTTTGTAGGAATCATCCGGCTGCGCCACCACTCGCGCACTCGACTGAACCTCGCACGGTTTCACGGCACTGCCGTCATCGGCCAGTGTGAGGATATGCTTGGAGTCAGAATGCTGGAAGTAGTAGAAGATTCCCTCTTCCTCGAGCAGCCGCGAGACGAAATTCAGATGCGTCTCCCGGTACTGAACACAGAATTCACGCTTGGGATAGGTCTTGATACACTTCGTCTCGAAGTCGGAATACCCATGATCTCTGAAGACCTGCTCCACGATTTCAAGCACATTCTTGTTCTGAAAGATCTTGCAGCCGGCCGAAAGCGATAGGAACCACAGCCACGGTACCAGCTCGGCTCGATATGCCGTGAGTGCTTCGCCTTCGGCTTGGCCCTGCTGGACGAATCTCCTGATGATTCCGTGTATCGATCGTTCCTTGCGGCCGGGCAGTTCGAGCTTGACGACGGCGGGGGTGCGCAGCAAGTCGGATGCCTTCACGTCCGGCTTCTCCGACACCATGTCGAGCACCACGTTGAATGGCATCGAGACACCCTCGTCTCCGCTGAAGCCGGTGAGGAGAAGCTGGTCTTCTCCCAGGACGGTCTCAACTCGCATCATACGGTCCGCTTGTGAATACTTGGCCATGCGCGCCTCGGTGTTCGTCGAATTTGTTTGCAGCCCCCGTGCTTATTGCGATGCCGCTCAGGAGGTGGGTTCGGTCGCGTACTGGAACGCCCCGTCGTCTGCGACCGACACTCTCACGGCTCGCGGCTTCCTGCCGTCAGCGAAAGACTCCAGCAGCCGTATCGATATTTCCGGCAGCAGGGTGTTTGTCAGAATGTTGTCAACGTTCCGCGCGCCACTCTCGACCTCGGTGCACCGTTGAGACACTTCGTCCACCATGGCGTCATCGTACTCGAGATCGATCCTGTGCATCTCGAACAGCCTTCGTTCGATCCTACCCAACTTGAGTCTGATGATCTCGTTCATCGCATCATCGGCGATCGGGAAGTACGGGATGATTACCATTCGGCCTAGAAACGCCGGCTTGAACGTCTGGTTCAGCTCGGGTTTCAGTGCCTTCGTCAATCCCTCGTGGTCGGGCATCGTTTCGGGGTCCGCAGTCAACTTCATTATGGTGTCCGTGCCAGCATTGGTGGTGAGCATGATGATGTTGTTCTTGAAGTCTATCTGCCGGCCCTCACCATCCTCCATCATGCCTTTGTCGAAGACCTGGAAGAACATCTCCAAGACGTCGGGGTGGGCCTTCTCCACTTCATCCAGCAACACCACCGAATAGGGCCTTCGACGCACTGCCTCGGTCAACACTCCGCCCTCTCCGTATCCGACATATCCGGGTGGTGAGCCCTTGAGTGTTGAGACAGTGTGTGCCTCTTGAAACTCCGACATGTTGATGCTGATCAGATTGTGCTCTCCACCGTAAAGCAGGTCCGACAACGCCAGCGCCGTTTCGGTCTTACCGACTCCGCTTGGGCCCACCAACATGAAAACACCTACCGGTTTATTGGGATCCTCTATGCTGGCACGTGAGGTCCGGATCCTGCGGCTGATCTGCTCGAGTGCGTGAGCCTGTCCGATTATGCGTTTGCCCAGGTGGTCTTCCAGTTTGAGTACCGTTGCCACTTCATCCCGCAGCATCTTGCCAACCGGTATGCCCGTCCATCCCGATATTACCTGCCCTACCAGCTCGGCATCTACGCACACCGGCACGAGTCCTTCCTCACCTTGCAGCTCCTCGAGCTCCTTTGTGAGTTTGTCTAGTTGCTGGCGGAGCGCCGCTGGATCACTCGGCTCCGGCTCCGTGGGCTCCGTGTCAGCCGACCGGTCGTTCATCTGGGAATCGTTTTGGCCGGCTGTTGCCGGTCCGCGTTCGGCTTCTTCCTTCGTTTCGACTGTCGCCTCGAGTTGCTCCCTGACCTTTCTGATTTGGGAGACCATCTCCCGCTCTTTCTCCCACCGTTCCTCGAGCTGAGCGAGGCGCATCTCGTTTGCTTTGCGATCTGCAGCTATCTGCTCCAGTCGTTCCGAATGGTCAGCTCCGACCGCCGCTTCGCGTTCCAGCACCCGTTTCTGAGTCGCCAGATCGTCGAGCCGGCGTCTGACATATTCCACCGCGGATGGTGTTGCGCTCTGGCCGAGAGCGAGCCGGGCGCAGGCTGTATCGAGAACACTCACAGCCTTGTCCGGCAGCTGCCGATCGGCAAGGTACCGGTGCGACAAACGAACGGCGGCGTCAACTCCTTCATCGAGAATGCGCACACGATGGTGTTTCTCCAGGTGAGGAGCGACGCTGCGCATCATCAAGCTGCAACTCGGTTCCGATGGCTCGTCGACCTTGACGAGTTGAAACCGCCGCGCCAAAGCCGGGTCTTTTTCGAAGTATTGCTTGTATTCAGACCAGGTGGTTGCCGCGATGGTGCGCAGTTCACCACGCGCGAGGGCGGGCTTGAGCAAGTTTGCTGCGTCCCCCTGTCCCGCGCTTCCGCCGGCGCCGATCATGGTGTGTGCTTCGTCGATGAACAGTATCACAGGTGTCTCTGACGATTTGACTTCCTCGATGAGGCCCTTCAAGCGGTTCTCGAACTCCCCCTTCACGCCCGCACCTGCCTGGAGCAGGGCTAGGTCGAGTGTGCGAATCGACACGTTCTTCAGGACTTCAGGCACGTCACCCGTGACGATCCTCATTGTGAAACCCTCCACAACCGCTGTCTTACCGACTCCAGCCTCGCCCACCAGAATGGGATTGTTCTGCCGCCGCCGGGTGAGAATGTCGACCACCTGACGAATCTCGAAGTCGCGTCCCAAGACGGGATCCAGCTCGCCCTGCTTTGCCTTCTCCGTCAGGTTGAGGGTGAACTGATCGAGATTCGGTGTTGGACCGCCGGCGCGGCGGGCCTTGCCCTCGGCGGGGGCGATCGCAGACGTTTCCTCGACGGAGTCGGCAACGATGGCGGGGAACTCCTCCCGCAGGCTCTCGGCGGAGATCTTCTGAAACTCGCTGCTCGTATCGCGGGCGAGTCGCCTCAGCTCGTCGTTCGTGGCCAGGGCGAGAAGTGTGTGTCCGGTGCGCACCTGAGTAGCACCCAGGTCAACGGACCCGAGCAGCCAGGCCTCAGAGAGCATCTTGGTCAGGCTGGGACTCAGTGACGGGGTGCGTGCGTTGCCCGTCTTCAGCCTGTCGAGTGCGGTTGTGAGCTCCTTGGAAAACCGTGCCCGGTCGACGCCGAAATGCTTCAGGATCAGCGCGGCGTCGCTGTCGTTCGCTTCGAGGAGCTTGGTCAAGAAGTGTTCTATTTCGACATCGTAGTGTGTACGAGAAACGCATATGCCGGCCGCTGCCTCCACCGCACTACGCGTCTGGTGATTGAGCTTGCTGATCAATGACTTGAGATTTACACTCATGCGAATTCCCTCTACAGGTTGAGCACAGTTTCCTCGGCGTCTCGCGACAACGGTACCGACCGCATCCAGGTGGTCCAACCCAGCGGAGTGGCTTCCTCTCCCTCACCACCCAATACGCAACCCGGTACATCTTCCTTGGCGAGAACGAGTTGGATTTCGAAATTGAAACGCTCTTCGCTGAAGAACCGGGTCAGCGTGCGCAGTGTTTCGTAGGCGGATCCTTCCGGCAAGAAGTCGTCGTATTGCCGCCGGCTCAATGGCCCGATCCGCAGCCTGATTCGTCCTTGTTGATCCCAGATCTCGTTACCGGCGACCGCGCCGGTTCCCAGCTGAGACGAGGCACTTTCTTCATCCCCCAACGCGCACTGCGTCTCGGCTGCAAGCGGATACCATCCGCCGACGAACTGCTCCACTTCGATCGGAACGTCGAAGTAATCCTCTAACATCTGCTCCAATGCTGCTGCCGAACGCGCTTGTTGGCCCAACAGTCCCGCATAGTACAGGAGGGACTCATCGGGAACGCTGAGAAGGTCTTGTACGCTCTCCATTCCCAGGCCGATGAGGTCTCTGAGGTGTTCGGTGACCGGATCGGACCGTTCTCGTTCGTACGCTATTGCAAAACGGTTCTTCTCCCATGCGCGGTAGAATAACGAGATCAGGCGGTGATTGAAGATGTCCAGGAAATCGCGCAATGCACGATCTCGGGCCCTGACACGTTCCGCGACCAATAGAGAATGGTAGAGTGGCAGAATGCCAAGCGGGCCGTTCAGCCCCAAGAAGTTGACGGTGAGCTTGATTTGGCCGTGCGGCTCCAAGTCGAGCGTCTGGATTTCACTCGCAGGGAAGTGGACATTGGTGTTCGCTCCAAACCGTGCCACCTCTTCCTTGGGGTCGGCGAACTGCCCGACTCTCCTCCGATCCGGGAACAGCCTTTCCAATACACGGACCGCTTGGAAGAAATGGAAGGATGTCGGTTCCTCCAGTATCTCCTTTTGCAGTTCGGCCTGGACTATAGAAGTGTCTTCCATCCTGCCCTGGGAGGCCATTCGCGAAGCATCTCCTTCCGTTGCTCGGACCTGGCCGCGAGTATGCAGAAACTGTTGAGTGGGGCGTTCAAACCGAGAAAACGCTCCAGCACGCTTGCGAAGAGATACAGGCCTCCTCCGGCGAACTGGTCCTCGTCGAAGTCTATCGCGACACGATGCCCCCTGGCGAAGGTGATGCCGTATTCGCCTTCGATCCTCGAGTAGCAAGGCTCGCCGGAGACCCGCTTGACGCCGGCGATCTGCCTATCGACTGCCGCAGAGTCGGCGAAGTTGTGAAGCCTGAGAAGCTCCCTGAGCGCGTCCGCGCCACCTTCCGTGAGCGACAGGTAGTTGAGTGAAAGCTGCGAAATCAGTCGCCAGAGTTGTGATTTCCCTAGTGGGGGCTGTACCACGGACGTGGGCCTCACCAGTGCCACTGTCCTTTGTATCGGCCCTCCCTCGGGAAGCGAAAAGTCGCCATCTTCGTTGCCGAAAGGCAGGCGAGCCGGTAAGTCACCATTGAAGCAAGTGAGCCGAGTCGTAACTGCATCGAGTCCCGGGTGTACCACGCGGCCAGACAAGTCCACGAACGAAACGGACACGTCGGTCGCCTCATCGCTCGACCACTGCGCCGCGCGGCGCTTGGCGTACCAGTAGAGTCGCCCTCCCTTGCCCTGTGCGGCGTGCCTGTGGGAATAGAACGGCTCGAACTCGAGCGTCTTCGATGTCCCCGGTGTGGTGGCCACCACTTCGTCCACCGAGAACACACTGGTGGTCTCCCTCCTACGGGCATCCGCTACGATAGGGTATTCGTGACGCTTCTGCGTCAGAAGTACCGGCTCTGAGGTTTGCGCGAAGAGATTCACCACCGGTGTGCATCCGAGCCGAAATGTCTTGGCAGTGACCCCCGTCTCCAATGTGTCCCGGCGGTCCGCCTGCTCGAATTGAGACAGTAGGAATATCAACTCGGCCCGTCCTCCAAAGCCGGCTTCGCGAAGCTCCCTGAATCCGGTGACGTCGAGAAATAGGAACTTCTCTGGGAATGTGAAGTAATCCTGCAGCAGGCCGTACCCAACGAACGAACGGCGCGGGTACGGGAGCATCCCCTCGTCTTTGCCGAAGCCAACCGGTATGATGTTGCTTGGCTTCAACTGCAGCGGAGTCTGCTTACCTGCTTTGTCCGGTTGGCGTGCCAATAGCTTCGTGCAGTTGTTGCATAGCAGCTCGTACAAGGTCGACGTCAGGTTGCCTTCTCCACTCAGGTGCAGGCGCAAAGTTTCCAGATCCAGACTCTCGAACTTCACGTCTGGCAGACAACGCAGCCGCAGCAGCAATGCCCAGGGCTCGGAAGTCCTGATCGGTGGGTCGATTCGATCGGGTGTGATCCAGCGAGCTTCTTCTACTGTAATGGGCCAGAGCGTCGTGTCATAGCATGTCCTGAACTTGCACGGCGAACCGCCGACAGAGGCAGAGTGGAGTTCGGTGCCGCGCGGTACCTCGAAACCACTAGTGAGTTTGCCCTGCTCGGGATCGAGTGCCAGTTGCGCCAGGGACATCGACGGGATAGGACGCACATAGTGCGGAAAGATCAGGTTGAGCAGTGCTTCACTTATCTCGGAGATGTCATCTTCGAGTTTTAGATGAATGCGCGCCGCAAGAAAAGCGAATCCCTCCAGAAGCCGCTCAACGTGTGGGTCTTCGCATTTGGTCGGCTCCAGTTGGAGTCTGGAAGCGATCTTGGGGTATTTCTCGGCGAACTCGGCACCCATCCGCCGAAGGAATGTCAGCTCGCGCTCGTAGAAGAACAGCAGGTCGTCTCGCGCCATTGCCTCACTTTACTTCGAAGTTGCACTTCGTGGTGTCGAGCACAGTATCGAATGCCACCTGTTCGGGGTTCGGTTCCATCCTCAACATGCCCTCGATGAGGAACCGTAGCTGCCGCGTGCCGCCCTCACCGGTGTCAGTTACCGTGATCTTGATGTCGGCGAGCCGAGGCTCGAAGGTGGTGATGGCCTCCTCGATGCGCCGCACCAGCTGCGTGCGTACCTCCGGTGAGTCAGCACTCAGTGAAGTGATGTCAGGTAACCCATAATCGTATAGCGAGTTCTTGAGTTCGGCCAGCGAGTCGGGTGCCGGTTCCGGTATTCGTCGTGTGTTGAGCAGCCATTCAACGTCGCGACGCACGGACTGCTTGAATTCGGACACCGACTGCGCGAGGGTCATGCGGCCCTCACTCGTACTCGTCGGATCTCTGTCGATCAACCGATCGAGCAGAGACTGCTGAGCGGTTCTCTCAACTTCTCGCTTCGGCATGGCTAGGACTAGGAGTTGCCCAATTGGTCAAGCAACGCACCGGCGTCGATTGAGCCACCCGAACCAACTTCCGCATCGGTCGTTTTCGGGGCAGGTAGGGATGCGGAATCGTTGTCTGGAACTGCTGGCATGTCGGTCGCTGTCGTCTCATTTCCAGGAAAGGATATGGCTCTGAGTGGATCCAGGCGGCATATGCGCAAGTAGAGAGCTTCCAGGGCTGCGTCGCTATCCGTCCCGAGGGTCTGCATGCAGCGGTGCAGCAGGCTGAGTGGGCGCGCAACGGTATCGCCGGCCTCCCAACTCTCCAAGTTGTGTTCATCTATCTTCGCGGCAAGCTCTTGGAGAATCGGTGCGGCGACAGCCTCATGGCCGGCCTCGACCATTATGTCGGCTGCCTCGGTGCGACGGAGAAACCGGTCGCGCGCGCATTTCTCCTGCTCGGACTGGGACATGAGCAGTTGGATCGCCTTCTGATGCTGTCCCGAACGGACCAGGGCAGCGGCACGGTCGGCCGCAGCCTTGACTGCGCGGGGGGGTACGGCAGTAGAGATCTCGGAATCTTCGCCTTCCAGAGTCCCCAGGGTCTGTTCGACGCCGCCCGGAGCCGTGGCAAATAGCTCCCTCAGCCACGCCCGGGTTTCTGCGTTGGCAGTCGGCGTGTCGTCCATGAGGGTGAGTTGCGGCAACTCGGGAAGATCGCGCAGCAGTTGCACGAGCGCGCCTCGAACTGCGGCGGCAACGTGCTCATACTCGTCACCCAACGCCTCGAGCGCGGTCAAGACGTACCGTTGCAGATCCAGCCAACCACGACCGTGCGGCGAGGCCATCACGCTCTCGCACGCCGCGAGTAGCTCGGACCACTTGGCATCCAGCAGAAGCCCCTTGAGCTTGGTCCGTACGTTGGTCGGAGGGGCTGACAACGCTCGAGGGTCCACCTCTCCACCCGAGGCCCTGAGTTCTCCCCAGCGGAAGCCACGTAGCATTAGATATGGCGCCGGATTCGTGGGATTGTCCCGCTGCAGGAAGCGCGCGGCGGCGGCAACATGCGATGCCGCATCTTGCCGGCTGCTTGGCTCCGCCGAGAGTTGCGTTGCCGCCGGCTCCGGCGTTGCAGCAACCTCTTCTTCTTCTTCCTCCTCGGTCGGCTCGGGCTCCACCGGATCGGGGTCGACTTCCAACTTCTTTGCCAGCAACTGGTTCGCCACTACCTGCACGTCTGTCAGAGCATCACGGAGCTTGCGGAAGCTGGGTGCGTCGCTGCCGAACTTTTCGCTGCCAAGCCGGTCGAGTGAATCGATCGTTCCGGCACAACTGTCGGTGTCTGCAACCAACTGTTTGTACCAGAGCTTAGGGGTCGCCGTGAACGCTTTATCAAACTCCTCGATAGTCAGCTTTCCGGCCTCGATAGCCTCTGCGCGCGCGCTCTGCTTGCCTGAATCGGCATTTGCCTCCGCCTCGTACCCGATCGACAGAGCTTCCTGGTATTCGAAATAGCCATGTCCCTTGTTCGTGAGTGGCGCGAACCTCACCGATACGTCCAAGTAGTCGCCCACCCAATTCAGGGGCATCGCTCTCATCTCGGCGTCGCCGTCCTCGAGTTCCGGATGCAGGTGATCCCAGAACTGTTCCAACAAGCCCAACATCAAGTCGAGTCCGTCACGGAGGCCTTCAATCCCGTTCCGCTTTAGCAGAGCCTCTGTCAGCCAGGCGGCCAGTTGAATGTCTTTTGACTGCTCCGCGAGCGCGCCTTCAGCCAGCTTCTGTACCTCGGCGTAATCCGGAGGCGTGCGGTCACCCGTCAGAGAGTCGATTACCTCTGTGCGCGCCTTCTTGATCTTGTCGTAGACTGTCAGTCCGTCGTCACCGGGCTCGTTTCGAAGGTAGGTGCCGGCAGGGTTGGGCCCCTCGATGGGTTCGAGCAACTTGACAATCTCGTCGCGCATCTGGCACCTCTGGTTCAGTCACAGGATGTATCGATCTCGAGTGTGCGCAGCTCGAGGAGGGGCGACTCCTCCCCGTCCACGAGGAGCAGCTTCTGGCCTACCGGCACCTCTTTGCCGTCGTCCAGCGCCACCCACTCCGTGACTCGACCGAGGCGGACGTCACCTTCTTCGTATTGCCAGGTCAGGGGTGAGATCACGGGGATCAGCACCTGCCCCAATTCTATGCCGCTGAAACCGGGCCCTGTCTGAACCACCGCCGGAGTCCAAAGCAGGTCTCGCAACCGCGTCGGTGGTGATATCTGGACAGAGGCAACGTGCTCGAGCGGGATCCACAGATACTGACCCGCCGCGAACACCTCCAGGCGTGCACCGATGCGTGGATCGGCATCTGCGAGCGCCTCGAAAGCCGTACCGTTCAGAGTGCCCGATACCGGCGCCGGCTCCTTGCCCACGGGGAACTGCTCCGCTTGGAACATCTCCTGGCGGTTCCGCTCGGCGTGGATGGCGCTGCGATACAATAGCGCCCCCATCGACGCCTCGTTGCCACCTTGGCCCGCTATGTCGAGCTGCTTCTCGGCTCGATCGTATTCTCCCGCGAAACTGAGCAACTCGAACAGGAATACCCGACGCTGGACGTCGGTCGGATCCCGCCGCAACTCGGCGCCCAGCGTCTCGATGGCTTCGTCGAGCTTACCGGCTTTGAATAGTTCGTTAGCCGTCACTCAAGCCTTTAAGCCCGTGGCTATGTCGTAAGAGGCCACAACGGGTTCACCCACGTTGCCCTTTATGTCCTGGCTCCGATATGTAACTTCGATCTTACTGAATGACATGGAGAAGCTCTCCAGCGGTGTGTCGTCACCGCCTCCTCCCGCCCATTGGAGGTCCGTGATGAAGACCGTGTCGAAGTTGTACTTCAGGAACCAATCTTGTCGGTCACCTGTGGCTTTGCACACGGTGATCTGGGCATTCGGAAAGTGCTTGCCGAGACAACATGCCTGGAACAGTATCGGACTCGCCTTGTCGGTCAGTTTGGAGGCGGTAAAATCGGAGACCTTTGCCCTACCGGTGGCCCTGCCTCCCCCACCCAAGTGTTGTTCTCCTGGATTGGTGGCGCCCAGATTGAAGGAGTGAAGCGCTATTTGCCCCTCGTAATCGCTTTGCACCGCCTCGCCCTCAACTCCATGAATTTTGAGAAAGGCATTGAACATGGAAATCCTCCATCTTGTCAGGTGTCAGTGTCGCTCGTAACGGTTCTTGCCAAAAGGCTGCGGGTATCACGATCTCTAGGCTGCCGGTGGTGGCAGATCGGCCACCAGCCTCATTGCCACACTCAACTCATCCAATTGGAAGTGCGGTCTCAGATACGCGACGGCATGATAAGCTCCCGGCTTGCCTGCGATCTCCGCTACTTCTACACGCGCTTCTCGAAGCGGTCGCTTCGCCTTGACTGACATGGGAGCGTCGTCGTTCGCGACCACGTAGTTGTTGATCCAGTTGTTCAGGTAACGGTCAGCCTCGTCCTTGGTCATGTACCCGCCGATCTTGTCGCGCATCATCACCTTGAGGTAGTGCGCAAATCTCGAGACGGCGAAGATGTAGGGCAGCTGCGTCGAGATCCTAGCGTTCGCCGTCGCATCGGAGGATTGATACTTCTTCGGTTTCTGGGCCGACTGCACACTGAAGAACGCCGCGTTGGCCGTTCCTTTGGCATGGACGAGCGGCACGAATCCGAGATCTGCCAGTTCCTTCTCGCGCCGGTCGGTTATGGGAGTCTCGGTGGGGCACTTCATGGCGATGTCGCCCGAGTCCGTGCGGAAGTTGTGAACCGGCAGGCCTTCGACGAGCCCGCCACTCTCGACGCCGCGGATAGTGGCACACCATCCGTATAGCGCGAACGCCTGTGTTACTTTAGCCGCCAAGCCCCACGCCGCATTGCCCCAGAGGTACTTGCTGTGATCGGTGCCGTCTACTTGCTCTTCATAGTTGAACGCGTCGATGGGCACGGTTTCCGAACCGAACGGCTCGCGCAGCAACATCCTAGGCAGGGTCAAGGCCACATAGCGGGAGTCTTCGCTCTCGCGGAACGCTTTCCACTTGGCGAACTCCGTGGTGTCGAACACCTTCGCCATGTCGCGCGGCTTGTCCAGATCGGTGTAACTCTCGAGGTTGAACATCTCGTGCGATGCGGCAGAGAGGAATGGCGCATGTGCGGCCGCCGCGACTTCGGATACCTTCTCCAGGAGCTCTATGTCCTGGCCGGTCTTGTCCAACTCGTAGTCGCCGAGAATCGCGCCAAATGGGGCACCGCCGAAAACGCCGTATTCTTCCTCGTAGATCTTCTTAAAAAGTGCGCTCTGATCGAACTCGGGCGCCCGTTGCAGATCTTTGAGCAGGTCCTTCTTCGAGACATTGAGTAGCTTGAGTTTGAGCATCTCGCTCGTCTCGGACTGAGAGAGCAGATAATGTAGTCCGCGCCAAGTGCCCTCCAGTTTCTGAAACTCCGGGGCGTGCAGAATCTCGTTCAACTGGGACGACAACAGCTGATCCACCTGCGCTATGCGCGCATTGAGCATCGCGTCGGTGTCGGCGGCGTACGCGACGGTGCCTTCCAAAACGTCCGCCACGAACTTCTTCACCATATCGCGCCCACGCTCCTTTTCTGCGGGAGCTTTTCCGAAGCGGCCTTGTTCGACTATCTGGTCGAGCAGACTGACTTCAGCGGCCTCAGCCTCGGCGGCCTGCTTCTCTTCCTTTGCCTTAGCCATCTTTGCCCTCCTCATCGCCGCCCTCGTCGCTGCGTTCGGCATCCAGCTCGGCCTTCAACTTCTCGAGCTTCTCCTCGTCACCGAGGGCTGACTGCAGTATCTCATCCAACTTGTCGTTGCTCTGGATCTTACCGCGGAGATCTGCCAGTTGGCTGCGCAGCTCCAACAGTTTCCTCAAAGGCTCGACGTTCTGAGCCACACGGTCGGGTGAGAAGTCATCCAGGCTTCTGAACGTCAAGTCGATGGCGAGTTTTCCTGCATCTTCTTCGTCGCTCAGCTTGTTGTCCACCGAGAATGCAAGATGAGGTTTCATGCTGGCGAGCACGTCATCGAAGTTGTCGAGCGTGACCTCGGCGAACTTGCGGTCCTTCAGTTTCTCGAGCGGTTCGGTAGGCTGCCCAGTGAAGTCACCGAGCACAGCCATTACGAAAGGAAGCTCCTTCTCCTCGATAGCTCCGCCTGTTTCGACCTCATAGGAGATGTTGACCCGTGGTGGGCGGACACGGGAAAGTTTCTTGTGTACGCTCTCCTTAGCCATCTATCTCACCTCCGATAATGTGGGTTCGCTCTTGAACTGGCTGCGGTGAATGGGGCAAATGACCGGCTACGGCTTTAATCAATCCGTGCATGCAGGTAGTGTCAAGCACGAACTGCCCCAGAGCGGATCGAGGGACGCGTGCGCCCCACGTAACAGCGATTCGGGCGTTGCAAACGCGTTACAGACGCGCAGTGTTGTTTCCTATCGTGCATGTCAAGTATTGTCGTAGCGCAGAAAGCCACTCGCGGCCAAACCCTTCACCATCTGAAGGAAATCATCCCCGGGTGCGTTCCCCGGAACGGCACCCTCTTCCTTCATGTTCTTCAGGATTGAAACTGCTGACCGTTTGCCATCGCACCGTCGCAAGAACTCGGCCACCCACGCACCGCACGGGACATGCTGCTGAAACGGGCTGTCGGTCCTGAGCTCGAGCCTGACCGGCTTCCAATCTCCCGCTTCCAGCTTGTGTGATACCAGGAGTTCTGAGCTATCCAGTGGTCGCGGAACCGCATCAGCCAGCCGCTGTTCTATTCCCGGCTCCGCGGCATCTGCTTCCCAACTCAAGAGCCACTCCAAGGCGTCCGCGTCGCAGCCCGGACCCGCGATCCGTCTCGTGGTGAACACGGAACGGGGCATCTCAGGACGCCGCACGACAACGGAGCACAGCACCATCTGCCGGATTCCCAAGCTCCTCAGATGAGACAGCTGAAGCTCGATCTCCGCGGCGGTGGCGGTACCCCTCCACAATGCTGCGCCATAGTGCACCATTGGGTGAAACGCCTTGGCATGTATCACAGCCACGTCAAACAGATTCTCATCCGGTCCCAGCATATCGCGGATGCGCGTCTCCACGGGTGCATCCTCCCTATCCGACAGAATCGCGGTCAAATAGAGGTACCCCCCCGGACGCAAATGGGCGCGCAGCCCCTTCATGATTCCGCGGACGATATCTTCTCCGTCCGGCCCGCCGTCCCGGAAGATCCAGGTGTTCTCCATTGCAGGCATGTACGGTGGATGCGCCACGATACGATCGAACGTCTCGTCACCGACCGTCGCATACAGGTCGCCCTGGATCGCTCGGAAGCGTGGAGTGTCGTTCAGCGCCGCATTGAACTTCGCAAAGACGGTAGAGCGTTCGGTGATGTCTACTGACCATGATTGCGCTGCGGAGTCCGCCATGAGTAGCGCGGCGACACCGGTTCCGCCGCAAAGCTCCAGGAAGTTCTCACATGGAGTGCGGGGAAGCATCGACAGAAACCAGCCCGCACTGATCGTGAACGGCGGATATACTGAGTCAGCGAACGATATAGGCGTTCCGTCGAGACGGTTGACCGCTAGGTCGGAAACGAGATAAACGGATTTCATAGGGTAAAGCAGGACCGACGATTGAAGGTCCGTGTCAGAGGGGCCTGCCTCCAGTAATCCAAGTTGTGTAAACGTCTCGATTTCTGCGTCCGCCAAGAAGCGACCAACCCGCGCCCGGTCGAGCGGTTTCCCACCCAGAAACAGCCAGATCAAAACGTCGGCTGTATCCCGGATTTCCTCCACGGACATTGGGCCCTCGTCGAGGGACTCCAACTCGAACATCGTGGATAGGCCGAGCCGGTCGCACACGGTCTCGGTCGTGTAGCCTGATGCATCCAGGAGTTTTCGTAACGAGGAGAACTGTTCCGGCGTGCCGAACTCGAGGGGGATAGGTGGACTCTTTTGCACCGCTCTCATAGCCACGGCCCTCTAAGAGAAGTGGGCGGATCGGACACCGATTGAAGCCGTACCAACCTCACCCTGTCTCGTTCCTTGATCGAAGCGAAAGCCATGAGTCCTCTTTCGGTTATCTGGGTCAGCGCATGCTCCGGGAGCAAAGCCTCAGCGCATGGTTGTGCGACGGTTCCGGCGGTCGTCTTTCGCAAATGGAGCGGCAACCTGTCGATCTCCAGACCGCGGCTCCTTTGTCTGCCTGATTCGCTACCCGCGTTCGCGCGAATCATCAGCAGGACACACAGTGAAGCCGGGTTGCCCCACAGGTAATCCTCGTGATCATGCTCATCTGCGGGGAATTCCTCGAACGGTAGTCGGTCACATTCATTGATTCCGTCACCATACGGTAGCCTGAGCAGGAACCGTGGCATCGCCAAGCCCAGCCTGTCTGCATAGGGCAGGAGCCGAACGGCATTCCATCCCTCGAGGTCCGAATCGTCCCATTGTCTCGGGTCGGGCGTAGTCCCGAACGAAGTACAACCTACGATAGTACTGTCAGCCGCCGAAAGCCAGGAAGCGTCGGCCAAGCTGGTGATGGCGCCGATGCGCGCCAACAGTTTCAAATCATCCATCTGAGGGCCGAAGGAGTAGCACCCTACGAGCAACGACCAGGGGATAGCTCCCGGTGTTCCCACGGTCGATTCCACCAACAGACGGTACAACCCCGTTTCCTCCAGGGCCACCTCCGGACGCTGGTCGCTGCGCAACTCTTCCTTGGAAACGTCAATCAGAAACAGCTTGAGGTCCGCCGACGTCTCCACACGGCTACACAGAAACGCCAAACCGCGCCACATGGATTCGAGGGCTTGAAATTCCCGGTGGTGCAACACCCATCGCATGCGCGAAGCGATATCCTCGTCCACTTGGGCCAGCAGTTCCTCCTGGAATGCGTCACCTCGCGGAACCTCATGGCGTGCGACGACGCGTCTCAAGAAGTCCTCGAGTCCTCCCCCCGCCAACACGGCGGATCCCTGCTGGTTCGGTTCACTTATTATCTGATCCAGAATACTGCCGCCGGCCGGGTCAGGGTCGGATTTCTCCGCCGGCTTTCCGGGCTGTTGCTCGGTTTCCTTATCCAAATGTTCTTTGAGTCTCGCGAAACCGTCTGGATCGGCTATTTCAGCTCGTCTTGCTCGGAGATCGCCGAAAAGATCGGGTTGTTCGACGAGGTGATCCGGATGGAAGTCATCCAGTTCTTTGAATACCAGTCGGACGCTCCCGATCCCATTCGGGAGCGGGAGGTCCACCGAGGGTTCAATACGAGCCATGACTGTGTTGAGATCGTCGCGATCAATCTGGCGGGGGGTTCGGTTTTCCAGGGCCGGATTGTCCACTTCGTTCCGTTGCGCTGAACGCCCGCCAAAATCGCCCAGTAGCGCCACGTGAAATGGCCTTTCCCGGATCGGTTCGTCTGGGCCTACGCGCCTCAATCCGGTTTCGACGCGGAAAGTACCACCTCGTGAGTCCTGGCTCATGGTGCTCCCTGTTTGACGGAATTGCAGTTGTGGCTTGTTCGCGCGACCTTCCTTCCGAAGTCGCCGATGCTGGATTTCCGAATCTGATCTGCTAGGTTAACTGCCTATGAGACAATTGCAAGCGGTGCTCTGGACAAAGGGCGTTTTGCTCACGCCCCAACACATGCAGACGCAGGATCGCTTCCTCGAGGACTTGCTACAGTTTCAACTCTCTTCGCTGGCCTTCTGCCCGTGGGGCTTACACAACCTGGTAATTGACCGGGAAGCCCTGGCCGGTGGGTCGTTTGCATTGTCGTCCGCAGCGGGGATACTTCCTGACGGCCTGCTGTTCGAGATGCCGGAGTCCGACAAGCTGCCTGCGCCTAAACCTCTGGATGACTGCTGGGAACAAGATCAGCAAGAACTGGACGTATTCCTCGCTATACCGGAGAGTCGTCACGATGGCCATAATGTCTCCTCGGATGAGCAAAAGGCGAGCACCCGGTTCCGCGCCGAAGTCGTAATGCGCCGGGACGATAACACGGGGCTGTCGGAGAAGCCCGTACAGATAGCTCAGAAGAACTTTCGTTTGTCGGTTGAAGGAGAATCACTCGAGGGAACCTCGTCACTGCGCGTTGCAAGGGTAAGGCGGCTATCGGCGGGGGGATTCGAGTTGGATGCCCATTTCGTTCCGCCGTTGATCAGCATCGGAGCAAGTGATTATTTGATGGCGATTGCTCGCGGCCTGGTCGAGATTTTGACGGCGAAGAGTAGCGCGATTTCAGCCACTCGCCGTCAAAAGAATCAGAGCCTGGCGGACTTCGGGATATCGGATGTGGCCAATTTCTGGCTGCTTTACACTGTGAACACGCATTTGCCGCAGATACGTCACATGCTGGAAAGCAGTCGCGGGCACCCGAGCGAACTGTTCAAGGTGATGCTGTCTCTCGCCGGAGCGCTGACCACATTCTCCCCAACGTTACACCCACGAGACCTCCCTGCTTACGAACACACCAACCTCGGCGGGTGTTTCGGGGATCTCGATCAGAAGTTGAGAGAACTTCTCGAGACCGTAGTTCCGGCCCGCTGTGAGACTGTGCCGCTCCGTCTAGTGCAACCCTCGATCTACGCGGCGGCACTCGACCAGGAGCGCTACTTGGCGGCTCCGCAACTCTTCCTGGCTCTCAAGGCCGATTTGGACCCCGCGAACACCGCCAAGAGGGTACCTCAGCTGGTGAAGATAAGTGCAAGTGACAGGATTGACGGCCTGATCAAACAGGCTCTACCTGGTCTGCAACTGGCTTTTGTGGAGAAACCACCGAGCACGCTGCCGGTGAGACTGGACTACGCCTACTTCGAGCTGAGTCGCTCGGGACCGGAGTGGGATGCCATATCTCTGGCAAGGAATCTGGCGGTATATGTACCTTCTGAATTGCCCGGCGCGCAACTGGAGTTGATCGTCATACTCCCTGTCGAAGAATCATAGAAACACACTGGCCCGGACTCGAGAGATGCGCTTCGTCTCAGCTCAAATGGGGCGTGGCGCAGCGACGCTGCTACGTTAGTACGACGATCACGACCAAGAGAATCATCAGCAGGACGATAGCGGCCAAGACAACCCACAACCAGACAGGGACCTTGGCCGTCGCCGCCTCTCCATTGTCTTTCGGAGCACTTGAAGCAGGTGCCGGTGCCGGAGTGGGTGCGGGAGGGGGCGCGGGCGATGGTGCGGCCGACTGCTGTGGTGACGCCGATCCCCCGGATATCACCCGAGTGTAATCGCCCGGCCCCGGGGCAGATTCCTGCCGAGGCTTCGAGACTGGAGGCGGCAGGTCGGGGTGGTGTTCGTGTTGACGCCCTTCCGGTTCCGGTGTGGGCGCGGGTTTGGGAGGCTCGACCTGTGAGTCGGAGCCCAACGCCCGCAGATAGTCGTCGGACCCCTGCCCGGACAGCGGAGGTGGTCGTCCACTCGCCGGAGTGCGCGGCTCCGTGTCGTAGTGAAGCGATCTATCCTCCGCCGGCAGTCCCATGCTTCGATCGCTCTGAGGCTGACGGTCCGTTTCTGGACGGCTCGATTCAGATTCCTTCAACAAATCTCGACCAAAGATCTCCGTGAATTGCCCAGGCGGTTGTTCCTGTTCCGGGCGCTTCGGTGGAGCCTTCTCCTGGCCGGTCGGTTTGGGGGGAGTGATGGGCGGCGGTGACGGCTTTGCCTCCGCCGGTCTCGGTGACGCCTTCGCATCGGCTCGCTTCGGTTCCGGGCCAGGGCTCTTTGACTTCTGATCCCTCCAGACAATGCGCGGTCGGCCTTTGCGCTCTTCGTCGCGTTGCTGCGGCGGCACCTGAGGCTTCGATGAACTCGATGGAGAGGGGCGTTGATCACGTGGCTGGGGGCGGTGCCGTTCGGTGCCAGCAGTTTCTTGCGCTCCGAAAACCCTGGTAAATTCTCCTCCTGTTCCTGCTCCTCCTTCGTCGGATGCTGCGCCGGCAGTCGCGGTCTCCCCGGATGGTGTGGGTGGTTTATGCTCCCCTGGGTCGCCGAGCGTTTGTTCAGGTGTGTCCTTTTGCTTCGCACCAAACATGCGCGTGAACTCACCCTGTTCTTGGCTGGATTGTTGTGCCTGATCGTGGCCGGGGTCGGCTTCTTGGGGTTGTGTCTTGTCGGAATCTACGACGCGTGGGATGATTTCGGTTACCTCATTATCCCGCGGTGTTTTGGCTGTTCCCTGCGTTTCGGGGGCGAATAGACGGGTGAACTCTCCCGCACCCGACTCCGGTGCGCTGTCCGCAGCATGAGCCGGACTCTCGGCGGTAGTACCCTCAGTTTCATCTACGCGGCCCGGTTCCGCCGCTTCATGGTATGCGGCGGCACCCATTTCCCCTGAAGTGTCGCTTGTTGGCGAGGGCGATGTCTGATTGGTGACCTTCTTACCGCCAGCCGTTGCCACGAACCATTCGGCCAGGGAACTAACGTGGTCCTGGTGTTCCGTTACCAGTATGGCCTCGCCATCGACTCGAAAAGCGCCGATCAGCCCAGACCTTCGCTCGGGAGTCAACGCACCTAAAGCTGCAAGCCAGGGCACAGCCTGCGGCCCTTCCACCGGTCCGAGGAGGTGTACGAGAACTCTGCGGTCTTCAGTATCCCGGCCTTCGTAACTTCGAACGCCCTCCTGAGCGACCTGCCTGCCCAGCAGGTACCTAGCCGTGAAGTCTTCTTTGCTGATATCGGTGAGCATGATTGGTCAGTCCAGCTATGGTCGTCTTGCGACAAAATCTGCGTCTCTAGACAACATCGAGGCCTGCGGAAATCTCGCTAGTTGATCCCCAACACAACCTACTGCATTATAGTAGTGATCGCACGCACAGGGAGCAAATCAGTCCCCTGATTCATGGAAGCAGCAGACAAAACTCCACGGCCACTGGGTGTTGGAAGTCCCGAGAGGGGCCTTACCGGTCTCCTTGGTGGATCAGGAGGGGAAAATCAATGAGATCTTTGTCTCGGATGGTGTGGAACGAGGGGATGCATCTTGCTCAACATCATTTCCAGGCACAGACTCGGTATTTCGAAGACTCCCTCTCATTCGCGGTGTCACACCTCTTCCACAGGCCTTATGGCCTGGTTGGTTACGAGTTCGATTCGGAGAGCTTGCGAAACGGGACGGTGTCATTGGTGCATGCGCGCGGCATGATGCCCGATGGACTCGGATTTCAGTTCCCGGATGCGGATCCACCGCCCGACCCGCGAGACATTGCCTCGCTCTTCTCACCGACCCAGGATAGCCATCTGGTTCATCTGGTCATTCCACCCTATCGAGCGGGGCAAGCGAACAGCTCTGAAGAAGAACGAGCACCCTCGCACATGTTGCGGTTCGTGCCACATGAACGCCTCGTAGTCGACGAAACAACAGGCCAGGATGAGAAGACCATCAACTTGGGGAGGAAGAATTTCCGCCTTGCGCTCGACTTCGAAGTCGGTGAAGACGACGTGACTCTGCCGATGGCGCAGGTACGTAGGGACGGTTCCGGTCATTTCATCTATGATCCCGAGTTCGTGCCCCCCTGTCTTCAAATAGGGGCAAGCCCGCGGTTGCTCGAGATTCTGAAAAGAATCCTGGATGCACTCGAGGCGAAGAGCCTTGCCCTTTCGGTGGAACGGCAGAACGGGCACAGGCCTCTCGAGGAATACGCGGCGGGTGAGGTCGCTAACTTCTGGCTCGCCCATTCCATACACAGCAGCATTGGACCTTTGCGGCACCTCTGGGAGACGCGCAGCGCGAGCCCCGAGAAGCTGTACACGGAGCTGGCTAGGCTCGCCGGTGCACTGTGCACTTTCGCCATGGACTCACATCCCAAAGACCTGCCGGCATATGACCACGACCATTTGGGTGAATGCTTCGCCCGGATGGACCGGCAGGTTCGCGGTGGTCTGGACCTAGCCGTTCCAAGCGGGAGCGTAGTGGTGCCTCTGGAACGGGCCAGGCAGTTTCTCTTTGTGGGCCGGGTAATTGACAAGCGCTGCTTCAACTCCTCCCAGTGGATCTTGGGAGTACGTGCAGACGGTGATGACAGCAACGTCGTATCGAGTGTGGTCAAACTCGCAAAGGTATGTTCATCGAAGCACATCGTCCGGCTCGTGAAAGAGGGAATCGCCGGTCTGCCCATGAGCTACCTGCCGTCCCCTCCGTCGGCGATCTCGCCGAAGGGCGGCGTCCACTACTTCCAGATTACCCAAACGGGGCCATGCTGGGAGAGCATTGTCAAAACAGGGGAGATCGGCGTGTATGTGCCGGAAGCCCTGCAGGCATCGGATATGGAACTGATTATCGTACCGCAGTCCTAAAGTCGAACTCGAGACTGCCGGCCTTCGCCCGTCGACCTGATTTTAGAGAATCGCAGATGGGAAATTCAGCTTCAACAGAGCGACGTGGGCAACTCGCAGTAAGGTTGCAGGAAGTCTTCACGGCCGCTGCTCGCCTGCGTGCCAACCGAATGAGCGCGGTAGACGCAGGCGCGTTTCGAAACAACGTCAAGCAGGCGCTGACCAAGGCGGATCGTGAATCTCGCCAACTCGGATATGATGCAGACGTCGTCAAGCATGCGATTTACGCCCTGGTTGTGCTAATCGACGAATGTGTGTTGAATTCGGCGCAACCAGCATTTCAAGCGTGGCATGGCAAGCCACTGCAAGAAGAGGTTTTCGGAGATCATCGAGGCGGTGAGTTGTTCTTTGAGAATCTCGAGGCCCTGCTCGCGCAGCCGGATTCGGAAGAGCTCGCCGATCTGTTGGAAGTGTATCAGCTCTGCATCCTGCTCGGTTTCCAAGGCAAATACTCAGGACAGCATCGCAGCGCCCTGATGGAGATCTCTCGGCAGGTGTCAGGGAAGATCGAGAGAATTCGTGGCGTGCAGCAGGAGTTATGTCCCCCATGGCTGCTCCCGCAGGGCGAGAAAGTGCCGGTGGTTACCGACCCATGGGTGAAGCGTTTGGGCATTGCGGCTGCTGCAGTATGGCTCGTGGTCGTGTTGATGTTCGTGGCATTCTCTCTGGTTCTTCGGTCAGGCGTGTCAGACGTTCGTGAGGCGGTTGCCAGCCAGGTCGAGGTAGGTGAGCGATGAGGCGGCCCGCGAAACTATCGCTAATCACGGGCGCCTCTTTGCTCGGATTCTCTGTCGGCACCTGGTACCTTGGAAGCATCCTGCGGTTGAGTGGGGTTGATCTCTGGCTCGTCAGGGGTGGCCTATGGCTCCTTGGCGCGGCCGCAGCCGGACTCATTCTGTGGTTTCTCATGAAGAGGAGTAAAGGAAGAGAAGACCGGACTCCTCGTGACGACATCGATACAGCGATCGACAGCGCGAAACGGCGGATTGCGGCTGCCAGACCAGGCGGTGTGAAGTCCCTGAACGATCTTCCCGTAATCATCTTCGTCGGAAGGTCGGGCAGCACCAAGACGTCGATCGTCACTGAATCCGGCCTGAAGCCCGATCTGCTCGCAGGACAGGTCCACCAGGGCGATGCAGTCGTGCCCACGAGTGGTGTGAACGTCTGGTATGGGGCGCAGACTGTATTCGTCGAGGTAGGTGGCCGGTTGCTCCAGAATCCCGACCGAATATCTCACCTCGTCCGTATTCTGAGGCCACGTAGACTCGTTGCGGCTCTGACAGGACGTCCACTACCGGCACGAATCGCGGTTGTGTGTGTCAGTTCTGAGGAGTTACTGGCCTCGCGCGGAGCACCGCATGGGAGGGATCCGTCGGCGAGTCAAGGTGGCGACGGCTCCGCGAAGGAGTTACAGGACAAGCTGCGCCGGATTGCCGGTGGGTTCGGGACCCGTATTCCGGTATACGTGCTATTCACCAAATCGGATGCTATCCCCAGATTCACGGAGTTCGTGCAGAACCTCACGGGCGACGAGGTGGCGGGAGCCCTGGGGGCCACGTTGCGGCTCCGGCCGGTATCGGGACAGGGCACCTACGCTGAAAGCGAGGCTCGGCGTCTGGATGCGGCCTGCAACGAGATGTTCAACTCGCTCTCGCGCAAGCGCCTCGACCTGCTTGCCCGGGAGGCCAAGCTCGAAGCCAGGTCCAGCGCCTACGAATTCCCGCGCGAACTGCAGAAGCTCTTCCCGGCGCTGACCCAATACCTCATCGAGCTGTGCAGGCCCAGCGACCTGAATGTGAGCCCCGTGCTTCGCGGGTTCTATTTCACCGGTGTGCGGCCTTTGGTTGTCGAGCAGGCACGGGAGGGCATTCGACAGCAAGCCGCCGCCCCATCCAAAGGCGACGCGGTTGGAGCCACGATGTTGTTCGACCGCGGCGCAGCCGATGCGAGGCTGCGCCCGGAACCGGCAACAGTCGGGAAGCGAAGGGTACCCCAGTGGGTTTTCCTCAGTCGCCTGTTCAGCCAGGTTTTGCTCGAAGATCGAGTTGCCAAAGGCGTTTCGGAAGGTGGTATTCGTGTCAGTCGCTTGAGGCGCCTGGGCCTCGCGGCTGCTTCAGCAGTCGGCGTAATCCTTCTGCTTGGCGTGCTAGTGTCGTTCATCAACAACCTTCGACTGGAGCGTCGGGTGTTGACAGCCTCAGAAGGGGTTGAACGACTCGGATCGTTTGAGCCGGAGCTTCCACCAATCGACGCCCTCGAACGGCTCGATGCTGTGCGGACCCAGGCACAGGTCATTGCCGACTATGAAGATCGCGGCGCACCGTGGCGACTCGGCTGGGGTCTATATGTGGGCTCTTCGCTCTATCCGCAGATCCGCCGATTGTACTTCGAGAAGCTGGACGAGATGCTACTAGAGTCGGCGCGCACCTCGATGCTCAGTGCCCTGGGGCGACTGGATGTAGAGAACGAATTCAAGGACAGCTACGACCTGCTCAAGACTTACCTGATGACCACCAACTACACTGACAGCATACAGGAGGATTTCCTGGTGCCTCGGTTGCGAGAATGGTGGCTGAACGGCAGATACGTCGACGAAGAGAGATCGGGACTCACTGACCGGCAATTCTCCGCTTATGCTGGATGGCTTTGCCGCGATCACGATTGTAGCATTCCGGGAGATGAGGCTGCAGTTGTTCTCACTCGACAGGCTTTGTTGCAGTCTTCCACGAGTGAACGTGCTTATCAGGAGATCATCTCGGTTGCCGAGAACGTCAGGCCGCTCGAGTACAACACACTGTTCCCGGGTTCGGACAATACGATAGTCAATACGCACATCGTGCCCGGAGCGTTCACTGAGAAGGGTTGGGAACTCATCCAAGACCGGCTGGGGCGTATCGGTGAGTCATTTTCGTCCGAAGAATGGGTTCTTGGGGAGCGCGTGGCTTCGAACCAGGATCTAGTCCGGTTGGCGGGGGAAGTCCGGTCCATGTACCTGGAGGAATATGTCCGTCATTGGCGAGAGTATCTCGAAGCAGCTCGAGTCACGAGGTTCCGGAGCCTGAGGGACGCGGCCCGTAAGCTCGAGACTCTGAGGGAAGCTCAGTCACCGCTGCTGCAGCTGCTTGCGCTGGCGTCGCAGAATACCGACGAAATCGACTCTGTGAGAGTCGGCCGCGCCTTTCAACCTCTGCATGTGGTGACCCCCCGCGACTCGTCCAACGATCTGACACAGAGTTACATCGCCGAAGCCAACAGTAGCTACATGAATGGTCTGGCGGACCTATCAGTGTCGGTGGAGGAAGCTGCCGGTAGTCGCGGTGAAGCTGCTGAATCTGCCAAAGCAAACGCCCGCAACAGCGCCGCCGCCGCCAAAGTGGCGGTTGCACAGATCGCCCAACAGTTTGCTCCCCACCCGGACGCATTGGCCGTTGGCCGTGTCGTGGGAGATTTGTTGCGGCTCCCGATCGAGAATGCAGAACCGCTGCTTGCACCCGCACGCGTGGCTGCCGGCGGCGGAGAGCTCGATGTGAACCGCACTGCCGCAGCACTGTGTCGCAGCATTCGGCCCATGCTGGCGAAGTTCCCATTCAGCCCTGACGCAACCGAGGAAGCAACGCTCGATGAGGTTGCTCAGATGCTCCAGCCAAACAGCAGTGCGCTATGGAATTTCCTCAACGAGGGTCTGTCAGACGTGCTCGTGGAGCAGGGGGGCAGGTACGTGGCCAGGGAAGGCCTTGCGGTCAACCCAGGATTCTTGACCTTCGTAAACCGGGCAGTCGATGTATCGACTGCGTTGTGGCAGGATAGAAGCAATGAACCTCAGTTCCGCTTCACATTCCGGCCGAGGCAGTACGATCAGATCACGGGTGTGGAGTTGAGTGTAGACGGTAGAACCCAGGTGTTTTCACCAGACTCCCGCGGTACCGGCACATTTGTCTGGGAGGGACGCAGGGCCCGCGATGTGAGGTTGACGATCTCGAGCGGCGGCGCAACTACGGTGATCAGTCACAGTGGCCCCTGGGCGGTTTTCCATCTGTTCCAGAGGGCAAGCTGGGGAGAACCTGCGGCCGGCCGCTACATTGTGCTGCTCGAGATCGATGCGGAGGGGGGCATGCTGGAAACGGAAGTGAGTCTTCCCGGCTTCCCGATCCTGAATTCGAACGAGCTGAGTACACTTCAGTGTGAGCCTACGGTTCTGCAACGTTGAAACGTGAGTGTGATCATTCACTCTATGCCGTGAACGCAGAGATAGGATTGCCAATGCGAATAATGTGGATATTGGTCTGTGCAGCGAGTGTTTTTTCCGCCATCTCCTGCAAGAGCGCTCAGACTATGACGACCCCCGCTCTGGCGCCTATCCTCGGAAGTGACCGCCTGCTCTACGATGACCAGACGGGATACCGCGATTCGATAACGATGGTGGTGCGAGATCCTGCAACATGGGGTGCTGTGTGGCGCACGGCGAACGAGAACCAGGCTTCCGTGCCTCCGATTCCCCAGGTGGATTTCGACACCCATATGGTATTGGTTGTCGGAGCGGGCCGGATGAGACCCGGTGACCAGATTCGTGTGGACAGTCTCGGAGTCCGGGGAAACGCATTCGTTGCCGTTGTGCGCATCATCGAGGAATGCCAGCCGTTTCCGGCGGATGTATATCCTCTCGAGATAGTCAAGGCGCCAAGACACAATCAGGAAGTGCTGTTCGATGTGCGACGAATGCGCGGCGGGCAATGTAGGGAGTGAACTAGGTAGGGTTCTGAACTTCGGCAATCCGGCAGCGGCAGGCCAAATCCGCTGCTGAGCACGGCATTAGACGGAGGATTATCGCGATGGGCCAGCCAGCGGCACGTATGGGAGATCAGGTACTCCAGCCAGTCCCACATTGTCACGCCCCAATACACCCGCCGGCGCCGGTCCCCACCCCTCTGCCGCATCCGGCGCTCCCGCTCGCTATTGTGAAGGGGCAGCCCAACGTGTTGATCGGGGGCGCTCCGGCCGCGCGGATGAGCGACATGACCGCACCGTGCATACTGCCTTCATGCGTACCGGCCGGTCCGGGCATTATCATGAAGGGCTCGGCTACCGTTCTGATCGGCAAGATGCCTGCGGCACGAGTGGGAGACATGACGAATCACCCCACTTGTGTGGCGCCCATTCCGAGCCCCACCGGCAATGTCCTTCCTCCCGGTTGCCCGACCGTGCTAATCGGAGGCTGATGGCGAACAGACCGGTGCGTTTGGGAACTTCGGAGTGCACATCGGGCCCGGTCGACGCCGGCCGCACCAGAGACAGCCGCAATGTCGTCGATCTGTTCGGCCAGCCACTCGGCGCTGATCATTATCTGTGCGCGCGAATCGGGCGGTTGGAACTGGTCTGTCGAGCAAGCTGCCAGGAAGATTGCACACGCCAATGAGAGCGTCAGGCGATTGCAAAGGTGAGTTGAATGCGTACTCCCCGATCACACCCTGTGGCGAGACGTCCTTCGTCCGGCGATCCGAGAATCCCGCCGTTGGTCGGCTTCTTTGTCGTCGGACTGTGATGTGGTCGCTGCGGGCGCACACAGGTCGCGGCGCTTTGGAAAGTGCATGCTGAGGACGAAGGTGCGCTGGAAATCCTTGTGACGCGAGAGTTCCAGACACTCTATGCGGGAACTGAGGTCGAGTATCTCATCCCATGCGCTCTGCGACAGCAGGATCTGTTTGCATCCCTGGCTCGCTGCGTTGCCCAAAGGCGTGATCACGTCCTCACGCACCGGGGGCAGCATCCCAATGCCCAGCACGCTATCGCTTCTTACATAGTTGCCGAAAGCGCCCACCAAGTACACCGCGGCGATGTCCTCGGGCTGAGCCCCCCACTCTTCCAGGGCCAGCTGCACACCACTGCGCACCGCACCCTTTGCCAACTGTAAGGCCCGCACGTCCCGCTGCGTGACATCGATTGGACGGTCGCCGTCGACGATGCGCATGAGCGGTTGTTCGTCGGATCCCGCTCTCAACCAGTCGGACCACTTGGGGTTGGCCGTCGGGTGCATCGTCCCCATCGGGTCGATGACGCCACCGCGCGTCAACTCCGAGACGAGATCTATGAGGCCGGATCCGCATATCCCTCTCGGCCGGATGTCGCCGATCACGCCGAGTTGCGGGTGGCCGTTTTCGAACGAGACTCGAGAGATCGCGCCGGGCATTGCACGCATGCCGTGGCTGATTTCGCCTCCCTCGAACGCCGGCCCGGCCGGCATGGAACACGCCACCATGCGATGCCTGTTGCCGATTACCAGTTCAGCGTTGGTGCCTATGTCTACGAGCAGGCTCAGTTCCTCGCTTCTATGAAGGCCAGAGTACAAAACGCCCGCTAGGACGTCGGAGCCAACATAGGAGGTTATCGCGGGCGGTATGTAGACCTGGGCCTCCGGGTGCGCGGTAAGCCCCATTCGGGCGGCTGGCTGTGAGAACCCGTGATCGAAAACGGGGACGTAGGGGCTCTCGCCGAGTCCCGATGGGTCGACGCCGGCAAGCAGGTGAATCATGATCGGATTGCCTACCAGGGCAATCTTATAGAGCCATTCGGGTTCGGTGCCGGCGCTCTGGCACAGGCCGCGGATGATGGCGTTGATTGCCGCGCAGGTGATATCGCGTATCTGGCGCAGCCCTTCAGAACCATTCTTCTGTATGTGTTCCAGCCGGGCGATGACGTTCGCACCGTAAGTAACCTGAGGATTGGTGGCCGTCCTCACCGCCAGTTCCTCGCCGGAGTTCAAATCCATCAAGTGACACGCAATCGTCGTGGTGCCGAGATCCACGGCAACGCCATGCAGTACAGATGCGGTGTCACCGGGCTCCACGTCCAACACGCGGCCCGTGTGGGGTTCGAACACGAGCGTGGCACGAGTGTGGCCGTTGCCGGTGAACTGGGCAAGGTGGCGCAGCGCCCTGAGCGAGTATTCGAGATCCGAACCGCCCATCTGGTCCTCCAAGCGGGTGGCATCGGCGCGCAGGTCTCGCCTGTCGGGCTCGAGCGGCTTGATGCTGCGTTTGGATACACCGGGACGCGGTTGGACGTGCACGCGGCCGGACATCAGCTCCTTTGCCCGCGTCGTATCGTCGACCGAAGGAAGATCTACATGCAGGTCTGCTTTTATGGTCTGCTCGCACGCGAGGCGCCAACCCGCTTCGAGGTCGCTCGCGTCGATGTGTATCCGTTCGGCGTCCGTAGGAGTGGGGAGCATTGCGGTAGTACTGCCGGCCGCCGTGCTGAACAGGACACGACACTTGCCGCAATGACCGTGCCTGCCACAATCGCCGGTGACATCGTAGCCTTGCTCGATGAGGAGACTGTGAAGGTTGTCCCCTGTTTTGGCCTGGTGCCGTCTACCGCCGGGCCAAACAACAACCACCGGTCCACCAACCACTGCGCGGCTTGTCATGAGGACCGGATCCTCATGTTAAACAAGCGCCGGAGAGTGCACAGGTGTCGAATCGATGCCTCGCCCCGCATCGGAGATGCTAGCTGGAGACCCCGGTGCACAGGGGCACCGCACTCGGCAAAAGACGAGTCTTGGCGTTCTAACGGGAGTGATTTGCGTAACTTGGCTCCCCTCAAACGGCCATCAGCCTGTCTGCCACCGCCATTGCCGCACTCGCGTCAGCACCGTATCCGTCGGCCCCCACTTCGTCGGAGAACTCCTGGTCCACCGGCGCACCGCCGATCATGATCTTTGCCTTCTTGCGGACGCCGGCTTTCTCGAGGGCCTCGATGACTTCCGGGATGTGAGTCATCGTGGTAGTCAGCAGCGCTGAAATGCCCACGATGTCCGCGTTGTGTTCTTGGGCAGCCTTAACGAAGTCTTCAGCCGGCGTTTCCGGACCGAGGTTGTGGACCTCGAAGCCTTTACCTTCGAGCATCATCGACACCAGGTTCTGACCGATGTCATGCAGGTCGCCTTCGACGGTGCCCATGACAACGCAGCCCTTGGGCTCAACGCCGGATTCTATCAGCAGCGGTCGGAGCGCTTCCAAGGCTTCCTTCATTGCGTGTGCCGACAGCAGCATTTCCGGCACATAGCGGGTGCCGGCGTCGAATTCCTGCCCCACCTGATCCATGGCTGGGACGAGTGCTTCGTAGAGTATCTGGTCCGGCGCGACCTTTTCGGCGATAGCTTTGTCCGTCAGGGATTTCGCACCCTCAACATCCATCGCTATGACTTTTTGTTTCAGATCTTCCAAGAGGCTCATATTATGTACTCCCGCGTTAAGAAGTCATTTGTCTCATGTGCTTGATATAGCCCAGACAATGGGCGTCTGTCCCGATCAGAGCCTCGGAGGCCCGAAGGATCCCCATGAGCTCCTTGTCGGTGGGATCCAAGATCGCGGCATCGAGCCCGGCATTGAGCAGCATTGCCAGAAAAGCCCTGTTTATGACACTGCGTCGGGGAAGTCCGAAAGACACGTTGCTCAGGCCTACGGATGTCTTGACTCCCTGCTCGCCCCACCGCTCCTTGATCGTACGAACAGTCTCAATGACCATTGGAGCCTGATCCTGATTGCTCCCCACGGTCATTGCCAGGGAGTCGACGTAGAGATGGGCGAGGTCGATGCCGGCGGCTTCGACCGCAGCCACTATGTCTTCTGCTTCGGCCAACCTTCCCTCAACCGTCTTCGGCATTCCCGTCTTGCCCAGAGCCAGGCCGATCATGTCGGCATCGTGCTTCTTCGCCAACGGCAGCAGACGTTCCTGTGCTTCTGGTTCGTTGGAGATCGAGTTGACCAGCGGGCGAGCGGTGCACAGCTCTAGGCCGCGATCCATCGCTTCGGGGTCCGGGCTGTCGACCGAGATGCGGGTCTCCTCGCCCCCTTCATCGTGGATCAGCCCGATCACCCACTCCATGTCGGCGATCTCGTTCTCGCGCCGAGTCGCGGTATTGACATCCAGAATGTCCGCTCCGGCGTCGAGCTGTGAGCGGATCAGACCACGAATACTGGCTTCGTTTCTGTCTTTGAGCGCGGCGCTGACGGACTTGCGCGTGGAATTAATCAGTTCACCGATTATGAACATGTCTTCGTCCTCGTCCTCTTTCCTCAAGATTCGCCTGGCAGCATCTTGTCGAGGGCCTCAAGCGTTTCGTCCGGCAAAGGCTCGGGCTGGTGCGTCTCCAATATGTGCCGCACCTTTTCCTTGAGCCGGTCTCCCATGGTCTTGGCCCCGGCCTTTTCCCACTTGTCGTGAGGCTGGCGATCCAGGAGCGTGGGCTGCCAGAGCTGCTCCCTGAAGTTCTGCATGGTATGGGGGCTGGTGAGGAACTCGCCTCCGTGACCGACTTTGTCTACAATGTCTAGTGCCAGGGTGTAGTCGTCGACCCGCATGCCTTCGATAATGTATTTGACCATGCCCACGATCTCGTCGACCATCGCTATCATCTCCAGCGCGCCCACGGTTCCAGATCCCATGTAGCCGGGGTCGTGAACGAGATTGGCGCCGGACAGAGCGGAATACAGCACTGTATGGGTCGCCTCTATCGCGGCCTGCTGGTCCACGAGTTTGGAGTCCGTGCAACCGCCCGTACCCCACGTGGGGATGTCGTAGTAGTGCGCAATGTCCATGTATGCCGCGAGCATCAGCTGCATCTCGGGAGACCCATAGGCGAGCTGGGCATGCTTCATGTCCATAGTCCCAATGACGCCGCCAATGACGATGGGAGATCCCTCACGCGCCAACTGCGAGATGACCACTGTTGCCAGGTTTTCAGCGTTTACAGACACCAGCTCACCGGCTAGAGTCGTCGGTGCACTGGCTCCCGCTTGAGGAATCGGTGTGTGAACCGTGGGTATGCCGGCCTTTGCCGTCAGCAGGAGTTTCTCCACGGCCTCCTTGTTCTGAATGAGCGGAGAGATGGGCTCAGAATAGGAAGCGATGAAGGGACGGTCCGTGAGTGCGTCCATCCCCCCGGCCACTGTGGAGGCCATCTCGATGATGTCTTTGACTCCGTCGGTGGTCTGGCACCAGATGATCAAGGGTTTGGTCGTGTTGCGAGCGAGTGCGCTGAACTCGAGGACATCCTGGTGCTCGGGGGCGCAGTCGCTGATGGTTCCGAGACCCATGACCCATTCGATGTTCGGGAGCGCGTCGCACAGCCGTGCCACCTTTTCCGTGTCGGACCTGACGAACTTGCGGTGCTCGCCGGTGTCGGAATCGATCATGTACAACAGCGTAGGGCCGAGACCGAAGTACACATTGTAACCGCCCACGTTTAGCGCATGGTCCCGGTTCCTGTCGTAGAGGAGGAACTGGCTCGGCGCCGTTGAGAGCGCCCATTCGACCAGTCCCGGTGGGAACTTGGCGGTATTGCCGCTGACCCTGCACCCGCCGTTTTCGAGCAGGTCCAACGCCTCTCTAGAACCCACGTAGATGCCGGTCTTGTCCAGAACTTCCAGAGCGGACGAATGGATATGTTTGATCTGATCATCGGACAGGACTCGAAACTTGACGCGGGTCCTGTCGGTAACGTTCGTGTTCTGCGTCTTCATAGCGCGCTCCTCAATACCTGACCTGCCGCGTGGCTCCTTCGGATTCAATGAAATCGAGCACTTCCTGCCGTAGTTTCTCAGGCAGGGGCTCGGGCTCGTGTTCCTTCAGCAGCCTTCGCGTCTTCTCGTTCACGCGCTGCCCATGGGTCTTCCTTCCGTCCGCCGCCCACTTCTCGAGGTTGCGGCGATCTAGCATGTCGGGATACCAGTGTTCCTTTTTGAAATGTTCGAAGGTGTGTTGCTCTCGAAGGTAATTGCCCCGCGGCCCCACCTTATGGATCAAGTCCACGGCCATGTGTTCTTCGTCGGTGTTGATTCCATCGAGAATGCGTCGAGCCAATCCGATGACCTCGTCGGACATGACCATCATGTCGAAAGATCCGATCAATCCCGACCCGATGTAACCGACGTCGTGAATCAGATGGCCTCCTGCGAGTGCCTGAAGCGAGATGGACAGTGTGGTTTCGATCGCCGCCTGCTCGTCCACAACGTTGGAGTCGCTGCACCCGGCCGTACCGTAGACGGGCAAGCCGATATGGTGGGCGAGCTCGACGATTGCCGCCGTCATTAGGTGGAAGTCGGGGCCGCCATAGAGGTAAGCAGTCGTCTTCATGTCCATTGCGCTGATTACGCCGCCGACGACCACCGGCGTGCCTTTGCTCACGAGCTGCGAGAGGACCACTCCTCCAAGGCATTCAGCGAGGGCCTGCGCAACGGTTCCAGCCACTGTCACGGGCGCAGTGGACCCGGCACTGGGGCATGGAGTGAACAGCATGGGAGTGTGTTTCTCGGCGCACAGGAACACCTTGTCGATTGCCTGCTTAGAGGCGTCGAGAGGGCTCGAAGGCTCTATGTAGCTGATCACGAAGGGTTTCTGTCGCAGCTCCTTTTCACCTCCCGCTATCATCTCCGCCATCTTCTGGATGTCAGCGTGGCCGCGGGCGTCGTGGGAGGTGAAGACTATCGGCTTCGTGGTGTTGAAGAGCATCTCCTGGAACTGACAGAGGTCAGAGATGTTGACCTCCTCATCCCAGATGAGCCCAAGTGACATATGGAAATCGAGGTTGGGCAACGCATCGGCCAACTGAGCGGCTTTGGCGATGTCGGACCGCAAGAACCGGCGCGTTTCCCCGGTATAAGAGTCGAGAATCCTGGGACAGTCGGATCCGGCCCCGAAATAGGGGTGCGTGCCCTCGAGACGCATGGCCTTCTCGCCCTTGCGGTCGTACATGAGGATCCTACTCGGCGCGGTGCGAATCGCCTCTTCCACGAGGTATGTCGGAAACCGAACTACGTTGCCTTCTACAAAAGCACCGTGATCCGCTAGGATTTGGAGTGCTTCATCGTGCGCGACACGCATTCCGGTAACTTCGAGCATCTCCAACGCGGCCCCGTAGATGGCGTCGCGCTGGTCCTGTCCGAGCACTTCAAACTGTGGTGTTCGAAAGTGCTGCTGATTGCTGCGAATCATGGTTGCTGCTCCTTCCAGGTACATATCCCCGTTGCCCGTGGACAGTCGTCGCGCGGCAACAGGGCTGAGCTAGACGCTAACTTGTCGAGTCTTGAGAGTGGGGCTTACGGAAGTAGAATATGCACCATGCCAGGTACCCTTTCTCACCGCCCTCAATCCAGTGCCGCAAGCCGCTCTCCATGCGGTCCAGGTACGCGTCGCTGACCCGCCCTTTGAGTTCGGGTCGCTTCCGCGTCGTTTCTTCGAGGACACGCGTGTAGTGCCGGATTAGGTTGGGAGTCTGGTCTTCCACCAGGACTACTTCCAGGCCAAGCTCCCGAGCCGTCTCCTGGTAGAACGCTGGGCTGCCCAAGGTCTGCAGGTGTATGCGCTCGAGAATCGGATCGAGGACCCCTTCGGGGCAGTCATCGGCCTTCATTGGGTCCGTAAAGATGAACTCGCCACCTGGTTTGAGCACGCGGACCGCCTCTTGTAACACCCGCTCCCGGCGGTTGCTGTGGAGGATGGCGTCCTGCGACCAGACGATGTCGAATGATTCATCGGGAAAATCGAGGTCTTCGAAGCTGCCGTCCACGATGTCGACGAGGTGATCGAGCCCCTGCTCCTCGTTCATCAGGCGGCCGCGCTCGTTTTCTTTGAGACTGAGATTCAAACACGTGGCGCGGCATCCGTATGTCTTTGCCAGGTAGCGGACCGAACCGCCGAAACCGCCGCCGATGTCCAGGAGCCTGACGTCCGGGCCGAGCAGCTTGGAGAACTCTGCCATGCGCTGCACCGTGCGCCGGCTGGCGTCGAAGATTGAGTCGGACGGGCTGTCATAGATGCCGAGGTGCAGGTCTTCTCCACCCCATACGTGATAGTAGAAATTGTCGGCATCGGTGCTGTCGTAGTAGTCTTTCGTTATCCGAACGAGATCTTGCTCGTTCCTAGGCATCTTCACCTTTCGCTGAATATTTGACGCAACTATTGTCGGCGAACTGATGACCGGGCTGTCCGGTTGCTCGTAACCGCATAACAGCCTGATTCTTGAGGGAGGCGTTTTTTGTTGTTCGAGGCGCCGGCGTTATGGCCTCAGCCACCTTCGCCGGCCGCTAACAAGCTGGTGATTGAAACCGCTTCGAAAGGCGGCCGTCGTTACCACCCACCGGCATATACAGTCATACTGGTTACTCCGAATCGTGCCTCCGTCATCGAGCCGAAAGACCGCTTCGAGATCGGAGCATGCACTCCCACCAGTCACCCCCGTAACAGTAAAAACCTAACGGGGCGAGCAACTAACCGCAATTTGAAGTACTGCTTTTCGGAGAGTCACTTTTTAGGGATTTGCTATAGGGCTTTTTACTATAGGGCCATTCATATAGGGTTATATAGCGATTTTGGAGCATTGGTGTGACTGCAAGGCCTTCCTAACCGGCCTTGACGCCATTAAGATAAAACGGTACCGCCTTACTTGTTACGGGCGGTTCAGCCAGCCTTCACGACCATTGCCCGATTTCGGAGGCGAAGATGAACAAGCAGAACGAACGCCTTCAACAGCTGCCACGCGATCTTTCTTTCGCATACGGCAGGCACCAAACCCGTCCACAACACGTTGAAAAGGTGATGTTGTCGGAAAAATCGGCATCATCGGTTCCAGCGGTTGAGCGGCTGCCCCTCGAAAGAGCTGAGGAGGCGGTCGGCGTTCTCGCGGACGCCTTTTCTCAATATCCTGTGATGCAGTACGTCTTGGGGTCGGCCAACGGCAGCTACGACGCGCACTTGCACAAGATGATGAGATTCTTCGTCGCGGCACGGTTCAGCCGCGGCGAGCCGGTTTTGGCGGTCTCCGACGCCGCCGGCTTAGCGGCCGTGGCAGTATTTTCCACACCGGGACAGACAGCCGCCCCCTCGTCTCTGGTAAAACATCGGGAGGCTCTGTGGAGGGAATTGGGGGCAGCAGCGCGAGCTAGATACGATGCTATGACGGGTGTGTGGAAGCAGTTCAGCGTGCCGGAGCCGCATTACCACCTCAGCATGATCGGCGTGAAAAAGTCGCGCTCAGGCCACGGGTTCGGCAGGATGCTGCTCGACTCAGTGCACGATTCGTCGCGGGAAGACCCTCGATCGAACGGTGTTCGTTTGAAGACGGAGGACGCCCGAAACGTCCCCATCTACGAACACTTCGGTTACGAGGTGATCGGTCACAAGATCCTGTTGCCGGATCTGGAGACGTGGGTGATGTTCCGGCCTGACGGTCGTTGAGTGCCGGTGCTCCGAGCCGCCTGCCCGGATACCAGGACAGAGCGGCTCGAAGTACCCGGTTTACCACCTGATGTATTTGTACATCAGCCGAACCATTCTGTAAGCTTCATCCATCGTAGCCGCTTCGTACTCCACCGTCCATCCGTCAATCCGGCGTATACCCGGGATGGCTTGCAGTATGTCGGCGCGGGTGGTCGAGGCGAACCGCATTCTGACGTTCACGGGCTCCTGAACCTCCAACGGGCTCGTTGAGTCGAGTTCGGCCAATGCCGCGAGTGTGGTGGAGTGGAGGTCGGCCCGCGCGACTTCCGGGTGCACCAGCCTGGCGACCGACGAACCTACCGCATACTTGTTGACGACGGTCCTGACTTCGAGCAACTGGTTGATCTGGTCGGCGAAGGTCGAGTCGCCCTGAGTGAGCACTACGGGGACGCCTAGTGCGCCCGCGAAGTAGGCATTCAGGCCTCCTTCCCCCACCTCGACGCCATTGATCCATAGACCTTTGACCGACCCTGAGCCCGTGTGTGCGATGAAGCCGTTCTCGGTTCCGGCGCGCGCATGGTAGCCCAGGAAGATCACCGCGTCGAAAGACTCATCCAGACCCTCGACCATTCCCAGAGGTTTGATGTGGCCCTGGATGTACTGGACACGGGGATCGAGGCGGGTGTGCAACAGGTTCTGCATGTCGCCGTGGGAATCGTTGACCAGTATTTCGGCGGGACCGTGCTCGAAGATGGCGTCGACGACGCTGTTTACGTCAGCCGTCGCCAGCTCCCGGCCGAGCGCGTAATCCTTGCCCGACCCGCTCACCATCTTCGGAGTGCCGATGCCGCTTATGCCCTCCATGTCCACGGAGATGAAAACCTTGACGGGCTGTTGAGCGGTGGCGCGGTCGCACAATCCCAAACCCAATGCGCAATGCAAGCAAACAACCGCGATTACACTCCCAAATCGCTTCAGCATACCAGTGACGCCCCTCTCGGATCGTGTGCTCGTTTCGATCTTCAAAGTATGTCGCTCGGCATCGGGAATGTCCAACCGGCTCCCAAGGTTACGTGGCATGCTCACACCATGACGCTGGGTCTCGTGACCGCTCCATGCACAACCGGACGTGCGTAGGCTTGGGTCTTTCTGGTTGGGCTGTTTGCATTCACCACTGCGTTCACCACGGGTATGGCAATGGAGGACGGCCGGTGGGTGGATCTCAATGTTCAATCTCAGGACCACCTCACGGTGCGACTCATTTCAGGTTGTTGACGATTGCCTTTGAGGTGTCGCGCTGCTGCTTCATGATGTTGGACATCACCTGCATGAGCTGCGACTGTTGGTTAAGGGAATTCTCCAACTTCAACATGTCCATCTGGGCCATGTCGTCCTGGGTGTCCAGCGCGCCACCCGCTACCGCCTCGAGGTCGGTCTCGATCAGTTCATCGTCGGTGAACTCGAAGTCGAACTCGGACGCCAGTTCGCCGAGTTTTCGAGCCAACTCGGGGTTCTCGGCCACCAGCTTCATGAAATCGAGAACTGTGCCTTTCATGGGAGTCTCCGGTGAGAGTCAGATGCCAATCCTAATCTGAGATCGTGAACCAAGGTTAGCAACAAAGGTGCCAAAGACTGGGCGGCGCAAGAGGTGTCGTTCGAGGGCACCTGTCTTCTCCTACCGACACGATGGAAAAGACGGGGTCAGCGGCCGAACAGAATCTGGTTTTCACCGGTCGTTGCGCTAGCCGGTATATTGATCCATACTGCTCGCCAAGCAGTTTGCGTTGCGTTCTGCCGCAGTCCGACAGTCAATCCTCAGGAGGCACGATGAAGATGCTGCTCGACTCCGAGTGGGTCGACAGAGAGAAGCAGATACCCGTTCGAGATCCCTTCGACGATTCGATAATCGATCACGTGCCGAGTGCATCCGCGGAGGACGCGGAACTGGCGCTTGACGCGGCTGTCCGAGGCTTCGAGGTGACTCGAAAGATGACAGTCTTCGAGCGCGCCAAGGTCTTGAACAAGACCGCCGAGATCATCTCGGATCGGTTCGACGAGTTCGCCACCGTCATCGCGCGCGAAGGATCGAAGACCATCCGCGAGGCGCGCAAGGAAGCGTCTCGCTGCGTAAACACGCTCACTGTATCTGCCGAGGAGGCGAAGCGCATTCTCGGCGAGACGATTCCGTTCGACTCGTTTCCGGGCGGTGAGAACAAGGTTGGCTACTACTACCGTTTCCCGATCGGCGTTATCCTCTCCATCACACCGTTCAACGATCCGCTCAACTTGGTCGCACACAAGCTTGGCCCCGCATTCGCGGCTGGCAACAGCGTGATCCTGAAACCGGCCACCGTGACTCCGCTTTCCGCGATCAAGCTCGCTGAAGCGTTACTGGAAGCGGGACTGCCACCCGCGGCCCTTCAGGTCGTGACCGGAAGCGGTGCAGTGCTCGGCAAGATCCTGGTTCCGGACGAACGGGTCCGCATGGTCTCGGCAACCGCCGGTCTCGAGGCCGGCCAGGACATAGCTGCAAACGCCGGGATCAAGAAGATCGGAATGGAGCTGGGCTCTAACTCACCGGTAATTGTCTGGGAGGACGCGGCGCTCGACTGGGCGGTGGAATCGTGCGTGTCGGGAGCCTTCTGGGCCGCGGGGCAGAACTGCATCGGTGTGCAGCGGCTCTACGTGCACAAGGGCGTCTACGAAGAGTTCAAGCGTAAGTTCGTGGAGCGTACCAAGCAGTACAAAGTCGGCAACAAGCTGGATGAAGAGACCGACATGGGGCCGATGATCACAGAGGTCGAGGCGATGAGGGTAGATGAATGGGTCAAAGAAGCGGTCGGTCTCGGCGCCACGGTGCTGTGCGGCGGCGGGCGTGATAAGGCTGTGATGGAGCCGACCGTACTCGAGCACGTTTCCGAAAACGCCAGCATCCATAAAGATGAAGTGTTCGGCCCGACGGTCAACCTGTATCCGGTAGAGACGTTCGAGGAAGCTCTTGCAAAGGCAAACAGCCTTCCGTTCGGTCTCCACGCCGCCGTGTTCACGCGCGACGTGAATCTAGCGTTCAAGTTCGCTTACGAACTCGATTGCGGCGGAGTGATGATCAACGACTCGACCGACTATCGTTTAGACTCAATGCCGTTCGGCGGCACGCAGAAATCGGGCTTGGGCAGGGAGGGTATCAAGTTTTCGCTGCAAGAGATGACCGAACCCAAAACCGTCTGCTTCCATATCGAGTAGCGGCACGTCTTAAGGAGAACAACAGTGGGTTTCGCAGAGCTTTCTTTCCAGGACGCACCGGCCATAAAGGTTAAGCCACCAGGGCCGGAGTCGAAGACGTATCTAGATTACCAGAGCGAGCACGAAAGTTCGGCCGTGTCCTATCCGCGCGGCATGCCGATGGCTTTCCGGCGTGCAAAGGGCGCTACGATCGAGGACGTTGACGGTAATCTATATGTCGATTTCTTCGGCGGCGCCGGCGTGATCAATGTAGGCCATGCCAACCCGCATGTTCTAGACGCGGCCCGTAGTCAGTTGGATGATGTCACTCACACTCTCGACATGCCGAGCCCCGCGCGAAAGAAGATGGTCGAGGTGCTCGCCGGAGTTCTTCCGGGTGACCTGAACAAGATCTTCTTCGGCGGGCCGACCGGTTCGGATGCGATCGAGGCGGCGGTGAAGTTGGCGAAATACAACACCAAGCGCTATCCGATGATCGCGTTCGAGGGAGGGTATCACGGTATGACGGCGGGCGCGCTGTCGCTGTGCAGCGGATCGCCGTTCAAGGGTGACTTCCTGCCACTGATTCCCGAGGTTCATTTCGTGCCTTATTCCTACTGCTACCGCTGCCCCTTCGGTAGGGAGCAGGCGACGTGCGATCTGGAGTGCGGCAAGTATCTGGAACACGTGGTGGAAGACTCACACTCGGGCGTGGGGCACCCTGCTGCTATTGTGGTCGAGTCAATTCAGGGAGAGGGAGGCTCGATCGTGCCGGACGAGCGGTTCCTGCCCAAGATCCGTGAGATTTGTGACAAGTACGACATTCTCATGATCGACGACGAGATCCAGGCCGGTTTCTGCCGGACCGGGAAGATGTTCGCCTGCGAGCACACTGGGGTGATGCCGGATATCCTGACCATGAGCAAGGCCCTGGGTGGCGTTGGATTCCCGATTTCTGCCGTGGCCTACAAGGAGAAGCTCGACACATGGCCGCCCGGCAAACACATCGGCACGTTCAGGGGGAACATGGTCGCATACGCGGGCGGAGCAGCAGGCATCGACTTCATGCTGGAGACGAACCTGGCCGACCACGCGATGCAACTCGGTGAGAAAATGCTGAGCATGCTCAAGGACGTGGAGTCGGATTCGCCGATCGTTGGAGAGGTGAGGGGAAAGGGGCTGATGATCGGCGTTGAGTTCGTGAAGGACAAGGCCACCAAGGAACCTGCACCCGAAATCGCGGCGGCGATGCGCAAACTGTGCCATCAGCGCGGCGTTCTCATCGAGGTTGGTGGGCACTACTTCAATGTCGCACGGTTCCTTCCGCCTCTGGTGCTCACAGAGGAACTGGCGAGGAAAGGCGTCGAGGTGTTCTGCGATTCGGTTAGAGATCTCGAAAGCACCGAGGGCTAGAGTCAATGACCGAGGGATCGATAATCTTCCGCGGTGGCACGGTGGTGCTGGGTCAGACCGTAACTGAGATGGACGTGCTCGTTTCTAACGGGCGAATCAGGGCACTCGGTGATCTGGGAGCTGTGGGTGCGACGGAGGTGGTGGATGCGGGCGGGTTGCTGGTGCTGCCCGGCGCTGTGGACACCCACGTCCACTTCAACGACGTGTTCATGGGCACCGTGAGCGTGCATGACTACTATACGGGCACACGTGCGGCCGCCTTCGGCGGCGTGACTAGCATCGTGGATTTCTCCAACCAGGTTCCTGGCGGCACACTGCAGAAGACCCTGGATGACAAGAGAGAGGAGTCCGACGGGAAGGCGCTGGTTGACTGGGGCACTCACCCGGCAATCACGGAGCCGAACGACCGAACCCTAGACGAGATCCCACTGGTTGTGGAGCAGGGTGCGCCGACGATCAAATGCTACATGACCTATCGGGAAGACGGTCTGCTCATCGAGGACCAGGATCTCGAACGCGTCGCCATGCGACTCACCGAGGCGGGCGGTATGTTGATGCTGCACGCTGAAGACAATGACACGATCGAGGCGAACGTGCCGCGACTCTTGGGAGAAGGCAAGACCAGCTCTATCTATCATGCGCGAAGCAGACCACCCGAGGTCGAGGCGGCTGCCATCAGTCGCATTGTGCAGATGGCTCGCAACACCGGCGCGCGGTTCTTCGTGGTGCATCTGGCGAGCGACAGCGGCCTGGAGTTGATAACCACTGCGCGAGCAGAGGGTTTGGACATCACCGCCGAGACCTGCACTCACTATCTCGTGTTCACCGACAGTATGCTGGAGCGGGAAGATGGCATGAAGTGGATTTGCTCGCCTCCTATTCGGGACCAGTGGGTACAGGATTGTCTGTGGAGAGGTCTTCGGGCGGGGCACGTCGCCCAGGTAACCTCGGACGACGCAGCGTTTTCGTGGGAGGCGAAGCTGCTTGGCAGCGAGCGGTTCGACAAGTGCCCGAATGGTATTCCCGGAGTAGAGCCGCGTCCTTCAGTGCTTTTCTCCGAAGGAGTTGTGAAAGGGCGCCTCAGTCTGCCCCGGTTTGTGGATCTAGTGTCCACCGCACCGGCGACCATGTTCGGTTTGGCGCCGCAGAAGGGGAGTCTGGCGCCGGGCGCGGACGCCGACATCGTGCTGTTGGACCCCGACGCTACCTGGACGATGGGGCAAGACACACTCCACATGGGTTCGGACTGGTCGGCCTACGAAGGTATCGAGATAACAGGTAAGATCCTGAAGGTCTACTCCCGCGGCGAGCTGATCGTAGACGAGGAAGAATGTCTCGCCGAGCCGGGACGGGGCCGGTACATCCACCGGTCTCTACAGGCCGGTGTCCCCGCGTTTCACTGACGCTGTAACCATGCTTCCAGTGCCCTGCTGTGGAATCCATGCGCCATTCTGACTCGCAGCGTATCTACTCCGGCGCCTTACCGGAACAGGTAGCAGCTGATCTCGAGCCTCTCTTCCGATGGCAGGAAGAAGGGCTTCCTCTCGAGGCCGTGAAAGCAATGGTGGAGCAGTGTCTGGTGCCGCATTTGGGGCGTTACGAACTTCCCTCGTTCCATTTTCTATTCAACTCCGCTCCGGAAGAGGGAGCTGAGCTGGGCGCGCAGATCGCTACACATCACAACCAGGGCGTTACCAACTGGCAGGTCTCGCCAGGTGGCGCAGTACTCGAGGAGCTCTGCTGCAAGGAGTTGTGTCGGCTGTTCGAACTGCAGCCTGGCTCCGATGCCACCGTGATGTATTGCGGCACCTACGCGAATCAACAGGCGCTGTACCTGGCGCTGCACCGACACGCCGAACGCCGTGGTTTCGATCTCGCGCAGGAAGGTGTTGGTGGCTTCGGGGATCCATCACGGCTGGCAGTGCTCTGTTCGGTGGACTCGCACTTCTCACTCAAACACGCCGTGCGTGTCCTCGGATTGGGTGAGGGATGCCTGGTTCCGGTGGAAGTGGACGAGAACCGTCGTATGGACGTGAACGATCTCCGGAACAAGGTGAGCGCGATAGAGCAAGGGGGAGAGGAGCGGAACGAGAGCGACGTACGGCGGCCCCGCGAAATCGTTTGCGTCGTGGCGACTACAGGAACCACGGCGACGGGCGCCGTGGACCCGGTCCCGCCGGTCGCCGAAGTGTGCGAGGAAACGGGCGCCTGGCTGCACGTGGACGGTGCTTACGGGCTCGCTTACAAGCTGGTGCCGGAGTGGAGCCACCTCTTCGCCGGGGTGGAGCGCGCGGACTCGGTCACTTGGGACCCTCACAAGCAGCTGGGAGTGCCGATCCCGAGTTCCATCCTGTTCGTGCGTGACCCTGCCGATTTCCATAGAACTACGTTGTACAGCTCCTACTGGAATCGAGAGGATGCCGTGGAGCCCAATCCGGGCGTCAAGTCCATTCCGACCACGCGACCGATGACCGCGCTCCCTATCGTAACGTCGATCCGCCGTCAAGGGTTGTCAGGAGTAACCGATAGATTGCGTGCCCCTTTGCGGGCCATCGCGGGTCTCGCGGAATACGTCGAAGCGCAGCCGGATTTGGAGATGGGTCATCAGCCGGATACCGGCATTCTCTGTTTCCGGATCGTACCTGAAGGTCATCCGCATGACAGGTTGAACGACCTTCAGAAACATATCTACGACGAGATGCTCGCAGACGGGGAGCGGCCGGTCTCGATTTCTCAACTCGGGGAGAAAACGTTCCTGCGGCTGGTGGCGATATCGCCGGCGGTGAGGACGGAGGATATGATCGAGACTGTTTCGAGGGTGAGGAGAACGGCGTGCGGTTGAGTCCCGTGGCGAAGGTATGCATCGTCGCCGAAAATGTCTCGAACGGCCCCGCTCCCCACGCAGTGTTCCCTTTTTCCCACTCCCCAATCCCTACTCTCCACTCCCTGGTATAAGGAAAAGAGACTGCATTGATCGAGCAGATACTAAACTTCGCTGCCCGGGTCGACGCACTCCTCTGGGGCCCGTGGACGATGGTGTTCATCGCGGCGGTGTCCGTGTACCTCACGATCCGCACCAAGGCGTTTCAGGTACGGAGGCTGGGGCTCATCCTGAGGAGTACGTTCGGCTCGATCCTGGATCGAGGAAGAGTTGGCGAAACGGCCGACGATCTGGACGAGTCGAAACGGAAAGGCAGAATGACCCCGTTTCAGGCGGCGAGTACGGCGTTGGCGAGCACTGTCGGAATGGGAAGCATCGCCGGCGTCGCAACCGCTCTCTCCATTGGCGGTCCCGGGGCGATCTTCTGGATGTGGCTCCTGGCCCTGGTCGCGACTATTACGAAGACTGCAGAGATTACACTTGCCGTGCATTACCGGGATATCGACGTGACCGGTCGCATCCGCGGCGGGCCGATGTACTATATCGACCGCGGTCTGGGTTGGCGGTTTCTGGCGGTCTTGTTCAGCGGCGGCGTCGTCATCAACGCTTTGTTCAGCGCTTCGCTGCTGCAGGCGCACACGGTTGGTCGAGCATTCCTCTCCAGCTATGACGTAAACCCCTACATCATGGCTGGAGCCATGACGGCGGTAACCGCCGCAGTGGTGGTCGGTGGTGTGCGCCGCATCGGCAGATTCAGCGAGCGGCTCGTGCCTCTGATGTCGGTAGTGTACGTGTTAGGTGGTCTTACCCTCTTCTTCGTCAACTATGCCATGATTCCCGAGGTCTTCGGGTTGATATTCAAGCACGCGTTTTCGCCCGCTCCGGCAGCAGGCGGTTTTGCCGGGACTGTCGTGATGGTGACTATTCGCGAGGGCATGGCGAGGGGCATGTTCAGCAACGAGGCAGGGATGGGGACCGCGCCCATGGCTCACGCTACCGCGGATACCAAACACCCCTTCCAGCAGGGCATGTGGGGGGCTTTCGAAGTATTCGTGGTAACCTTCATCATCTGCACCATTACCTCGTTCGCGGTCTTGTCCACGGGAGTGCTGTCCAGTGGCGAGTCGGGTATCGAGCTGGTGATCGTGGCGTTTGCCGAGGTGTTTCCTGTGCAAGTCGCCGGCGCGTTGATATCGTTCTGCATCCTCACATTCTGCCTGTCGACCCAGATAGGATTCTTCATCTACTTCGAGACGGCGGCCCTCAATGTCCTTGGGAAGCGGGGGCTGAATTATGTAAGGTGGCTCTACTTCGTGCCTCCGGTGGTATTCGCGGGAGTTGCCGACGTGCAACGGGTTTGGGTGTTCGCCAACATCGCAGTGGGAGTTTGTGCGATTCCAAACCTGGTAGCGGTGGTCGCATTGAGTGGGGCATTCTTGAAACTGATGCGCGACTATTTGAGCGGGCGCCTCGCGTACGCTACCGGCGCTGTCGATGTCTCCAGAAACTATGTGAGGGCGGCGCGGCGAGTCTAGTTGATGCAGTTCGGATGCAAGTATACGGAGAAAGCCAATGGCTGAAGAACAGGCTTCACCCCGAATCGACACTTTCTCTTTTCAACTTGGCATGATCAATTGTTTCGTAGAGATGGTTGCCTGCGGAGTGAAACGCTTGGCGATCAGTCCGCCACTCACTCCCGATGAGTACGCCGGCATCGAGGCCGCATCGCGAAAGATAGTGCGGGAGTTCGGGATGTCTTCGCATCTGGACAAGTCGCTTCTGATTACGGATCTACAGAGTGAGGACTTCACCAGAGGAAAGTGGTCGATCCTATACTACAAAGATGCTCAAACGCTCGACGAATACCTGGCTCTCAAGAAGCGGAAGCAGCAACTCGAGGGTGCGGGCCGTTACGATGAGTCCGCGAGGAAAGATCTGTCGCGGGATTTCATGCGTCTGTTGAGTTATCCCCAGGACGTGATAGAGGCCAAGCTCTCCGCGGACGCGCCGTCCGATCCTTTCGTGCTGTCGGAAAGCGAGGAAGGCTCTTGATGCGGGTACTGATCATCAACCCGAACAGCGACCCCGATATGACGGAGGCCATCGGCAAGGCCGCGAGCGATTACGCCGACGGTCGTTTCGATGTTGTGTGTCTGCCCAACCTCGACGCACCAAGGTTCATCGAGACCTACGAGGACGATGTAGCCGCCGCCGGTGGGACATTACGGCTGGTCAAGGAACATGAAAGTGAGTTTGACGCGTTCGTCGTGGCATGCCACGGGGATCCCAATCTCGATGCGATAAAGGAGGCGACTACGAAGCCGGTGGTCGGGATCGGGGAGGCGTCGATGAAGATCGCAACCATGCTGGGCCACAACTTCTCGGTAGTCACTACCGCCAAACGCTCCATACCTCCCAAACAGAAGCAGGCACGGAAGTACCATCTTCAGGATCTCCTGGTTTCAGTCCGTGCCCCTGAGCAGGACGCTTCCGACTGTGAAAATGCGGATCTCTTCCTGGAGTTGGCGAGGGCGGCAGTGGAAGAAGATCTCGCGGAGGTGATCGTACTGGGCTGCGCCGGCCTCACCGGCATGGACAAACTCATCCAGGAAGAACTCTGCGTACCAACACTGGACGGTGTTGTGTGTGCGCTCATCATTGCCGAGGGACTGGTGAGGTATGGGACGTCGACGAGCAAGGTGTTGGGGTATAATCCGGAGTGGTGAGTTATGAATAGTGAGTAGGGAGCGGGGAGCAGTGCCAGTCTAGGTGAGGTTACCTCCGGAGCGTGCTCAATTGCACAGAACTTGTCATTACCTGGACTGGCCCCGCTCCCTGCTCGGCAGGGGAGGTTTTGGGTGGGTACTGGGACCGCTCCCTCATACTGCACTTCGGGACGGAGTGGGGTGGTGTTGCGGCCCTGCTGCCTGATACAACAACGGAGACTATACGAAAATGAACGACCTTATCCACCGCACGGCAGAGTCCAATCGCGAAGAGATGGCTGCACTCCTCAGAGAGATCGTCGCAATTCCTTCCCCTTGTGGCGGGGAAGGCGACGTGATCGAGAGGCTTCGTGGGGCAATGAATGATTGCGGCTACGACGAAGTGCGCGTGGATGCGATGGGGAATCTCCTGGGCAGGATCGGGTCGGGGCGGCGGTTGATCGCCATCGATGGTCACTGCGACACGGTTGGGGTTGGCGATCCCGACGCTTGGGGCGTCGACCCTTTCGGCGGTGAGTGGAGGAACGGAGTGATCCGGGGTCGTGGAGTCGTGGATCAGAAAGGCGGGCTCACCTCTGCGGTGTTCGCGGGGAAAATCTTGAAAGACCTCGGTTTGCCGGACGAGGTGTCGTTGTTGGTTGTGGCTTCGGTATACGAGGAAGATCTCGAAGGTGTCTGTTGGCAACACTTGGTTGCTGAAGAAAAGATCGCGCCCGAGCTAGTTTTGCTCACCGAACCCACCAATCTAGAGCTCAAGATAGGCCAGCGCGGCCGTATGGAAATGCGCGTCAAGGTCCGAGGAGTGTCATGCCACGGATCGGCCCCCGAGAGAGGAGACAACGCGATCTACAAGGTCACTCCGATCATTGGGGAGATCGAAGAGTTGAACGGCCGCCTGGAGAGCCGATCAATTCTCGGTAAGGGCAGCGTGACCGTTACTGATGTTCGGTCTACCGCTCCGTCGCTGTGCGCCGTGCCCGATTCGGCGACGATCCATCTAGACCGGAGGCTGACGGAGGGGGAAACGCTGGAGTCCGCGATGCGAGAGGTGCGCAGCCTGGCGACGGTACAAGCTTCGGCCGGGGAGGTGACGATTCCCCGGTACAATGCCAAAATGTACACGGGCTTCGAGCGCCTTGTCGAAGCCTATTACCCTGCGTGGCTAATGGAACGCGATGACCCCGTTGTACGGACGGCGGCTTCCGTCTACGAGAGTCAGTTCGATGCGGACGCCACACTTGGAGTCTGGCGATTCTCGACCAACGGTGTCTCCACCAGAGGCATGTATGGTATACCCACGTTGGGATTCGGCCCCGGTGAGGAAGAGCTCGCGCATACGCCAAACGAGCAACTGCAATTGGACGATCTGGTGAAGGCCGCGGAATTTTATGCGGCCTTTGTGATGTCCCAGATTCCCGAAGGGCAGGACCAGCCCGATTGGGTTGGTCCGCTGAGCACCAGATGAGAGCTGCTGATTCTCTAGGCGCGGCTCGCCAGGTAATCCACTCCCTCCAGGACCAGGTCAATATCAGCGTGCGTCACGAATATGTGCGTCGAGACGCGCACTCCTCGCGTACCCGCCGATTCACTGCCGATCGTCCGAACTACTATGTTGTACTTCTCGCGCAAGTAGTTGACGATCCGTGAAGGTTCCACTCCATCCACGGAGAATGCTGTCAGCCCTGCGCTGAGGTAGGGATTCATGCTGGTGTGAAGCGTCACACCGTTGATTCCGGCCAGTCCTTCCTTCAGGTGTTTTGCCAGGGCTTTCACCCGGCGTTCGATCCTTTCCTTACCGATCAGATTCTGAAAATCGATTGCTTCGCCAAGCGCGAACAGCAGCGGGTCGGCGCGCTGTCCGCATGTCTCGAATTTGCGTGCCGATTCGCGCGTGTCCCAACCGGATGAGGCAATAGTAGGCCATACCTGGTCTTGCACGTCCTGCTTCACGTAAAGCAATCCTACACCGGTCGGTGCGCCAAGCCACTTGTAGGGGCTGGATGTGAAGAAGTCGACACCACAATCGTGCATGTCGAGGTTGAGCATTCCGATTCCATGGGCACTGTCGGTCAAGAGCAGGATGCCTCTCTCATGAGCCATCTCGCTCAGTTCCTTGATCGGAGCGATGAGCCCGGAGATGTAGACGGTGTGGCTGATGCTGATGACCCTCGTGCGGGGCGTGATAGCCTGGGCGAAAGCGTCGGTCAGCTCGTGCACATCCTGTGGGGGGAGTCCTATGGGAACGTCCTTCATCGTGATACCGTATCGGGCCGCTTTCAGTCTCCACGGGTGCGTGCCGCCCGGATGCTCCATGCTGGAGAGAATCACCTCGTCTCCCGGCTGCATTTCGAGCCCGTTTACAATGAAGTTCATTCCCTCCGTGGTGTTCCGCGTTACGGCGATTTCGTCCGGATCTGCGTTCACGAACTTGGCCAGCTTGTTGCGGACCGCTTCCCTCTGCATCGGGAAGAAGTTGTAGACATCGTATGGATTGGTGGCCTGGACTCTGAAATCTCTCACCAGTCTGTTGAACACCGGTTGCGGCATGGGTCCGCACGTCCCGTTGTTCATCATTATTAGTCCGTCCTCGAACAAGAAATGCCGCTTTATGGCGTCCCAATAGGCACCGTCAGGAGACTGGTTGAGAGGGTAATGCTGGTTCAGCGTTCGGATATCGTCATAGATTGACGCATTGAGTCTGTCGAGGGCGGCGACTGAGAGCGCTGTTCCTCCCAAGGCGGCTCTGACAAAGTCCCTTCGAGAAAACCTCCCCGATCCTGCCAGCGACCACTCGCGCTCATACTCTGTCATCTTTGCCCCTTGATGTTGTGATGGATGCGGCTTCTCGGGGGGTAGTTCTACACCTTTTCCAGCGAGTGTCAACAGCACCTCGAGATAGCGCTGAGAACTCCTGTAGATTCGTTTCAGCCAAGAGGTCTACGGCACTGCCGCAGATACTTGACTTGGATGGGGCAGGAAGTGACTTTTTGATGCCTCAAATCACCCTCATGGGGAAATTCAGGTACAGGAAAACGATTGATCTGAATATTTGTGAGAACCAGTTCCACGTTCTTTGTAACAAGGAGTGGTTTCCGTGATAATCTCAGTACCCAAGGAGATCGTACCGGGCGAGCGACGCGTCGCGCTCACGCCCGACGTCGTGAAGCGCTTGGTCAATGGCGGTGCGACGGTGCGGCTGGAGAAGGACGCCGGAGCCGAAGCGGCGTATCCGGACGAAGCATATTCGAGCGTTGGAGCCGAAATCGTTGCCGATGCCGCCGCCGTCTGGAAGGATGCTGACATAGTAGTCAAGGTGCAGCCTCCCGTGCTGGATCCAGGCAGCGGCGGTGACGAGCTCGAGCACGTCAAAGAGGGCACAGTCCTCGTCAGCATGATGCAGCCGTTTACCGATTTCGAGCTGGTCAAGGCTCTGGCGAGCAAGAAGGTGACGGGGTTTGGTCTGGAGGCTCTTCCGCGGATCACTCGAGCCCAGTCGATGGATATCCTATCTTCCATGGCCACCGTCGCGGGATACAAGGCGGTGTTGCTCGGCGCGGCGGCTTCCGGGAAGCTGTTCCCGATGCTCACCACCGCCGCGGGTACCGTGGTCCCGGCCAGGGTGCTGATTCTGGGCGCTGGTGTCGCCGGACTCCAGGCCATTGCGACGGCACGTCGCCTTGGAGCGGTTGTGAAAGCTTTCGATGTCCGGCCCGAAGTCAAGGAACAGGTCGAAAGCTTAGGCGCCGACTTCCTCGTAGCGGATGTCGTGGAAGACGCCTCTGGTGAAGGCGGGTACGCGAAGGAACTCTCCGAAGAGCAGCACAAGAAGGAATTGGAGTTGATACGAGATGCGCTCAAGAACGTCGACGTAGTGATTACCACCGCACTGATTCCGGGCAAGCCAGCCCCACTGTTGATCACTGAGGAGATGCTCGATGTAATGAAGCCCGGCTCCGTTGTGGTCGACCTCGCATCGGAGATGGGTGGCAACTGCGCCGGAACGAAAGCGGGCGAAGAGGTGATGTCGCATGGCGTCAGGATCCTGGGCCCGTTGAATCTACCGTCCAGCATGCCGGAGGATGCGAGCCGTATGTTCTCGCGAAATCTCCAGGCTTTCCTCCAGGGAATCATCAAAGATGGGGAACTCAAACTGGATCTGGAGGATGACGTCGTCGGCGGAACCTGCATCACGCATGAGGGCAAGATCGTCCACGAGACAGTCAAGAAAGCAATGGAAGGGAGCGAGTCATGATAGAGGGCCTCGTTGAGCTGTTGGTGGTCTTCGTGCTGGCGATGTTTGTTGGATTCGAAGTCATCACCAAGGTGCCGCCAACGCTGCATACGCCGCTCATGTCCGGATCCAACGCCATCTCGGGAATCACAATCCTCGGCGCTATGGTAGTGGCGGGCCGAGGTGACACGCGTATCGCGTCTATTCTCGGACTGGTCGCAGTGATCGTTGCAATGATCAACGTCGTGGGCGGATACATGGTGACCGACCGTATGCTCGGAATGTTCAGGGGCAAACGGGAGGAGAAGAAATGAACGACGCCATAATCAAACTGATCTATTTGGCGGCCGCGGTCTGTTTCATAATCGGGCTGAAGCGCCTCAGCCATCCCGCTAGGGCAAGGTCGGGGAATGCAATCGCTGCGACCGGTATGGCAGTCGCAATCATTACCACTCTCTTCCATCACGAGATACTGAGCTACGAGTTAATCATCATCGGCATTGTCATCGGTTCCGCGATTGGTGCTGTATTCGCGCGCATGGTCAAGATGACGGCGATGCCCGAGATGGTAGCGCTCCTCAATGGCTTTGGTGGCGCCGGTTCGGCCCTGGTCGCGGGCTCTGAGTACCTTCGCTACATGACCCTGGGCCAGGCGCCGCCGCCCGACGTAGCGGTAACCATTCAGCTCAGCGTACTGATTGGAAGCGTGACGTTCTCGGGAAGCCTCATCGCCTGGGGTAAGCTCCAGGAAGTCATCACCGGTACCGCGGTGACGTATCCCCTTCAGAAGACAATCAACGGCCTCCTGTTTGCCGCTTTGCTGGGGTTGATCATTTGGCTGGCGGGTTGGTTCCCGAATCCGCAGATGCTGTTGGTATTCGTGGGGCTCTCGCTCGTTCTCGGTGTTCTCTCGGTAATACCCATTGGCGGCGCGGATATGCCGGTGGTCATCGCACTGCTCAACTCGTACTCGGGATTGGCAGCGGCAATGACCGGTTTCGTGATCGACAACCACGGCTTGATTATCTCAGGTGCACTGGTAGGTGCCTCGGGAATCATCCTGACTGCGATCATGTGCAAGGCGATGAACCGCTCCCTGGCCAATGTGCTCTTTGGAGCGTTCGGCGCCGGTGCAGAGACGGGTTCCTCGGTGATTGTGGCGGGTCAGGCTGTGGACCAGCCAATCAAACAGATCACCGCCGACGATGCGGCGATGCTCATGGCCTATGGCAAGCAGGTTGTTGTGGTTCCGGGTTACGGTATGGCGGTGGCACAGGCTCAGCATGAGGTGCGCGAGTTGGCGGAGTTGCTCGAAAAGAAAGGTGTCACAGTCAAGTATGCCGTCCACCCCGTAGCGGGCCGCATGCCCGGACACATGAACGTATTGCTTGCCGAAGCCAATGTGCCATACGAAGAACTGTACGACATGGACCAGATCAACCCGGATTTCGAGCAGACTGATGTGTCGCTGGTGATCGGCGCGAACGACGTGGTCAATCCTGCCGCTCGGAGCAACACTTCGAGTCCTCTCTATGGCATGCCCATTCTCGACGTAGACAAATCGCGAGCAGTGATCGTGATGAAACGTTCGATGAGGCCGGGATTTGCCGGTGTCGAAAACGAGCTTTTCTTCGCGGCTGCCACGTCGATGTTGTTCGGCGATGCCAAGGATTCGCTGAAGAAACTGATTGCCGAAGTGAAGGAGTTGTAGAAGGTTCTTTTCTCTGAGTGGCGGAAAGGCGGTAGGAAGGTGTCTGCCGCCTTTCCGCTTCACTGGCCACAAACTGGAGTTATGGTACGACTTGACTTCTATACAAATAGTAATAACTTTTATTAGTAATAGGAGTTGCCATGACTCAAAGAGTAGCGCGAAGAAACACCAAGCAACGCCAAGTGATTTTGGAGGAACTCCAGAAGCTCGAATCACATCCTTCGGCGGCGGCACTGTACGAGACTGTGCGCGGTCGTTTGCCCAATATCAGCTTGGGCACAGTGTATAGGAATCTCGAGTTGCTGGCTGAAATGGGCATGATCCGCAAGCTCCACATTGGGCAAGCGGAAGCCCGTTTCGACGCCAGGACCGAAGCTCACTACCACGTCTCGTGCGTCGAGTGCGGGCGTTTGGATGACGTTGAGGATGTGTCCCCCGGCCTAGTGGACGACTCTATTAAATCGACGAAGGGTTTTGAGATCATTGGGCACCACTTGCAGTTCTTCGGCAGATGCCCTGACTGCAGGGCCCGCGGAAAACAGATTGGTTCAAGGAACCTCAACTGACAGTCAACCAGGCGGTTGATCAAGGAGATACGGACGATGATGAAGGACAAGATCCAGCAGGCGTTCAACAAGCACCTCAACGCCGAGTCCTACTCGGCTCATCTTTACAAATCGATGTCAGCCTACTTTCAGACGGTGAATCTCAAGGGCATGGCCAATTGGATGAGGCTTCAGGCCGATGAGGAGACCGTCCATGAAATGAAATTCTTCGACTACATCCTCGCGCGCGGAGGAAAGGTCGAGCTTGGCCAGATAGATGCGCCGCCCACGGAGTGGGAATCTCCGTCAGCGGCCTTCGAGGACGCGTACGAGCACGAGAAGCTGATTTCAGCCAAGATAAACGCTCTCGCGGATCTGTCTCTATCGGAAAGTGACCACGCATCGAATGCGTTCTTGCAATGGTTCGTTACGGAGCAGGTCGAGGAAGAGGAGTCGGTCTCTGAGATTGTCGATCAACTCAAACTTGTCGGGGATGCTCCGGGCGGGATCTTCATGCTCGACAAAGAGCTGGGCCAACGGAAACCTACGACAACGAACGGTCGGGAGGCATAGGCGATGTCAACGTTAGTAACAAGAGAAGCCCCGGATTTCACTGCACAAGCGGTGATGGGTGACAATACATTCGAGGAATTGACACTCTCGTCCTACCGTGGCAAGTACGTCGTACTTTTCTTCTATCCGCTGGACTTCACATTCGTGTGTCCGTCGGAGATCATTGCATTCGACGACGAAATAGAGCAGTTCAAGAAGCGGAATGCGGAGGTTGTGGGCGTGTCAGTCGATTCACACTACACCCATTTGGCATGGAAGAACACTTCACGGGATCAAGGCGGAATAGGAGATATCAAGTACCCATTGGTTGCGGATCTCGATAAGAACATCTCTCGCGACTATGGGATTCTCAGTGACGAGTCGGTTGCATTGCGCGGCCTGTTTCTCATCGACAGAGAGGGTGTCGTGAGACATGAACTCGTAAACGACTTGGGCCTGGGCCGTAGTGTGGATGAGGCGATCCGCATGCTGGACGCCCTCAGATACACAGAAGAACATGGCGAAGTGTGTCCTGCCAACTGGCACGAGGGTGAAGAAGCCATGCGGCCCACGTCCGAAGGCGTGGCCAAGTACCTGGCGAAGCACGCGAGCTGATTTATCTTCATTTTCCAGCCGTCGGCCCGAACTGAGGGCCGGCGGCTTCGAGATTCTCCAACCGAACCACGAGGAGCCGGGAAATGGCAACAGAGAAACTCCAAGTTTACAGGTGTGGGCTGTGTGGAAACACGGTGGAGGTGGTGCACGCTGCCGGTGGAACTCTCGTCTGCTGCGGCCAGCAGATGGAAGCGGTCACTGAGAATACGACGGACGCCGCGACGGAAAAGCACGTGCCGGTCGTGCAGGAGACCGATGGGGGTATCAGGGTCGTTGTCGGGGAGGTGCTACATCCCATGGGCAACGATCACTATATCGAGTGGATCGAAGTGGTCTTGAATGGCAAGAGCTACCTTCAGTTTTTGAATCCTGGTGATGCTCCTGAAGCTTTCTTCCCGCTGCCGATCTCGAACGTAAAGGCTCGCGCCTACTGTAACCTGCACGGTCTCTGGACGACATCGTAGAACCACGGCCGAACGTAACGACAAGAGCCCTTCCGGTGATCCGGATGGGCTCTCTTAGCTCCTTGAGCTAGATTGGTGACATCCGCCGTCGCATTGAACCTACGCCGGTTTCGAGCCAGTAGCCCTGGAGCTTTGTCTATGAACTTGGACGGAATGATCCGCAAGATCGTCCCCGTCAAGGAGGAGGAGATCGGACCCGTATTGCTGGCTACGGCATACGGTTTTTGCATCCTCCTCAGCTACAATATTCTCCGGCCTGTCCGAGACGAGATCAGCGCTGCGGATCGCGGCAACCTCCAACTGTTGTGGACCGTTGTTTTTCTCGTCATGGTGCTTGTTGCAGTGCCTCTCTACTCCGCAGCGGTCTCGCGATTATCCAGGAGAGTGTTCATACCGCTTACCAACAGGTTTTTCGCGGTGAATCTCCTGATCTTCTTTGGATCGTTGTATCTATTGCCCGAGTCCGCTCGTCCGTGGATAGACAGAGCATTCTACGTCTGGACGAGCGTCTTTTCCCTGTTCGTGGTGACCGTTTTCTGGGGCTTCATCGTCGACCTGTTCGGTACGGAGCAGGGCAAGAGAACGTTCGGAGTTATTGCCGTCGGAGCGTCCCTCGGCGGAGTTATTGGGTCTGCTGCCATGGTACGGATGGCTGAGCTGCTGCCGGTCTTTCTCCTGTTGGTTCTGGCGACGGTGCCACTGGAGATAGCCGCCAGATTAGCGCGAACGCTTCACCGCGAGTCGAGCACCTCCGCGGCGCCACTTCGCAAGGAAGACAACGAACTGATCAAGGGAACGGTTTGGTCAGGCATGAAGGTCGTGTTCGCTTCCTCCTACTTGCGCAACATAGCGCTGTTCATAGTGCTCATGACCTTCGCGTCAACGATGCTGTACTACCAGCAGGCGGATCTGCTGCGAGACTATTTTGGTGGTGACAGATCGGCGAGTCGCTCGTTTCTCGCCGCAATCAACACGGCAGTGCAGGGCATTACCCTCGTGACGCAGGGTTTTGTGACTGCGCACATAATACGTCGGTTTGGACTGGGCCTCAGTCTCGCCTTCATCCCCGCAGTTGCATGCTTAGGCTTTTTGTCCCTTGGTATCTACCCGCTGCTGGCCGTCTTCGTTGTCGTTCAGGTGTTGTACAGTGCCGGTAGATATGCAGTGGCCAAACCGTCGCGAGAAGTGCTTTTCACTCACGTCAGCCGCGAGGAGCGCTACAAATCGAAATCCTTCATCGACGCCGCCGTATACCGGGGTGGTGATCTGGGGTCGGCTTGGATATACACTGGTTTGGCTGCCCTTGGCCTGTCAGTGGGTGGCGTTGCACTTACTGCAGTGCCTGTGGCGGCGATCTGGGTTGGGACTGGACTGGCTTTGGGGCGGATGCAGAAGGCGAAGGCTGCCGAGGTGGCCAAGTCGGCAGCCGTGGCGTAACAGACCCTAGCCGCGCTCGGTTTGCCGGCGCGGGTCCAGTATCCTGTCGAGTTCATTCTCCGGAAGCACCCCTTCCTCTCCGGCGACTTCGCGAATCGTCCTTCCTTCCCTTTGCGCTCTCGTCACTATCGCTGCGGTTCTGTCATAGCCTATGAATGGAGCGAGGGCGGTGCCCAACGCGGCTGAGCGATCCAACAATTCCGCAATTCGTTCGCGGTTTACGTCGAGCCCAGCGATCAGCCTTTCGCGAAACAGGTCTGACGCATTGGCCAGCAACTTGATCTGCTCGAGGAGGTTTCTCGCTATCAGAGGTTGCATCGTATTCAGCTGGAACTGGCTGTACATGCCGCCAACGGTTATCGCAGAATCGTTACCGATGACCTGAGCTGCTGCCTGAATTACCGACTCGGCAATCACTGGGTTGACCTTCCCGGGCATGATGCTCGAACCCGGCTGCACCGCAGGCATGGACAACTCACCGAGCCCAGCGGAAGGGCCCGACCCGAGCCAGCGGATATCGTTGGCGATCTTGATCAGGCTGACGGCGACGGATTTCAACGCTCCGCTCACCCGAACGGCGGCATCGCGCGCGGCCTGAGCCTCGAAGTGGTTGCCCGCCTCCACGAACTCAACGCCGGTCTGTTGTGACAGCTTTGCCGTCACGCGCCGGGCGAACTCAGGGTGAGTGTTTATTCCCGTACCTACCGCGGTCCCGCCGAGCGGCAACTCTCGGAGGCTCTCAGATGCATGCAGCACATGATGGATGCCGTGTTCCAGCTGCGCAGCGAATCCCGAGAATTCCTGGCTCAGACGGATTGGAGTAGCGTCCTGCAAATGGGTGCGGCCGACCTTGACCACATCGTCGAATTGGAGGCTCTTGGCCGTCAGCTTTCTGCTGAGGCTGCTCAAGGCCGGCAGCAGTACATGGTGAACCAGTTTCAGGGCAGCCAGGTGAATCGCTGAAGGGAACACGTCGTTGCTCGACTGACCCATGTTGACATGGTCGTTGGGATGGACGGGAGATTTACGTCCAATCTCCCCTCCCAACAACAGGTTTGCGCGGTTTGCGATCACCTCGTTGGCGTTCATGTTGCTGCTGGTCCCGGAGCCCGTCTGGAATACGTCGACCGGGAAGTGCGCATCGAGAACACCGCGGGCTACCTCTTCCGCGGCTTTCGCGATCGCGGCGCCAATCGATTGATCGAGCTTGCCCAGTTCTGCGTTTGTGAGAGAGGCTGCATGCTTGATCATGCCCAACGCTTGGATCATCTCCCTGCCGATGCCAATGCCCGATACCGGGAAGTTCTCTACGGCGCGGGCGGTACTTGCACCGTAAAGCGCATCTGCGGGCAGCTCGACTTCACCCATGGAGTCGGAGTCGGTGCGGAAGCGAGTCTGGTCTTCGGTCATGGACGGGAGTACCATGATGTCCCGGTACTAGAGACACCACGGTAGTTTTCGGTCAAAGGCTCGCGAGCACGCGTTCGAGGCGTTCCTCTACCTCGCGTGCCAGAGGTTGGACCCCATCGTTTTCTACTAGTGAAAAGCCCTCTGTGGGCTTGAAAGCGGACACTACAGATCCACCGTCGTCACTCTCCATGACGACTACGTTGCACGGCAGCAGCAGACCAATCAGCCGTTCTGCCGATAGCGCCTTGTGTGCCAGTGGAGGGTTGCAAGCGCCGAGAATGACATACGGGCGGAAATCGACGTCCAGCTTCTCCTTCATCGTCGCTTTCACATCTATCGTGGTCAACACCCCGAAGCCTTCCGCCTTGAGAGCTTGGGTCGTGCGAGCAACCGCGTCGTCGTAGGGAATGTCTGGAAGCGCCTTGGTTAGTCCGTATCTGACATCTGGTACGGTCATGTTACTGCCCCCTTTGTGTCGAGTGTATGGGCATACCTGGTCCCCCGCATTGCATTGTTGCCTTGCAGGGAGTCCATTCTCTTGCTGAGCGCCCAGTTGATGCTTTCGGCAAATGTCTGGATGTTGTTGGTTGGCACCTGCTCGGCCAACGACTCCAAGAAATCACGATGCGTTCTTCTCTCTCTGTATCCTGGTTCTCTGGGAGGGTGTTTGAGGTATCGCTCGATGAGGTCGAGGTCCGGTTCAAAGAGGATTGTGGCGGAGTAGTAGAGTAGGCCCAACGTCCTGTAGACGCAGGATCCTCCAACCTTCCGACGACCCAGAACGAGATCCGAGATCCCGTCCCGGCGCACTCCGAAGATTCCCGTGAGTTCCAGGGCATCAATCAGCCAGCCGGTGATTCGTGTGAAGGTGCTCGATATCTCTCCGATTCCACCCAGAGGCAGCGCAACCGCTACGATAACGTTGCCCTGATCCAGGACGACCGAGCAGCCGCCGCCTCTACGTCTCAGTAGCGGAATCCCGTCGTCCTGCACCGCATCCATTTCCACCTCTACATCGGGACGAGATCCTCGTCCCAGCACGACGACAGTCTGCTCAGGGCAGTACACACGCAGTTGCGGTCGCCCTTGTCGCTTACTGGCTTCGATCAGGGCGTCGTCCCAGTTGAACGCTCGAGCTTCCATTACTCCCGTTTCCTGGCAGGATGAACGTGGGTCGGCGCCCCGGCTGCCACTTCGGCAGCCTCGATGATGGCCTCGGATAGAGTCGGATGGGGATGGATGGTGACCATGAGATCCTCGAGGGTTGCCCCCATCTCGAGTGCCAGTGTTCCTTCGGCAATCAGTTCACTGGCATGGGGACCCACCATTCCGACCCCCAACACGAGCCTACTGTCCGCATCAGATATTACCTTCACGAGGCCATCGGTGCGGTCGAGAGTCCACGCTCGACCGAGTGCCGATAGTGGGAACTTGCCGACTCTGACGTTCAGTCCCTGATCTCTTGCTTCGACCTCGGTCAAGCCACTCCAGGCAATCTCGGGATCGGTGAACACTACGGCCGGAATCGCTCGGTTGTCGAATTCAGACTTGTGGTCGGCGATGACCTCGGCCGCCACCTTTCCCTCGCGACTGGCCTTGTGTGCGAGCATCGGGCCGGGAACTACGTCGCCGAGCGCGAATATGTTCTCCTGGGTGGTGCGGCATTCCTGGTTTACTTGGATTGTGCCTTTCTCATCTACCACTACACCGGTGTTTTCCAAACCGAGGCCGTCGGTGTTGGGCTGCCTGCCGATGGATACCAGTACCTGGTCGTATTCGCTCGATTCGGTCTTGCCTTGGCGCTCGATGTCGACCTTGAAACCGGCATCGCTCTCTTGCAGCCCCACAACCTTGGAGTTCGACATTATCGTGTGGAGCCTGCGTTCGGCGTGTTTCATCATGATCTTCACGAGATCCGGATCTGCCCCCAGGAGAAGTCGCGGCAAGAACTCCACGACCGAAACCTCGGAACCTAGGCCCGCGTATACCAGCCCCAACTCGAGGCCGATGTAGCCGCCTCCCACCACGAGCAGCCGTTCCGGTACAGAGGGTACCTCGAGCGCCTCCGTGGATGTCCAGACCGGCAAACCCTCCGCTGCCGGCAGTTGGACTACCCGGGAACCGGTAGCAACGATCGCCTGCCGGAACTCGATTCCCGCTACCTCACCACCCTCTATGGAGAGGGAACGATTGCTTGCGAACCTGGCGTGCCCGCGGACGACTTCGACGCCGCGTCGTTCCAGCAACCCATCGATTCCTCCCGCGAGCTTGGCGACAACTGATTCCTTCCATTCACGGAGTACAACCGGGTCGAAACGGGCTTCTCCTATCGAAAGGCCCATCTTCTCGGCGTTCTTTGCTGTTTCGGCAACCCCTATAGCTGTTATGAGCGCTTTGGATGGTATGCAGCCTTCCAAAAGGCAGGTTCCTCCCGGCCGTTCGCGTTCCTCTATTAGGAGTACTTCCTTTCCGAGGTCCGCAAGACGCAAGGCGGCCACGTATCCCCCAGGACCCGCACCGACGACGGCCACTTCCGTTTCTTGCTTCATGCTTCCCATTACCATGTCTGAAAGCCTCCTTGCTCAGGCCTCGACCAGGAGCAGGTTGGGGTCAGACAACTGACGGGCCAGCTCCGCCACGAAGCGCGCGGCATCGGCGCCATCGGCCACCCGATGATCGAATGCCAGTGTGAGCGGCACGATGGTTCTGATCACGATTTCGTTGTCCCTGACTACCGGTTTGGGCCGCACACTTCCCATTCCCAGAATCGCTACCTCGGGGTAGTTGATGGTCGGGATCAGAGCTGTGCCGCCGTGCGGCCCGACGTTGGTGATCGTGAAAGTCGATCCCTGCAGATCCGACACATCAATGTTGCCGTCACGCGCTCGTACGGCAACGTCCTTTATGTCGGCGGCGATCTGTTTGATGCTCTTGCAATCCGTGTTGCGCACGACAGGTACTATCAATCCGCGGCCGGTATCCACCGCAATGCCGACGTTGTAGTACTTCTTGTATACGATCTCCTCGTTGAACGGATCGAGGCTAGAGTTGAACACTGGTGCTGCCTTGAGGCCCGCGGTTACCGCTTTGACGACGAAGGCCAATAGCGTAAGCCGCTCTCCGCCCTCTTTGTCCGCCGATGCATTGGCCTTGGCTCGGAACTCTTCCAGAAGAGTCACATCGGCATCGTCCATGTGACCCACGTGAGGTACCAAGACGGTCGAAGTGGTCATCCGATGTGCCACGCGCCGGCGGATGGAACGCAACGGTTGCTTATCCACCGGTCCCCACTGCTCGAAATCCGGCAGCGGGTCGATGTCCAGAAACGGTATTGCCGATGCAGCATGGGCCGCAAACTCGGTTTCGGCGCTGACTACTCCAACCTCGGGTTTTTCTGCAGCTGCAGGTACCTCGGCAACACTCGGAAGCTGACGGCTCTCTGCCGCTGCACGAACATCCTCCGGCGTCACCCGCCCGGCTGGGCCGGTTGCGGCCACGGAGTTGATGTCAATGCCGAGTTCCCTGGCGAGGCGTCTCGTCGCGGGCGCGGCCGGAACCGGCCGGCGAGGGCCGGGCGGGGTTGGAGCTGCCTCGTCCGGCTCGGCTCCCGCCGGCCTGGGAGGTGTGGATGCGAGCTCGGGTTGCTCGATTTCCTCAGAGGGGGCGCCGGAGCCGTCGTCGATCACCGCAATCACCTGTCCCACGTCGACGGTGTCTCCGACTGACCCTGTTACCGAGACGACCTTGCCGCCCTTCGGTGAAGGAATCGTGACGGCGGCTTTGTCGGTCTCGATTTCCACTAGAGCATCATCTTCTTCGATTTTGTCGTTGGCCTGGACGTGCCACTGCAGGATTTCTCCTTCGTGAATGCCCTCGCCAAGATCTGGCAGCTTGAACTCGTACACACGATCCTCCTACATCAGCGGAAGTCGATGGTCTCTTCGATGGCCCACTGAATTCGTTCGGGTGTCGGCAAGAACAGGTTCTCCCGCCCGAAATTGGGTGTGACAACGTCGTAGCCGGTTATGCGTCTTATCGGTGCTTCCAGGTAAAGCAAGGCCTTGTCATTGATGCTGGCGATTATCTCCGAGGCTGCTCCCAACGTTCTCGGTGCCTCCTGCACTATCACGCATCTCCCTGTCTTGCTGACGGACTCGACCACTGTGTCGGTGTCCATGGGCGCAATGGTCAGGAGGTCTATGATCTCCAACTCGATGCCTCTCGCTTTCTGTACTTCCTCGGCCGCCTGCAGCGTCGTCCGCATCATTGCACCGAAGCTGACGAGGGTAAGATCGCTTCCTTCCTGAACGATCTGCGCGCGGCCGATCTCCATGACCTCTTCCTCCGCAGGCACCTCCTCGCGAAAAGCCCTGTAAGAGCGTTTGGGTTCCATGAAGACCACCGGGTCTGGATCGCGGATTGCGGCCACAATGAGCGCGCGCGCGTTACGAGGCGTGGACGGAATTACCACCTTGGTGCCAGGAAGGTGCCCGTAGGTTGCCTCCCTGCTCTCGGAGTGGTGCTCCATTGCGCGAACTCCACCGCCGTAGGGCATCCGCAGCACGATGGGGCAGGACCATTGCCCATGGGATCGGGATCTGAACCGGGAAGCATGACCCTCGAGCTGTGGGATCATTAGGTAGCTGAATCCGGAAAACTGCATTTCCCCCACAGGTCGGAGTCCGGCCAACGCCATGCCGATAGCGGTCCCGATGATTGCGGACTCCGCGAGCGGAGTGTCGATAACGCGTTCTTCCCCGTACTTGTCGAGGAGACCGTCGGTAACGCGGAATACGCCACCATCGACACCGATGTCTTGGCCCAGCAATATCACGGAGTCGTCCTTGGCCATCTCTTGCTCGAGACCCAGATTGATGGCCTGCACCATGTTCAACTTCAACATCTCGCTAGCCATTGTCGGCCTCCTTGGAGATGATGGCGAGAAACTCCTCTCGCTGCTCTTCCACTGAGGCGTGCCGGGTGCCGAATACATGGTCGAAGGGAGCGTCCGGTTTGAAATCGGTGCGCGCCTCGAACTCCTTGACGGCGTCGTCGATTTCCTTCTTGATGTCTTCGTCCATGGCCGCCTGCTTTTCTTCGTTCCAGTAGCCTTTGTTCTCCAAATATTTCCGGAATCGAATCAGCGGCTCTCGGGCTTTCCATGCTTCCACCTCTTCCTCGGATCGGTATTTTTTGGGATCGTCCGCGGTGGTGTGCATCATCAGCCTGTAGGTTACCGCCTCTATGAGGGTTGGACCGCCTCCGGCGCGCGCTGTCTCCAGCGCTTCCTTGGCGGTCTTGTACGTGGCCAGGACGTCGTTGCCATCTACCTGGATCCCAGGCATCTGATACGCGATCGCCTTCTGTGCAAGGGTTTTTGACTTGGTCTGCTTCGAGCGTGGCACCGATATGGCCCAATGATTGTTTTGGCAGATGAAAACAACGGGTGCTTGCCATACGGCCGCGAAGTTCATCGCTTCATGAAAATCGCCCTCGCTGGTCGCCCCGTCGCCCAAAAAAACCAGAACTGCAGAGTTCTGCTTCCGATACTTCATGGCGTAAGCGATCCCTACTCCATGCAGTGCCTGCGCGCCGACTATGACGCTAATGGGGAGCAGCCTTCCGTCTCCACCCGGGCGAACCGTCCCCTCCTCGAAGCCGTTGTAGTAGACGAATTGGTTGGCCAATGACTCACCGCGCACCAATCGCCCCCCCAATTCTCGGAAGGCGGAAACGAACCAGTCCTCTTCTGCCATGGCAAACGCTGGCCCAACCACGCTTGCTTCGTGGCCGATTGAAGGACCGAAGGTGCCTATGCGTCCCTGGCGCTGCAATTTCAGCATGCGTTCGTCGCTCGCCCGTGCAAGCAGCATTGCTCGGTACATACCGATGAGCTGCTCCTCGCTCAACTGGGGCTCCAGCGATTCATCTACATTTGCGTCCTCATCCAAGATGTCGAGACGAGGTACGCTGAACTCCTCTAGTACCTTCTGAGGCATCTGACTTTCCTTTCGACGCAGGCCAGCCGGCCATCATGCCCGCAAACGACGTCCGCACCCGCTCCGCGGATGCACGCCGCATGATTTCCTGGGTCCGTTTTCACACCTCGCCGCGTTGGATCGGCTTGTGCCCAATTAGATCTTCGCGAACTGATCTGCGGGCGTCGCACAAATTGGACATACGTCAGGTAAGCTCCCCAATTCTATGTGCCCGCATACTGGACAGAGATAGAAATCCGTTTCAGTTAGGTCGTGTTCTTGCTGCACCGCCTCTAGTGCCTTCTCGTACAGCTGTGCGTGAACTTCCTCAGCTTTGACCGCCAGGCCGAACATGCGCGTCGCCGCGTGCCCGTCGGATTGGGCCTGGTCGAGCATAGGAGGGTACATCTCCGTGTATTCGTACGTCTCTCCAGCTATCGCGGCTTGGAGATTTTCGGCTGTTGATCCCACTCCGTCGAGCGCGCCGAGATGTCCGCCCGCGTGGATTCTCTCGGCCTGGGCAGCAGTGCGGAACAGCTTTGCCACGTTGGGGAACCCGTCACTGTCTGCCTTGTCGGCATAGTTGAGGTATTTCTGAAAGGCCTGGCTCTCACCCGCAAATGCAGCCTCGAGATTCTCTTTGGTGCTTGCCATCTGATGTCTCCTGTGCTGCTACGTAGATGTGGTCTTGATTCCATTGATGCCGTATCACCGCTGTGTCGGGAGGAGTCTCTATGCCCCAGACGCCTTCGACATTCCGACTCTTACCTCCCGGAGTTGATCCAGCAGACCGTCGTGCTTCTTCTCATCCTCCAGGAGGTACGTAAGCAGGTGCTTGTGAAGCGGTGCCCAGGCTTCGTCCCGCAGTTCCTCGGCCATGGCAATAGTCTTCTTTTCGAGGCGGTCGTGCTCTTCTATCTTCTCCCAGATGCCCGCAAGATCCTCTCGGCTCACTGGGACATCAGCCTCTGTGATCGATTCGAGGAGGAACTGCTGCACCCGATGATGCATGAGTGAATCGTGGCGTATGATCGACATGATCATGCGCACGAGATCGCTGTCGGTCTCCTCGATTATGGCCGCTGCGTCGTCCATCGCTTTGCGCTCGAGTGCCTGCCAATTCCTCAACACCTTGGCCATCTTCTCAACACGCTCTGGACCAGATGTCTTCGCCATGATTGATGCCCCGCTTCCGGATCTCTGGGATTCGTCTTGCGTACCCTTGCGCTGTGCCACTCGACGCCTAGGACGTTGAGGTCAGAGTTCTTTGTAGACCTTTTCGTCATACTCGCGCTCGATCAGGAACTTGTGATGAGCCTCTTCCTGCGCGAGCACCTGAAACATGTTTTTTACCTCGGGCTCCGACTCATACACGGCTGCCAGATCGGTATACAGTTGAGCGGCCGCCTTTTCGCATTTGGCGGCAAAGAGCAGCGTGTCCTGGTAACTCGAGTCCGGTCGTAGCTCCACATCGATCAGATAATCGGAGATCTTGAGATCCTGCGGCGGCTTCACGTCACGGGCTTCGAAAAACTTCACATCCATTGTCTCGAGCTTCTTTTTGTGGCCGCGTTCCATGTCGGCGAGCTCTTCGAAATGGACCTTTGTAGCAGGGCTGTCAGCCTTTTCCGCCATTCCAGCGTACAAGTCAGCCGCTTTCTGTTCGTTGTCTATGGCCAACTGAATCACGTCAGTGTAGTTGGGAGTAGTCGTCACGGTTCCTCTACCTCTATTCTCTCTATGGATCGTTGCGCGGTTGTTCCTATGACAATGACCCGGTGCTCCGTCAGAGCGAAAATCATCCTGGGTATTCGCCTTTGATGTAGTGAATCAGGCTGTCGATCTCGAAAGTCTGCTTCTTCACCAGCCAATGTGTGAGATCGCCGCTCGATACGATTCCCACCAGATCGTCCCCTTCCATCACAGGCAGATGGCGACACCGCTTTTCGGTGATGATCGCCATGGCTTGCTCTACGGTCGTGTCAGGACTCACAGCGACGAGGTCGGGCGTCATCACTTCCGAGACTTTGGTGCCATTTGGGTTGCACTCGCATGCTACTACACGGGTCAGCACATCGCGTTCGGTGAAGATCCCAACCGGCTTTCCGTCATCCATGACTACTAAGGCGCCGACCTTCTTTTCTTGCATGGACTTGATCGCGTCTAGAATGGATTGGTGCGGCGAGGTCACATGTACTTGTCGCCCCTTCCGCTCCAGAACCTTGCTCAATGCCGTATTCATCTGTCTGCTCCTCTTGGGTCGATCCGAGTCACCTGAATCATTGTCATAGGGGCGTTGGCGACGGTTATGCTCCAGACGCTTTGGTCATGCCCACCTTGACCTCTTCGAGCTGCTCCAAAAGCCCGTCGTGTTTCTTCTCATCCTCGAGCAGGTAACTCAGGAGATGCTTGTGGACGGGGGACCAGGCCTCATCCCGCAGCTCCGTCGCCAATTCGATGGTCTTCTTCTCCAGCTTGTCATGCTCTTCGATTTTTTCCCAAATGTTCGCGAGGTCTTCGCGGGTCAACGGAACGTCCGCTTCCGTCACGCTGTCTATCAGGAATTGCTGGACTCTGTGGTGCATGAGCGAGTCGTGGCGGATGATAGACATAACCATCCTCACGAGCGGGTTCTTGGTATCTTCAATTATCTCGGCGGTGTCATCGATTGCTCTGCGCTCGAGCTTCTGCCAGTTCTTGAGCAGCTTCACCATCTTCTCGATTCTCTCGGGACCTTTAGTCTTAGTCATGATGCGAATCCTCACTGTTGATCGGTGTTGGTTTTGTGGTTTTCTATTGCGGCCTCCGGGTCGGAAGACGGGTAACGCCCGTGGCCGATTCATCGAATTGTAACGCACTTGTTGTGCCATCCTTGCTGTCATCACTAAGTCGTTGCTTGACAAACAGTTAAGTGCGTCCGTTCCGGAAGCAGCCTTGGCTGGCCGCGAAATGTCGCGATAGACTGTCGCGGTATATCGCGGTACATTTCGTGGCGCGAAATCTCACGTTCCGAAAGAAGCGGAAAGGGAATCATGCCTCGGGAGTTGACTCCACCAGACGTGACACGAGATCTGGACCTGGCTGCGGAGTCGGGTCCCTCAGAGAATCAGGTCGATTTGCTCCTGCGAAAGGCTCTCGACACTCTGGCTGCCTACATAGACTACGATCTGGCCACCGTGATGCAACTGCGAGACGGGGAGTTGTTCGTTAGGGTAGCCAACGGACCATTGGCAGGCGAAGCGGTGCGTAGTCACAGCCTGAAGCTGGATGACTATCCGGTACTGCGCACGCTGATGGATAGCGACCGTGCGCGAGCGTTCACCGAAGAGGATCACCGGTTTGGAGACGGTGATGTGTTCGATGGAGTCCTTCCCCTGCCTCCTGGGCATTATTGCATGGTCGTGCCGTTGCGAGTCCAGGAGCGAGCGCTGGGAATGGTGACCTTCGACCGCGAGATCTGCGGTGCGTATGACGAATCGATAGTCGACCTCGCCACGGTGTTCGGCCAGTTGCTCGCTCTGGCTGTGGGTTTCGGCGAACAGTCGACGAGACTGGCTTGGTTGAGCACGCAACTTCAGGAACAGAACCGCCTGCTCGGCAGCAAGATCGTTGGAAGTTCGGATGCTTGTGCGCTAATGGATGGGAGCGGGAGCATCGCGATGCAACGTGTCGTTCGTCAGGCCAAACAGGTTGCGGGTACCTCCGTACCGGTGCTCATCACTGGTGAAACAGGTACCGGAAAGGAGGTGCTCGCGAATGCTATCCATGGCTGGAGTGAGCGAGCGGCTCGACCGATCGTCGGAATAAACTGTGCTGCGCTGCCGGCCAATCTCATAGAGAGTGAGTTGTTCGGCCACGTCAAAGGTGCTTTCAGCGGAGCTACCAATGCTCGCATGGGTCGCTTCCAAGCGGCGAACGGCGGAACACTGTTCCTGGATGAGATCGGCGAGCTACCGCTGGAACTCCAGCCAAAGATATTGCGAGCGCTTCAGGAAGGTCGCTTCGAGCCGGTGGGCAGCGATAAGACCGTCCGGGTCGATGTGCGTATCATCGCGGCGACCAACCAGGACCTGCTTGCGGAGATGGCGAACGGGAGATTCAGGGATGATCTCTACTACCGTATTGCCGTGTTCCCGATCCATGTACCTCCTCTACGGAATCGCCGCGAGGACATCGTCGACATATCGGAGGGTTTCCTGAACTCCCTATCCGCGCGCACAGGCCGCGGCCCATGGTGGTTGTCCGAGCGGTCGAGAGAATGGCTGCAATCACGTACCTGGCGCGGCAACGTACGGGAGCTGGTGAATACTCTCGAGAGGGCGACGATAGTATCGCAGGGGCCGGAATTGGAGTTCGATCTGGAGTGGGAGGGACCACGGGAATCCGGGTCTGAATCGGGACGCGGTGACGAGCGGAAGGGTGAGAAAGGACACCTGTCCACTCTCCAGGCGGTCGAGCGCGAGCACATCCAAAATGCTCTCAGGCGCACCGGCGGAAGGGTTTACGGCGAGCGTGGAGCTGCCGCCATTCTCGGCATCAACCCGAGTACGCTTCGAAGCAGGATGAAGAAGCTTGGTCTTGGAGGTGCGAAAGCGCACCGGAGATGACGGACGTTCAGTCCGCCCAGAACTTCTCTATGAAGATGTTGCCTGGGTCGCGGCGTGTGTGGGGCTTGAATCCCCGTTCGGTCAGTAGCTGCTCCATGCCCTCAACCATAAGAGGATTGCCGCACAAGAAGACGCCGGTTCGGTTCGGATCCAAGTCGTGTCCCAAGATATCTGCGACTGTGCCATCTTCGATGTATTCTGAGACGAATCCCAACTTTCCGGGCCAGTCGGGATCGCGGTCCAGCTCGTCGATTATCGGCAGATAGTGGAAATTCTTCCATTTCGCGGCCAGCGCCGTGAGTTCGCGCATGTAGCCTAGATCCCATGACACCCTGGCACCGTGAATTACGACCGTCTTGTGCCCGTCCTCGAAGCGGTAGTTGGAGCGCAACATAGAAAGATAAGGTGCCAGACCGGTCCCGGTCGCAATGAAAATGATGTCGTGACCCGGTGTGACGTCCTCCAGGGTGAACATCCCGGTGATCTTTTTGCCCAACCATATGCGGTCGCCCTCTCTCAGCGCGAACATGCGCGGAGTGAGGGTGCCTGAGTGAACCAGGGCGACGTAGAATTCCAGGTACTCCCCTTGTTGACTCGAAGAAGCGATCGAATACGCTCGTTTGATCAATTTGTGGGGGTCCGCGGGCTTCTCTTCGGGCAGGGCGTAATCCGCACGCGGATTGGAACCCGGCAGTCCCAAAACGACATATTGACCTGCTTTGAACGGGGGGAGCTCCGTGTCGGGCTTGACCCGCAACACCAGCAGCGCATGGTTGATCTCGTCGTACTTGGTGATCGTAGCGTTCAGTTCTGCCGTCATTTCTTCTTACCTGGATTGCTCTGCGCACTCGTTCTTTCGCTGGAACGAGGGACAAAATTCGAGCAAATCACCGTTTTGAGGATCACCACTTACGGAGATGAACTTACAATCTGCTCTACTTCTCGCAAACAGAGCGTTTTCGCGCATCCATTGCACGCAAGAGCAGTGCTGTCTATATAACACCAGTTCGACTCCGGCTGCCTTCGACGGAGAACTGCCCGCTCGTAGCCCAGTCTCTATACACGCTAACCACGGAGTCGCGAATGAAAATGTTCGGGATCCGAACGACTGCAATCGTTATCGGGCTGGCTGGTCTTCTGCTCTGCCCGTTAACGTTTCTTTACGCACAAATCATGGATGACGAAGCTTCCTCGTTCGAGGGTTTGAGCGGCGAGCTCAATTTCCCGCGCGCCATGTTCACGGAGAGAGCGTATCTGAAAGACGAAGTGGTCTTCACAACCGGGGCCTCATTGGACGGCACCGGATCGATATCTAACGAGTTCGTCTACGAGAAGCGGCTCGGTACTGCCAGCCAACTGGAAATAGCCGAGCCGTTTATCGTGCAAGAGATCGACGAGGGCGGAGAACGGAATTGGGCCAGCGGGGTTGGCGATGTCGTGGTCGGCCTGAAGCGCGCATTCTTCCACAGTCTCAAAACCGGATCGATCCTGAGTGCGGCGGCGGAGCTAAAGATCCCTACCGGTGATGATGAACGGCAGCCCGCCGAGTACTCTCAGTTGGAGTAGCTCGAAAATCCTTTGCGTACTCTTTGGAGGAGTGAATGAGTGACATGGAGAAAGTGATCATCATCGGGTCAGGCCCCGCGGGTCAGACAGCAGCGATCTATTCGGCGCGAGCCAACTTGTCACCGCTGATGTTCGAGGGCCTCTTTGCAGGGGGCCAACCGGGGGGGCAGTTGATGACCACGACCGACATGGAGAATTTCCCCGGGTTTCCGGACGGTATTGGCGGACCTGAACTCATGCAACTGCTTCGACGCCAGGCCGAGCGGTTCGGCACGCGATTCCTGACGCAGGACGTGGACGAGGTAGATCTGTCGGAGCGGCCGTTCCGCGTGACGTCGGGTGGCACCGACTATTGGGCACAGGCCATCATCATAGCCACTGGTGCATCGGCGCGTTACTTGGGATTGAAAAGCGAGCAACGACTGATGAATAGGGGCGTTTCCGGATGCGCTACCTGCGATGGGGCGCTGCCGGCGTTTCGCAACCAGGAACTCGCAGTCATAGGAGGCGGTGACACCGCTATTGAAGAGGCACTCTTCCTCTCACGGTTTGCCAGCCAGGTCCATATCGTTCATCGACGTACCGAGTTGCGTGCGTCAAAATACATGCAGCAGCGAGCTCGTGACAACGACAAAATCACTTTCCAAGTGCCCTACGTTGTGGAGGAGGTGCTTGGCGAAGACTTCGTTGAAGGACTGCGGCTACGAAACACCGCTGACAATGAAACGAAGGTGCTGGCGTGCGCGGGCATGTTTCTCGGCATAGGCCACACACCGAATACCGGTCTCTTCAAGGGACAGCTCGAATTGCGCGACGACGGTTACATAGAGACGGTTGGAAACTCCTCGTTCACCAGCATCGAAGGGCTGTTCGCCTGCGGCGATGTGCAGGACTCCGTGTATCGCCAGGCAATTACGGCTGCGGGAAGCGGCTGCAAGGCTGCAATGGACTGCGAGCGTTGGCTGGAAACGCTGCAGTTGTGATATCTTGAATCGCGCCGGGTAACTGGGGTTCAGAAACTAGGAGCCGTGATGAAGTTGACGGTTTGGGGGGCGCGCGGGTCAATCCCCGTGTCCGGGGCCGAGTACAATCGGTACGGTGGCGACACCACCTGCGCCTGTCTGGAGACGAGGGCAGGTGAGACCGTCATCCTCGATGCTGGCACCGGACTCAGACCACTTGGCAACAAGCTGTTGAAGGAAGGCCAGAAGGATTTTCACTTCGTGCTCTCCCACGCACATTGGGATCACCTCCTCGGCTTCCCTTTTTTCAAGCCTCTCTACCGTAAAGGTGTAACCATCAAGGTCCACGGCTGCACGTATGCGCAACAGTCGATCCGGAATTTTCTGGGTTCGGTAATGCAGCCACCGTTCTTCCCGGTCACGCTGGATGACGTCCACGCGGAACTGGTTTTCGACGACGAGTGCAGCCCGCAGTTCGAAGTGGGTAGCCTGTGTTGCGAGAGCATCCCGCTGTCACATCCCAACAACGGATATGGCTTCCGCATCACCGAAGACTCCAAGAGTATCGCCTTCTTTCCCGACAACGAATTCACCTATGCGCATCCAGGTGGCAAGACGTTCGACGAATATGCTGGCTTCGTGCATGGAGTGGACGTTCTGATACATGATGCGGAGTATCTCCCGGATGAGTACGAGAGGTTTTCCAGGGGGTTTGGCCACTCGGTGTACTCGGACACGGTGAGGCTCGGTGTCGCCGCGGAGGTGAAGAGCTTGGTGTTGTGGCACCTCAATCAGGACAGGTCGGATGACGGAGTCAACGCTCTCGCTTCTCTTGCGGAACGGGAGGCCGAGGACGCCGGTAGGAAAGGGCTTTGCACTGCGGCCCGCACCGGACTCGTCATCGAGATCTAGCAGGCAATCCCATTTTCTTCCTGAACGAGAGCCGCCAATCAAATGAACCGTAAACAACGAAAGACGCGGATCAAGGAACTCGTTGCGTCGCGAGACCTGAACGGACTGGTTTCGATGGCAAAGAGGGATGGGCTCACTATCGGTGTGTTGTCTACCCTGCTCTATGAGAACGACGATCTCCTCCGCTGGCGCGCGATCGAGGCTCTAGGGTCGGTGGCGGCCGAGGCGGCGAGGACCAACATCGCTTCGGTGCGGGAACTGCTCCGCAAGCTGGAGTGGTTGATGAATGACGAATCGGGAGGTGCGGGCTGGCATTCGCCCGAGGCAATGGCTGCGATAATCGTGAATGTTCCGGAGTTCTTCGACACGTTCGGAGTGATCCTCGGATCGTATTTGAACGACGAGCCCCTAGGTCGCGCCGCGCATTGGGCAGTCGCGGCCATGTCCGAGGTCCGCCCCGACCTGTTCCAAGACCGAATCGAAGAGTTGAAGGGTTCACTCGGTTCTGACGACCCCTGGGTCAGAGGTTACGCGGTCATCGCGCTGCAACACCTTGCGGGAGATTCGGCAATCGAACAGATAGGCGCTCTGCGTGACGATACCGGAACCCTGAATCTCTACAGCCGCGAAACCGGCGAAATGCGTGAAATCACCGTCGGGAATCTGGCGGAGGACATTGTAACCGGCGCTGAGTCGGAGCCGGCGGTAAGGGTCTGGTGATCCCTTCGCCGAACCATTCCCCTATCTGAGGTTCCCCGCCAGAATCCCGACCACTTCCAACAAGTAGTCGAGTGGCGGCCTGTCCATCGTGTTCTGGCTCATGTATTTGAGCTGCACGATTCCATCAGCGTCAACGAGGAAGACGGCGGGGATGTTTTGCTCCGCTTGGCTGCCGCCCCAATCGGTGGTGAAGAGGCCAAGGCCACTGGAAACAGTGCGCTCGCCGTCGATGAGGATCGGGAACGGCCCGGGCACGCGGTCCGGCGTTACCGTGAACGATCTCGGAAACGCCTGTCTGGCGAACTGCGTTCGTCGCCGTCCGGCGTCATCTAGGGTCGCGGGATCCGGGTTCTTCCAATCCTCGAGATCCTGAAGCTGTTGCGGGTACGCGTCGATCCACTCCTCGACCTCTGAACGGTCGTAAGGCATCACGAAGAGGACCTCCAGGTTGAACCTCTCACGCAGCCCGTTGGCCATCTCGTAGTCCACGAGTTCCATGTGCTGGTAATTGCAGATGTGACACCATGCATTTGGCCTCGATCGTCCCCTGGGGAAGATTAGCATCACGTTCTTGCCGTGCAGCTCCGACATGGAGACTTCGCCGCCCTGATATGCGGGCAGCGTGAAGTCCGGCATCGGCGACCCGACCGTGACGGGTCGCAGCTCCTGGGCATTTCCTGGTTGTACTCCGGCCCCTAGAGCGAACAGCGTTACTGCGATCGTAGGAGCGAACACGGCGTTTCTGCGTCCCATTTGACTCTCGTGGTTTGGGAATTATCTGATTGTTCTGTGGCTAATTATGGGATTTCGCTTACTAATCACCACTCACAACTCACCATTTCCAGCCTGCCATTGAAATTATCACGAAAATTCCATGGGTTGTCCAGTTGATTTCGGTTACTTGTTACATGCAATGGTTTACATGCAATGGTCATAGTAACTCGATCGCGCCAAAACGAGCCGTAAGTTTGAATGAGAGACCTGGCTTTCGCTGGCGTGGGGCCGGACGATGGTGATAG
>CAZOJI010000005.1:0-15082 GCA_964580055.1 uncultured Gemmatimonadaceae bacterium | reverse complement strand
AAGTTTGAATGAGAGACCTGGCTTTCGCTGGCGTGGGGCCGGACGATGGTGATAGCTTACTTCACGCCTTCGGAAGGGAGATACGATGCGTCGTGTCTTGAACATCTATCGCTCCACGGTCGGAAAGAAGGTTCTAATGGCCGTGTCGGGCGCGATCTTCACCGGCTTCGTTCTCGGGCATATGTACGGCAACCTCAAGGCTTTCTTCGGCCCCGAGACCTTCAATCACTATGCGGAATTCCTGAGAGAGATGGGTGCGCCCCTGTTCATGCACGGGCAACTGCTCTGGTTGTTCAGGATAATCCTTCTCTTGGCGGTGCTGATCCATGTGCTACCTGCTATCCAACTCTGGTTGTTGGGCAAGAGCGCACGGCCCGTCAACTACGCGCGGAAGCTCGACACCCAGGAGACGAATATCGCCGCACGCACGATGATATGGGGTGGCTTGATAATAGGCACCTTCGTCGTGCTGCACATACTCCATTTCACGACCGGCAATCTGCATCCCGACTTCGTTCCCGGCGATGCCTACAACAACCTGGTCGTGGGATTTCAGTGGATACCGGTCCCGATCTTGTACATCGTGGTTATGGCCGCCCTCTGTTTTCACCTCTACCATGGTGTTTGGAGTGCGTTGCAGACCCTTGGCATCAATCATCCGCGCTACAACAAGTATCGCAGGCCGCTGGCGGTAGTAGTCGCTGGCGTGGTGTTCGTCGGATTCGTCTCCGTCCCGGTTGCAGTGATGGCCGGGATCTTGACACTCAACTAGGTGACGGAGGAAAAAGGAATGGAACTCGACTCCAAGATTCCCTCCGGTCCGGTTCAGGATAAGTGGGACAAACACAAGTTCGAGCTCAAGTTGGTGAATGTCGCCAACAAGCGGAAATACGACATCATAGTTGTAGGCTCGGGGCTCGCCGGAGCGTCGGCCGCTGCCTCGTTTGGAGAGCTGGGTTACAAAGTCAAGTGCTTTTGCTACCAGGACAGCTCGCGCCGCGCCCACAGCATAGCCGCGCAAGGCGGTATCAACGCGGCGAAGAACTATCCCAACGACGGCGACAGCATATGGCGCCTCTTCTACGACACGGTAAAGGGCGGCGACTACCGGGCCCGCGAGGCGAACGTCTACCGCCTGGCTCAGGTGAGCAACAACATCATCGACCAGTGCGTGGCGCAGGGCGTACCCTTCGCGCGCGAGTACGGAGGGCTGCTGGAGAACCGATCGTTCGGTGGCGCGCAGGTTGCCCGAACCTTTTACGCGCGCGGGCAGACCGGGCAACAACTCCTGATAGGTGCGTACCACGCGCTTGCTCGCCAGGTAGGGGCGGGTCAGGTCGAGATGTACCCACGCACCGAGATGCTCGACCTCGTCGTCGAAGACGGACGCGCTCAGGGTATCGTCACTCGTGACATGGTCACCGGCAAGATCGAGTCGCACGCCGGGCACGCGGTGGTGCTCGCCACGGGCGGCTATAGCAACGTGTTTTTCCTCTCCACCAATGCGATGGGCTGCAACGTGACGGCGGCCTGGCGGGCGCACAGGCGAGGGGCGGCCTTCGCAAACCCGTGCTTCACGCAGATTCACCCTACATGCATCCCCCAGAGTGGCGACTATCAATCCAAACTCACGTTGATGAGTGAATCGCTTAGGAACGACGGACGCATCTGGGTGCCGAAGAACGAGAACGAGACTCGCGCGGCGAACGACATTCCCGAGGAAGATCGCGATTATTACCTGGAACGCCTGTACCCGAGCTTCGGAAACCTCACTCCGCGGGATATCGCATCTCGCCGCGCAATGGAGGCAGTGGACAGTGGCCGCGGCGTGGGCGAGTTGAAGAACGGCGTCTATCTCGACTTCGCTGACGCAATCAAACGGCTTGGCAAGGATGTGATCGCGGCGCGCTACGGCAACTTGTTCGAGATGTACGAGCGTATCACCGGGGACGATCCCTACGAGGTACCGATGCGGATCTACCCGGCGCCGCACTACACGATGGGCGGGCTTTGGGTGGACTACAATCTGGGGAGCACTATACCCGGCCTGTTCGTGATCGGCGAGGCGAACTTCTCCGACCATGGCGCCAACAGACTGGGGGCCAGTGCGTTGATGCAGGGACTCGCTGACGGCTATTTCGTGATTCCCTACACAATCGGCGACTACCTTGCTCGGCTTGGCCCCGCAAAGGTCAGCGCTGATTCGCCGGCGTTCGGCGCGGTGGTGCAGGAGTCAGAGGAGAAGGTCAGGAAGCTGCTGAGCATCAACGGGTCCCGCACCGTGGACACATTCCACCGCGAGCTGGGCAAGATGTTGCTCGACAAGTGCGGAATGGCTCGGAGTAAGGCCGGACTCGAAGAAACGCTCGAGAAGATTCCGCAGTTGCGCGAACAGTTCTGGGAGGACGTCAAGGTGACCGGCACGGGCGAAGCATTGAACCAGGACTTGGAGAAGGCCGGTCGGGTGGCGGACTTCCTGGAGTTCGGTGAGTTGATGTGCTACGACGCGCTCATGCGCGAGGAATCCTGCGGCGGCCATTTCAGGGAGGAGCACCAGACTGAGGAGGGCGAGGCGAAGCGCAACGACGAGGAGTTCGCCTTCGTTTCCGCGTGGGAATTCACCGGAGTGGGATCGACGCCCAAGCTCCACAAGGAACCGCTAGCCTTTGAGGATGTTCCCTTGTCGCAGCGGAGTTACAAGTAATGAAGATCATACTGCATGTATGGCGTCAGAAGAACGCCACCGACAAGGGCCGGTTCGTACGTTACGAAGCGCCCAACGTGAACGAGCACATGTCGTTCCTCGAGATGCTGGATTTCTTGAACGAATCGTTGATCGAGAAGGGCGAGGAACCGATCGCGTTCGAGCACGACTGCCGAGAGGGGATCTGTGGCTCCTGCGGTCTAGTGATAGATGGCATTCCTCACGGTCCGCAGCGAGGTGGGGCCACATGCCAGCTCCATATGCGTCACTACAAGGACGGCGACGAGATCTGGGTGGAGCCGTTCAGGGCGAAGGCATTTCCGGTCATCAAAGATCTGATCGTCGATCGCAGCGCATTGGATCGCATCGTGGAATCGGGCGGGTACATATCGGTCCGAACCGGCGCCCCGCCCGACGCCAACGCCATACCGATTGAGAAGGAGAAAGCCGATTTGGCAATGGACTCCGCGGCGTGCATCGGTTGCGGCGCGTGCGTGGCAGCTTGCCCCAATGCATCGGCGATGCTCTTTACCTCAGCAAAGGTCTCGCATCTAGGCCTGCTTCCACAGGGTCAGCCGGAGCGCATGGAGCGCGTGTTGAACCTGGTGAACATCATGGACCAGGAAGGCTTCGGCGGCTGCACCAACCACCGCGAGTGTGAGGCGGCGTGCCCCAAGGAGATCAGCGTCGACTTCATTGCGCGTTTGAATCGAGATCTGATGAAGAGCGTTGTCTTGACTAGAGGGTAGCGGCAGATAATCTAGGCGCGGCTCCACTTCTTTGGTTGCGGTTGCACTTTCGGGCCTCCAGACCGGTTCTCTCGGCGTCAGCCGGATGGCGCCATCGCCCTGTGGATGCTCAGCTCGGCGGCTGAGCCACGCACGCGGTCGCCCGCGGCTATGAGGTCAGCCAAGGACTTTCTTTCAATTCCGCTCCGCCGCTACCTTCTGCACCGCTTCTATGGCCGCGTCGATGTGAGCCTCCGTGTTGAACGGACCAACCGAGAACCGCACGGTTCCGCGGGGTGTAGTTCCGTGATGCTCATGGACCAGCGGAGCGCAGTGAAGACCGGTGCGCGTGAAGATGTCGTGATCCACATCGAGCAGGATACCGATGTCGCTGGCATCGTAGTTGTCGACTGTCATAGACAGCGTGGCAACTCGGTCCTCCAGTCTGGTAGTTCCCCAAAGCGTCACTCCGGGGATCTCCGCAAAACCGGCCTGCAGCCTGGCCAACAAACTCATCTCGTGCCGGTAAATTGCTTCGACTCCCATCTTGTTGATCCACGCCAGCCCCGCGGAGAGCCCAGCTATTCCTGCGAGGTTGAGTGTGCCTGCTTCGAGTCGAAAGGGGTACTCTTCGAGATGATAGGGGTATGCGCTCTTGACTCCTGTTCCGCCCCAGATAGTGCCCTCGATCTCCGCGTCGTCGGCCACACAGATGCCACCGGTTCCAGGCGGCGCAAACAGTCCCTTGTGACCCGTGAACGGAAGGAAACTGATGTTGCACTCGGCCATGTCGATCGGCAGGACTCCCGCTGTTTGGGCTGTGTCCACCGCAAACGGGACGCCCTCGTCCTTGCACACCGCCCCAATCGCCTTGATATCTTGAACTGCCCCGGTCACGTTCGAGCCGTGATTGACGAGCACTAGTTTCGTGTTGGACTTGATCGCCTTACGGATATCCTCGGGGTCGACGTATCCGTCGCTGTCAGGCACCACGTAGGTCGCCTCGGCGCCCTGCTTGGCCTTGTGATTGACCGGCCTGATCACCGAGTTGTGCTCCATTTTCGTCGTGACTACATGGTCACCCGGATTGACCGTACCGTTGATGATGAGATTCAGGCTCATCGTGGCGTTTAACGTGAATACCAGGCGGTTGGGGTCTTTATCCTTGCCTGCCTCGACCAGGCTCTTGTTGAAGAGTTCTGTCAGACCTTTCCGAGTTCCGTGTATCATTTCCTCTGCTCGCAAGGCGAGGTCGCAGCCGGTGCGGCCTGGGTTCACGCCATTGGTCGCGTAGAAGTGCCGTGCGGTGTCATGCACTACGTCGGGTTTTGGAAAGCTCGTGGCGGCGTTGTCCAAGTAGATCAAGTCTTCCATTGCAAATCCTTGAGAGGGTGGATCTGGGTGTGGAATAATAATGCGTTGCGCCGTTGGGAAAACCGACCAGCAATGAAGGTCCCACTAATGGCTTGTTCACTCGCTGAAGATGTTGCGAGCGTCGAAGGGGCGTTGTGGCGATATTCACAGTGGCGAGGAATGAGGAACACTAGTGGGGATCTGCCTCATTTGTTAGCATTTGGTCCCGATGTTACCCGCTATGGCAAAGAGACGAGGTCAATCAAATGGCGATAGCCAAGAAGATCGACGGTTTCATGGAGAAGGCGTCTTGGATACGCAAGATGTTCGAAGAGGGGATGGCGCTGAAGCAGAAGCACGGCGCTGACAACGTTTGCGACTTCAGCTTGGGCAATCCCAACCTGGATCCACCCGAGGAGTTCTTTGAGGCGCTGAAGAAAGTGGTTGACGAACGCACTCCCGGCGCTCACGCGTACATGCCGAACGCTGGCTACCCCGAGACCAGAACTGCGGTGGCCGATTTCGTGTCGAAGGAACAGGGAGTAACCCTGTCCGCCGAGCATGTCGTCATGACTTGCGGTGCAGGTGGTGGCTTGAATGTCGTCTTCAAGACCCTATTGGACCCGGGCGACGAGGTTTTGATACCCTCACCCTTCTTCGTGGAGTACCGTTTCTACGTTGATAACCACGGCGGAGTCTGCAAATTCGTCGAGACGAGCGAGGACTTCTCTTTGGATCTTGCCGCAATTGAGGAGGCCATCACCGACAAGACCAAGGTCGTACTGGTGAACTCGCCCAACAACCCCACCGGTCGCGTGTACGATGCCGTAGAAATAGAACAGCTCGGTCAGCTCATAAACGTGAAGTCTCGAGAATACGGCAAGACGATCTACCTGTTGTCCGACGAACCGTACCGCAAGATCTCGTTCGAGGGCATCACCGTGCCGGGCATCCTGTCTGCCTGTGATAACAGCATCGTCGTTACGTCCTACTCGAAGGACTTGTCCTTGGCCGGCGAGCGACTGGGTTTCATAGTTGTGAATCCCTCCATCGAGGATCTGAATCCTACGTTGAACGGACTCGTGTTTGCCAATAGAACCCTCGGTTTCGTCAACGCACCGGCGTTGATGCAGAGGGTAACGAGGCATCTGCAGGGTGTGTCGGTAGACCCGCAGATATACCAGCAGAAGCGGGACCTGCTGTGCGGCATGCTGGACGAACTCGGCTATGAGTTCGTGAAGCCCCAAGGAGCGTTCTACCTGTTCCCGCGTTCCCCGGTCGACGACGTCGAGTTCGTGCGGGAGTTGCAGCTGGAAAGAATCCTGGTCGTGCCTGGAAGCGGCTTCGGCAGAGCTAACCACTTCAGGATGTCCTACTGCGTCGCAGACAGCACGATTGAGCGGTCGCGCGACGGTTTAGCGAAGGTGGCGGAGAAGTATTTCGGGTAGTAATCACCCCAGATTGGATGCTAGGTCCACCACCTCACGAAACGCCTTGATATGCTCCGGCGTCGTTCCGCAACAGCCGCCGACAACCGACACATCGAGGTCGAGCAGGTCCTTGATGCGACCGGCCATGAATTGAGGTGTTTCCGGATAAACGATCTCGCCGCTTTCGGTCTCGGGCATTCCCGCATTCGACTGGATGATGAGCGGAGCATCGGTGGCCTCTCGGAAGGCATGTGCGATCTCCACCATCTTCTCGATGCCGTTTCCGCAGTTGGAGCCGATCACGTCGGCGCCGGCTTCCAATAGGCCGGACGCGACGCCTGCCACATCGACTCCCATTATTGTGTAGAACCCTCGCGGCGTCGCGTCGAACGTCATGGTGGCGGTAACCGGAACTTCACTCGAAACGTCCTTGGCCGCCTTGATAGCCAACTTGGCTTCCGAGACGTCGATCATCGTCTCGATCATCACCAGGTCAACGCCGCTGGCGATCAGGGCCTCCATCTGGCGAAGATAGTTGTCGTAGACTTCTTCCTCGCTCACATCGCCGAAAGGTTGCAGGATCTTCCCGGTGGGACCGACACATCCGGCGACATAAGCTCGGTCTCCAACCACCGATCGTACCGCAAATACCGCTCGGCGATTGATCTCTTCGGTGCTGGCGTCGAGGTCGTATTGGGCCAGCTTGAGCGGCGAGGCGCCGAACGTGTTGCTCTCCACGATATCCGCACCGGCGTCGAGATACCGCCGAGCGACCTCGTCCAGCAAGTCTGGATTAGATAGCGCTAGCGCGTCGGGACACCCGCCGGGCTCGAGACCGAGTTCGAACAACATGGTTCCTGTAGCGCCGTCGCACAGCAGGGTCTCGCCGGCCGCTATCCTCTCGGCGAACTGCATCCGCTCAACCAATGCCGGCCAGCGCTTTCACGCGATCGACTGCGTTCGCCGCGTCGAATCCGTAAGCATCCGCGCCGATCTTCTGCGCGAATTCCGCCGACACAGGGGCGCCGCCCACGATCGTCTTGATCTCGCCGGACAGCCCTTCTTCGTGGAGCTGCTCGACCACCTTGCGCATGACGGGCATGGTGGTTGTCAGAAGGGCGGACATGCCGATCACCGATGCCTCATTATCCTTGGCGGCGGCGACGAGTGCTTCCGGCGCAACGTCGTTTCCGAGATCGACCAACTCGAATCCTGCGCCCTTGAGCATGATGCCCACGAGATTCTTGCCTATGTCGTGGAGATCACCCTGGACCGAGCCTATTACCACCTTGCCGATCATGGGAACACCCTCCCTGATCAGCAGGGGCTTCAGCACATCCATCGCCGCAGTCATCGCACGAGCCGCCAACAGCACATCCGGCAGAAAGATCTCGTGAGTTTTGAACTTCTGTCCAACCACGTTCATTCCAGCTATCAGGCCGTCATCGAGAATCTGTTTGGGTGGGGTGTCCTGTTTGATTACCTGTTCGGTCAATTCTACGGTGCGTTTGTCCTGACCCTGAATGACACTGTCGGCAATCTGCTGAAGCAAATCCATTTACGTTCTCCGTGATCTTCTTACTTCGCCGGAGTTCAACCGGCGAACAAAGCGCGTATTCTGTCGCGACAATAGTAGGTTTCGCATGTGCTGCAGCATGGAAAAGAAGGATCGAACTCGTGAATTTCCTTCGGTCCTGCCAGCACGACTCCGGATACGGACTTCAATGGCTCCATCAGGTAGCTGTCTCGCAATGTCAGCCCGACCTGTTCGGGTTGCAGGTACTCGAACAGCTTTTTTTGTCCGCTGATGTGCCAACCGCAATATCCGGGGCTGTAACGCAGCGCGGCACCTGACTCCAAGCTCCAGCCGAGTTTGGTGAGCGAGCGAGCAAAGCGTTGCTCGATGACTTCCGCCGCGGCATCGGCGGCAACTGAGGCAGCCGCATCCAGCATGCACCCCAGCGGGAACTCGTTGGTGTGAAAGAGTTCGTCGATGACTTTGCTCATTTCAGCGCCCAGCGTTACTGCAAACAGCAAGAGATGGTCGGATTGCTCGGAGATCTCACCGACGGGCGTTTCCGGATCGTTTTCTCCCTCACCCTCAAAAACCGCGGCGAAGTCCTGCAATGAGATCTCGGAAGTCACGCCGACGGCATCCATGGTCTCGTTCAGGAGTCGAAGAGCATCGCTGCAGATCTCCTCGATATCCGGTCGAATCTGCGTGCCGGGCGGGACACCCTGGTGTGCGAGCACATCCACCTGCTTTGGGAAGAGTGCTCCCGGCGGGAAGTGGAGCACTTCATTCATTTGATCGTGTGCGGTAAAACGTCCATCCCGTAGCGAGTTGCCTCGGCTTCCATGAGCTTCGTCATCTCGGCCTTTGTCTCGTCCGGCAGCGGTGACGGCTGGTATTCGGCGAGCAGCTTCTCTACCTCGGCGTGCGCGCGACCCCTGAGAGTCCTGCTGCCCTCCTCGTGCCAGCGCGAGCGATTGGCCCTGTCGATTGCAATACCTGGAAAATAGTGTTCGCCTCTCAGGTGTTTGCGCGTGTGATCCGAAATCAGCAGGTGTTGTTCCGCCAGCAACTCCTGGAAGCGGGGAAGCGCCGGGAAGTCGTCTTTGGGCTCGATTCCTTCGACCAGACGCAGCGTCATACCGCATATCTCGTTGTCCACGACCAGCTTTTCGAGGCTGATGCAGCTCTCGAAATCCAGCATCCCGGGCCCGGAAATGTTATTGATTCCGGCAAGTGCAGCGAGCGTGGCGCCCATGGATGATTCCAGGCCGGCCTGCGCGTCCAGCATCTTTGAATCACTCAGGGCCATGTATGCCTGAGTAGGCAGCCCGAGGTGTTTGCCGATCTCGTTGTAAGCGCAGTCGATCATCATAGTCTCTACGGCGCCCATCGGCGTGGTCTCGTAACGAACATCAAAGATGGCTGGCGAGCCACCGTAGAGCGCCGGCGCGCCGGGGCTGGTCAGTTGGGAAATGACAACTCCGCTGATGGTTTCGGCGGTGTGCTGAACCAGAGTGCCCACGAGCGTTACCGGAGCGACGAAACCGGACAACGGCATCGATATGTATTCGACCGGAATCGAGTGCCTCGCGCAATCCACGACGTTCTGCGAAGTGACATCAGTCCACTTGAGAGGAGCCGTGGGACAGCAGGAAAAGACTGTCAGCGGCTTGGCGGCCAGCTCTTCCCTCGAGCCCCGAACGGCCAACTGCAAGTCCTTCATCACGTTGAACGCGTCTATGGTGAACGCTCCGGTCACCACCGGCTTTGTTCCGAGCAGCAGGCTCAAGAAGAGCCGGTAACTGTCCGATATTCGCTCGGGCACGTCATTGGGAACTATAGCCGTGCTCTGTGACGCGATGTTGTCGAGTTGGCTAACGACCTTTGCATATTGGACGTAGTCTGCAGTCACAGCCGTGCGACTGGTCTGGGCGTCGTGGTCAAGCACCGTTATGCCCGCTGAACCAGGCGTGAAATGCACATTGTTTCCGGATAGATCGTGCGTCTGCTCTCCCAGAGTATCGTATAGCGCAAAACCTGCCGGTGCTGTTGATAGCGCCTTGTCGATTATGTCGTCCGTGAAGTGTGCGCGGCTCTTATCCTTGTCGATCGTTGCTCCGTGATCCGCCAGCATAGAAAGAACGTCGGCGTTGTGAATCTCCATACCAAGGTTGCGGAGGAGATCTCTTGCTTCCGATATGACATTGTCGATCAGTTCGTCTTCGAGGAACCTCATTTTCGGCCTCATCGGGATACTCCTTGCACTCACTTTTCACGCCCGGTACGCTACTGTAGGCGGGGATGTTGAAAGTACCGCACGCAGGTGTTGTGCGCCATGTTTGACGAGAAAAAGGGGCTCGCGCATATGCGTCCAGTGTGTTTTCTTACGTGACTCTTGGCAATCGAGATAGTCGTGAAACGGTAGAGGCCCATGGGATATCCGAAGAAACACAGAGGTAGAAGGAAGATTGGAAGCAAACGTCGCCGCATGAGACGCAAACGGCGCAAGGGCCTCCGTCTGAAGAAGAAGTAGGGGAGTGGTGAATAGTGAATAGTGAGTAGTGGTGGCGATCACTCACCACCGCTCACCACTCACCACTTGCTACTCACCACCCACCACCTCAGTACCTCCAGCTAGTAAGGTCCGCTCCTTCCGGCGCCGAAGCCTCTATGCGAGCCAAGATCTTTGGTACATACATCGTATTATATCTGAGCCTAGAGATGTGGTTGGGGTTCTCCTGATCGCCGTTCCAGCAGTGTTCGGCACGGTCACCGTAATCGACCTCTCCGGCGTAATAGGGGCTCGTCGTGCTTTCGAGGAAATCCTCGGTTAGATAAACGGCGTTGTTCAGATAGTAGTTGTCCATGTCACCGCAGTAGATGTGAATCTTGCCCTCGAGCTTGGGCCCCAGTGTTCTCCAATCGCGCTGCATGATGTAGCGCAGGTCGTAGTTCTCCCGCCAGTATTCGGCGACCTCGTGATCGATCTCGCCGGTGCGTTTGTCCCAGATCGGTTTCGGGTATCCATCATTACCCATCGGTGAATAGGTTGCCTGCCAGATATCCCACTGCTGTCCCGATCGGCCGTGACTGCCCAGAGCGAGTTCGAGGTGGTTGTCGTCTTCAACCGTAACGCTCACCTGACCCAGCCAGTTGCGACGACCCGGTCTTTCCAGGAGCTTGAACCGGCTCTCGTAGTAGTACGCATTCTCATCTTCGTAGAGATTGATCAGAGTGTAGGCGCGGAAATCGATAGGGTCGGGACAAGCGGCAAAGGTCCCGTTGAAGTCGTCCGGGTAGAAGACCTGTACCGCCAGTGCCTCCCAGCCCCCGGTTGATCCACCGTACGTGAACCTCGCCCAGCCCTCACCGATACCGCGGAACTGCTCTTCGATGTAGGGGACCAACTCGTGCATTATGGCGTCGCCCCAGGGCCCCTGGCTAGCGGAGTTAACAGCATAAGAGTCGTCGTAGTAGGGCGTGGGGTGTTGCACCTCGATGATCAGCATCCTTGGGAAATCAGGACCTGTCCACGTCTGGTAGAAATCGTGAGCTTCCTGCTGCTGGATCCTGTTGTATCCGTGCACATCGAACCGCGAACTGTAGTCGGGCTCCAGGTTGGGGTCGGGCGGCTCGGTCCTGAACCCGCCGAAGTCGTAGGGGAAATGGCCGTGAAAGATTACCAATGGATAGTGGGCCTCCGGGTGCTCATCGAAGCCCTCGGGGAGTAGCACGTGGGCGCCCAGATGCATCGGCCGGCCCCAGAACTCGGTCAGGAGATCGCTCTGAATTCGGACGTGCTTGATGTACTCGGTGTCTTCGGGCGGCTCAATGGGCGGAATGGTCTGATCCAACGAAATTGAAATCCGCTCCGTCGAGTTCGGATCGATCTCGATTCTCTCGGTAGTCGAGTAGATGTTCCCGGGCGCGCGATTCCATTTCTGACCCTCACCGCGGTCCATCGGCAGTTTCACCGTCTTTCCGTTCGACAGGTTGAACGTTTCGTATTTGTGTAGCAGCGCCTGGACGTGGTAGCTACCCGCCGGTATTCGAGCCAGGCTTTCCAGCGGGAATCCGAACACGTCCGCGTCTATCACCGCTTCCGAGCCCGGCGCCAACCCTTCGACGTCGATACCGAATACGAGAGGTGCGTTGAGGCCGGAGGTGACCTGCAATCGAGGCTCCGGTTCGTCGCGGGGCGAAAGAATCAAGATTACTCGCCCGTCCAGTGGTTCGGCGCTCATCGATTCGTCGAAAGAGATTCCGAACTCGAGAGGAGCGGAGTAATCGTCCACCGCTGGAAGCCGGTAGGGCGTTGGCTCTCCGCTGCCACACGCCACAAGGGCGAGCGCACTAGCGGTGAGTGTGAGACTCGCTACGTGCCGTTGCTTCGTCATGATCCTGTCCTCTTTGATGCAGGTTTGTCGTGGCGGGACCGCATGGGAGGCGGAGAGTGGGTCTTTGAGGGAACTCCGGCCGCCTTGCTGTCGTCCCGACGATGTTTCGTCGGCGCGAAAATAGCTCGCCGGATCGTTTACTGCTAGATGCCTGACCCTCGGATCAGAAGTGCCGCAACGCCACAACCGGATCAACCTTCGCGGCGCGACGCGCCGGATAATACCCGGCCGCCAGGCTGACCACCAGCGCGAATGCCATTCCGCCGACGATCAGCCACATGGTGAATGCGACGAGATCGACACTTACCTCACCAACCTGCTCGAAACGGATGTTTGCAAGGACGTTCGTTATCCTCGCCACCACGTAACCGAGCACCAGACCGCCAATGCCGCCTAGAAAGCCGATTACGCTGGCTTCGGTGAGGAACAGCCGCAATATGTCACCGTCCGTGGCGCCCATGGATTTCAACAGTCCTATCTCGCGAGTCCTCTCGAGAACGGCCATGACGAGCGTGTTGACGATCATCATGGCGGCGACAAAGAGGCTGACGCCGCCGATCGTGCCCAGCAAGCTGTTCATGAACAAGAATCCCCTACGGACCTGATGGATCTCGTCGAGGATCGACTCGGCGGCGAATCCCATGGCTTCTATCGTGTCTTGCACCGCCCCCACCGCCAGAACATCTCTCGCAAGAACCTGGACGAGGGGAAATCCACCCGTTCGCACCTCTCCGGTCAGAACGGATTCCAGGTCCTGGAACGTCCGCGAGTACAACGATTCCACCAGGTCGACCGGCACCCACAGTGAAAGCCCGACGAAGTCGTTGAGATCGCCGCCGCCCTTGACGATGCCCACGACTGTCAGCTCTAGACGCATCGGCTGGAACGCGAATGCCGGCAGATTGCGGAGCAGCCCGCCCAGCGGAAGAGTTCGGAGGGCGGCAGGCAGATCACTGATGTCCGGCGTTTCCGGGCGGGACTCGCCTCCGGAGGTGGAGTCCTGTGCCGTCGACAACGAGGGAGCGCGTGCGCCCAAAAAAGAGACCGTTCGACCCAGCAGTGTGTCCAGTTCTACTCCTTCCGGCACCAGTTTTTCAGCTGCTCGTTCGGATAGGACTATCACGTCCCGTTCATCATCGGCGTAGGGTCGGCCGGCGACAATTTCTACCGCCCCGCGTTCGATCTGCTCGGTCAGCACGCGGGCCGGCATACCTTCCAGCGACTGGAAGAGCTGCTGTGTCTCGGAACGCAGCAAACCTGCCACCGTGAGTCGGGGGTACGCGTCGCGCACACCGGGGAGAGCCTGCAGCAACTCGACTGAGACACTGTCGAGAACCGGCAGCGAGTCCGCTTTGTTCTGCGCGACCTGTTCTCCGGCGTGCACCATCACCGAAGTCAGTATGTTGCCTTCGCTGAATGTCTGCAGGACAGTGCGTTGCGTGCCCATTCCGACGGAGACCATACTGCTCATCGCTCCGATTCCCGTCGCAACACCGGCGGCCGTCAAGAAGGTGCGGAGGCGAGTCTTCCGAAGGCTGCCGAAGGCGTAGGCCAACTGATCGCGGAAGATCATCGAACGCGACTCTCGACAATCTTGCCGTCCTCCAGGCGCACCACTCGATCCGCCAGCTCCCGCACGGCATCCTCATCGTGAGTGACCAGGAAGACCGTGAGTCCTCGATCCGTGTTCAACTGTTCCAGGAGGCGGAGGATCTCTCCGCTGGTGCGGCTGTCCAGGTTGCCGGTAGGCTCGTCCGCGAGGATGAGTCGGGGCTGCTTCGCAATCGCTCTGGCTATCGCAACGCGCTGTTGTTCTCCGCCGGAAAGCTCGGAGGGAAGATGGTCTACCCTTGCCTCGAGCCCGACGCGTGCGAGAGCCTCCCGCGCTCGGTCCTTCCTTTCCTTCGCCGGGATGTTTTGGAGCATCAGCGGAATCTCGACGTTCTCGAGCGCGGTGCGCGCCGGCAGGAGGTGGAATGCCTGGAAGATGACTCCCACCGTGGAACGGCGGTATAGCGCCAAACCTCGGGAATCCAATGAATCGAGACGTTGGTTCAAGACTTCCAGATGCCCGCTCGACGGAGTATCGAGCCCTCCGATCAGATTCAACAGAGTCGTCTTACCGGATCCGCTCGTGCCGACAATCCCGAAAAAGTCCCCCGCCTCGACATTGAAACTGAGATCGTCCACCGCACGGACAGTGTGCGGACCTCGGCGGAAGTAGCGCTTCAGACCGGAGCATCGAATGGCAGTGATTTCTGCTCTCCTACACCGAGTACGTGAAGAGTGGTGAGCGGCTAGTAGCGAGCAGGTCGCTCATAGGTTTCAGAAGCAGCGTTTCCAGGGTTGAATGTAATGCGGTCATTGCACCGGTGTGGCAGATGCAATAACACGACCATCACGACACCGAAGAACGGACTTGTTTTAGCTTTTTGTTGAGTATAGAACTAACAGGGACCGCCGGACAAACAAAGCGAGTAACACTTGCCATGCCACTGAAATCAGATGAGTTCTTGATCCTCGCAGTGCTTTGCGACGGGGAACTGCACGGCAACGGGATAATGCAGGGAGTCTACCGGAAGACGAATGGCGGCCTGATGCTGAGATCCGCTGGGCTATATGGCGTATTACGGCGATTGACAAACAGAGGGCTGATCGAGACGCTGAAGAAGCCTCATGTGCAGCGCGACAGGGCCGGGATGAGGGCGTACTATCGGATTACCGATCTGGGGCGGCGAGTTGTGGAGTCTGAAGCGGAGGAGAGGGCTAGGGGGAGGTGAAGGGTGTGTTGTGAATCGTGAGTTGTGGGTGGCAGGTGGTGAGTGGGAAGCTGGGCAAGAGAGGAATTGGGTTTTCCTCCGCCTTCGCCAACACCTCGACCTCCTCACCTGATAACTGGGTGATCAGCGACATCACGGGGCTGACGGGACTGTGCATCCTCGACGCCATCCTGG
>CAZOJI010000004.1:131928-142357 GCA_964580055.1 uncultured Gemmatimonadaceae bacterium | reverse complement strand
ATGGTGGCACATCGGCGACGCCGTCGAATACGTAATGACCGGTTCAAAGGCGGTGCTGGATGCTGCGGCGGAACTCAGAAATGACTACTTGTACAACACCTACCACATGGGTCGCCGCCAGATCGAGAGAGGGAACGAGGCGGAGGATGGGCCGTTCGCGTATGTAATCGATCCGACGAAACAGCACGACCCAAGCGCCGCAGTAGAGCTGATGCAGGTCATGCGCCAGGGCGGAGTCAGGGTGCACAGGGCCGAACGGTCGTTCTTTACAGACGGTGTAGAGTTCTCCCCAGGGAGCTACGTAATCCCGCCCCAAGCTTTCCGGCCTTGGGTGATAGACCTTATGGAGCCGAAACGATATCCGGATCGGTTCGACTACCCCGGCGGCCCACCAGAGCGCCCCTACGACGTGACGGGCTACAATCTACCCGACCAGCTCGGCGTGAATGTCGACCGCGTTATAGAACCGTTCGAGATGCCAGGGCCCGCTATTCAACAAGTGGACACGCCGCCAGGAGAAATCCACGGATCCGGTTCGCGCGGGCACCTGTTCTCGCGAGCCCAAAACGCGAGTGTGTTGGCGGCGAACCGACTACTGGAGACAGGTGCCCGGCTCTATTGGATCACGGAATCGGTCCGGACAAGCGGACGGGACTGGCCGGCCGGCAGCTTCTTGGTGAGACGCGCAAACGACAACACGCTCGAGGAGTTGGCCGCCGAGCTGGGTGTCGACTTTCACGCGCTGGAAGAAGACCTCGGCAATGCACTGCGAGAGTTTCGAGCACCGCGAGTCGGCATCTACCAGAGCTACGTGTCCAACATGGCTGAGGGCTGGACACGCTGGGTATTGGACCAGTACGAATTCAATTTGGACGTTCTACACGACGAGGATATCCGTTCTGGAGCCCTCGATCGGTTCGATATCATCCTTTTCCCCGACCAGAGCGCGGAGTCGATCTTGAACGGCCATGCGCCCCTCACCATGCCGGAGCAATACGTCGGCGGTGTGGGAGTTGAAGGCGCGGCCGCACTAAAACGGTTCGTCACGAACGGTGGTTGGCTGATGGCATTCCACGAGGCGGTCGATTTCGCGACCACCATGTTCGGCCTGCCGGTGCGCAATTCCATAGACGGTGTAGACCCACGCCGGTTCTACATCCCAGGCTCGGTCATCCGTTTCGATCCGGACAACACAGACCCGCTGGCGTACGGAATGGCAGAGGAAGGACATGCGCTCTTCTGGCAACACGGGCTCGTGATGAACATCGTTCCTCCGGCCTCCGAGGAGAATTCGGCGCAGGGCGAACAGCGACTGGAGCGCGACATCGACGTGTACGCCCGTTTCCCAACCGAGGACATCTTGGCGGACGGGTGGGAGATCGGTGCCGACCGGTATCTGGCTGGGCAGCCGGCCGCGATGCGCGTGCCCCTGGGCGAGGGGCGAGTAGTACTGATCGGTTTCCGGCCCGACACCAGGGCACAGTCACGCAACGCGTTCAAACTGCTATTCAATCCACTGTTCGCTGCGGCGGGAGGAAGAAGATGAGTGGGTAGCCAGTGGGTGGGTGAGTAGTGGGCGGTTGGTTGGTCGAGAAGGCGGCACTCGTGATATCAGAAGACCGGAAACTGGCAGAGGCGTGAATTCCGGACGCTGCGCAACGCTTCGATGCGGGATCGGCCTGTTCCGCAGTGACGACGCCGGTGCCACCTGGGAACTCGCGAACGACAACCGGGCGATTAGACAGCGGGCATTCTACTATACGCACCTGTTCGCGGATCACCAGGACGAAGACGTCGTCTACCTTCAGAACACCACGCATTTCCGCTCCGCAAACGGCGGCGACAGCACGGAGAGCATCAACAACGGTACTCACGGCGACTTCCACGATCTCTGGATCGATCCCGATGACCCGGCACACCTGGTAGTAGCCAACGATGGCGGCGGTGCGCTGAGCTTCGACACAGGTGGCAGCTGGATCGACCAGGAGTTTTCAACCGCTCAGTTCTATCACGTCGCCACCACAGCGCACATTCCGTCTCACGTATGCGGCTACGACTGGAAGCGCTGGTCCCGGAGGACGAGAGCACCAAACTCACTTCCTAGCGCGGCAACATGTCTCGGAGCCGCTCTCCGACCGCTACGGGTAGCGGCTCCTTTTCATGTTCGGCGAGCAACTTCTCAATGTGCCGCTTCGCCCGCTCCGAAAACGATTCCGCGCCCCCCTCCAACCACGCCTCATAGGTCGCCCTCTCGAAGAGGAACGGGTACCAGCGCTCGACGTAGCGAGTGAGCGTGTGATCGGTATTCAGAAAGTCTCCGTCCGGCCCCAGCTCCGCGATGAGATCAACCGCCAGTGTCTCATCGCTAACCTCGATCTCCCTCGTGTAGGCTTTGATCCAACTCACCATCTCATTGCACAACACCAACTGCTGAAACGAGAAGGTGAGGCCCGATTCCAGGTATCCCAAATCGTGTATGATGTGACTGCCCGAAAAGGTCTCCACCAGAAGGCTCATGGCCGCCTCGGCAGCCGCCTGTTGGTCACCCAGCTTGGATTCCGAGACGCCGCCGATCGAAAACATCGGCAATCCGTAGAAGTGAGCCATGGCCTGAGGTAGGATCCTCTCGGGCTCGCAATAGGAGGTGACCATGGTTCGCATGTCGAAGGTACCCTGAGGCAGTCCTGGAACCCCTACGGGTGCGCCTTCTCTAACCAACTGCGATATCAATACGCCGAGGAGAACCCCCGCATAGTCCAGCGCCACTGCTCCCGCAGGCGTAACCGGGCTGCTCACCCCCGCCGTCGAGCAGGGGATGTAGAGCGAAGGAAGGTTCTTTTCGGCCAGAAACATCAACTTCTCCAACGCTTCTTTGTTGTGGCGCAAGCCGGAAACGGCATTGACATAACATGCAATGAACGGCTTCTCGCTCAGGGCATCGGTGCCCCCCGCCACGGCTTCAGCCATTGCCACCGCATCCCTGCAGCCTTCGGCTTCGTACGAGACGAAGACGATAGGCTTGGTGCTGTGCGTGAGCATTGCCTCCATCTGGTAGCGGTCGGCGAGCGCCTCGTCCACATCCGTCGGAACCAACATCGACATCAGGAAATCGATATTTGGAAGCGCGTCGCAGAGCGTAACTGCTTCCCTGACATCCACGAGCACCGGTCTGCGCCTCTCGCCAGTCCGGAAATCCAGGATATTGATGCAGTCCGAACCGGGACCGTAGAAGCAACGCTCTCCGTCCAGTGGCATCACGGGATTGCCGTGCCGGTCGAACAGCACGATTTCCTTGGGCACAGTCTCCAGCGCATCCTCCACCCGTTGGCGCCCTATACGAACGAGGTTCCCGTCACTGACCGTAGCCCCTGCTTTCCGGACCAGTTGAACGGCATCATCGAGGAAGAGCCGAGCCCCCACGCGCTCCAGAATCTCGAGGCTGGCTTCATGTATTCTTCTGCATTTTTCTTTGGAAACGTCGAGGAATCCAGGCCCCTTGCTCCCACTCACCGGTCCGTCGGAAAAGTTCAAGAAAATCTCCTCAATCCCGATATGTCTGTTCTACATGTGGTTGGCGGCCCTCGCGTTTCCTGCGGCGGATAGCCATGGCGGCGACCAGTCCGATGACACCGAGAATCGCAACGAAACCGAATATAATCCTGTATCCCAGGTTATCCGGATACTTGTCCAGTAGTATGCCTCCCAGAATCGGCATAAACGCGTCGGGCGTGTACCCGAGGACTGACACCACCCCTGCCGCCGTGCCGGTCACCGCGAGAGGAATTCCGCCTTCCTCCAACAAGGCGTAATAGAGCCCTCTAAGTGCGAACGCCGCCAACGCTGCGAGGACCGTGTTGACTATCAGTAGAGTCAAGAGTCCGGGATTGCCCGGAGTCAAGGCAAAGACGCTGAAGCTCACAATCACTATCCCGAAGAACCAGGCTACGGTCGTGGAGATACCCACGCGGTCCGCCAGGAACCCGGCGCCAATCGCCGCAACCGGTCTCACCCACATCCGTGAAACCCCAATCGCTCCCCCGAACACGACACTCATCAGGAACGCATCGGTGGCGAAGGGAGCAAAGTAGAACGAGCCCAAGTACGCGCTGTAGCCGGCGACGACCACGACCGCAACCAACCAGACCGCCGGCATTCTCAATACCGAGACCACCTGCTTCAGCCCGATCACCTGTCTGTCGGGCTCGGCGTCCTCGCGTACCGAGTCCTCCAGATAGAACCAGGCCATCACCCCCACGAGAACGTTCAAAATGGAATACCCGATGATGACCCACGATAGGCCGACCTGCCCACTCCCCAACCTGGCAAAGACGGCCAGCAGGGCTGTCGACGCCGCCAGCTCCGCGATTCCTCTTCCACCTTCCAGAATGCCGAACGCCCTACCCTGCTGCCGTTGGGGCGCCCAATTCCGGGTAGCCTTGATCAAAGCGGACCAGAAGGTGAGAATCGACGTCACTCCCCAGAAAGCGTGGAGGCCGACGGATACCGAAAAGGAAGGAAAGGTGGCGAAGTATAGCCCCGATAACCCGGTCGCCAGCATCGAAAACGTGATGAGGCTGCGTGCCGAGAAGCGGTCGGCCAGCCACCCTCCCGGAAAGTAGCAGATCATTGCAGTGACGCCGAACACACTCGCCATTGCACCAAGCTGAGTATTGGTTATGTCCAGGGCATCGAGCAGAGGGATATGGTAGACCTGGCGCATGTAGGGCATGAGATATATGAAGCCCCCGGACAGGCACAAGCAGGTCATGATCACCCAGCGGCGGACAGGTGATACTCGTTTGTGTTCTTTCAAGTCTGGGTAGACTCCTCGATCTGCCGCCCTTCTTCACCTTGCCGGAGTGACCCCGTGAAGGCCAGGGGCGAGCATGTCGCGACGGGCGATCGGAATACCATCTACGGAATTCTCAATGGCGCCGTGGGGTAGCAGCGAGCGCGGATGCGGGCCACTTCTCTAGCTATGCCGGATCCGGCGCTCGCTCTGACCCCGGTTCTCGGAAGCGGGACATAGCGGGCAGGCTGACGACGTCCACTGCTCACGAGTAGTAGTTCACCTTACAGCCGCAACCATCCCACATACGCTCATATTCCTCTTTGCGTTGCTCCACGAAGCTGCGGACCTCGTCATTGCTGCGAAGCAGCCGCAGGACTCTTTTCTTTGAGTCAGGCTGCTCCACCGCGGCGAACATCGAGTTTACCCGGACAATCACGAGGTCACCGGCGATGAACGTGGAGTGACTTTCGGTTTCCTCGAACTGATCGGCTACGGCTTCCCATTCGTCCCTGTCCAACACCACGATTGACTCGTCGAGCAACCGCTTGATCAAATCTGGGGCAGATTCTTTCATGACACTCTCCAAAGAACAAGCATTGAGACACAACAGGTCATTCGACTAGCTGAAACGAGCCGCCGGTTCGTTTCGCGAAGAACCGATCGAAGACGCTGTCGAACACCATCGCGGTGAATCCGTCACCGGTGCAGTTTGTTGCCGTTCGGAACATGTCGGGCAGACCGCCCGAGAGTGCCACCCATGTGGCAACGAAGTCGGCATGTGTCTGCCCGGTCAAGCCAACCATCGAGGCAAACAGCGTCGCGCTCCAGAGCGCCGTTCCGATCCCCGCCGGCAAACCTGGCGCAGCGACCGTGAAAAGTACGAGTGCGGGCCATGCCACCAACAGGATGGTCCAGCTCACATCGATTCCGAACACGTGCATCAACACGAACGGCGCATAGGCCATGTACATCAGCGTGCTGGCGTCGAGGTTCACCACGGCCCCGAGTGGCAACACGAAGTCGGCCACTTCGTCGCGAACACCGTAACTCTTGGCATTCGCGATGTTGACCGGAAGCGTGGCGAGCGAAGAACAGGTTCCGGCAGCAAAGACCGCTGTGGGTACGTAGTATTCCGATATCACGCGGCCGACACGCCGCCCTGCGACTCGGCGGACGACAACGAACACGTAGAACAGCCACCACACGAAACACAAACCCGCCGTGTAGGCCGTCATCGCTACGTAGTGTCCCATGCCGAGTCGCGCTCCAAAACGCACGCCGATGGAGATTCCGAATAGGAAGACCAGCGGAATCAAGAAGTAGCCGACCTTGCCGCCGACGTCACTGATACCCGTCTCAACTCTGCGAAGAACCGCGTACAGGGGCTCCACGCGCACGGCAAGCGCACCAATCACTACAGCCGCCACAATGGCCACAAGCGGGAGAGAAGCACCCGGCTGGTCGCCGAATGCCCGCACCATCTTCACCGCCTCCGACCACGCCCCCGTCGCTCCGGTACTGAAAGGAATCTCGAATATCATGGACGCCGCTGCCAGACCGAGAATCCCTGCGACTGCCGAGCTCAGCAGATACCAGAGAATCACCGATCCGGCAAACCGCCCTGCCAGACCGCGCCGTACGAGCGTCGCTATCGCGGGACTCAGCGCCACCACGATAAGCAACGGCACGAGAGCAACGATGACACGGATCAAGTAGGTGGTTCCGCGAGCTACCGGTTCCAGAGTATCAGTGAACAAACCGCCGAGCACTATGCCGAGTACCAACGCGGCAAAGGTAAGGACATAAGCGGGGGTGCGGCGCAGTCGAAGCATGTATGACACTAGGGGGAGTGCGGGGAACGGGCAACGGGGGATGCGCCGCTGCCCGCTCCCACCTTCCCGCTCCCCGTATCGACAGTGCATCTTTCACCCGCCAAGGAGTCCACATGCCAAGAGACAAACGCGAACTCGGCGCAAACAAGCTCGTCACCGTGAACGGCCGAGTGCAGCGCGGTGAGAACGTCGTAGTGGTCACCGACGAGCGTCTACTCACTCTCGCTGACCTCGTGCGCGCTGAAGCTGAGGCGGTCGGAGCGAGCGTCACCACATGCATAATCCCGCAGCGATCCCAAGACGGTCAGGAGCCGCCCGCACCTGTCGCGGCAGCGATGGCGCAGGCGGACGTGATCTTCTCTCCCGTCTCGGTGTCGATAACCCACACGCGCGCCGTCCGAGCGGCACTGGACCGAGGTGCGCGCGCGATCCTCATGACTGCCTACACTGAGGAGATCATTACGTCCGACGCGCTGCTGGAGACCGACTTCGAAGCACAGGCAGAGGTCTGCAGAAAGATGGGGAACGCGCTCAGGAAAGGTGAGACGTTGCACCTGACATCACCGCGCGGGACGGACCTGCAGTTCTCGATAGCAGACCGGCGGGTGAACGTCCTAACCAACATTCCAGAACCGGGTGAGCTGGCACCAGTGCCGGACATCGAGGTCAACGTGGTGCCTCTCGAGGGCTCTGCAAATGGAATGCTCGTTGCGGATGCGAGCGTGCCCTACCTGAGTATTGGGGTGTTGGAGCAGCCAATCGAATGCAGCATAGAGAACGGATTCATGACACGCATGGATGGAGGCAACCAAGCGGACATATTGCGCGATGCGCTGGAGATCCACAATGATCGAAACTGCTTCAACGTTGCGGAACTGGGGATCGGCCTCAACCCCAACGCCAAGCTCACGGGACGCATGCTGGACGACGAAGGAGTGCTGGGTACTATACACATTGGAATCGGCACCAGTCACACCTTGGGTGGCAGCGTGGTGGCACCGACGCACTACGACCTGCTCATGTGGAATCCAACAATCGAGATTGACGGAACGGTAGTGCAGCGAGAAAAGGCGGTACTACTCTGAACAGGCAAGTTAACGCAGAGTTCGTATCGTGGGATACGGCAAAGGGTGCCCGCCGCATCAACCCCGCACCGGAGTTCCGACTAGATTTACGAGGCACGGAGACGATGAACCGATGAGATCGAGCACGGAGGTCTTGGATAGATGAAGCATGGCGCGAAGATCCTCATCGAGAATTGCGCCCGAGTCCAGCCCGGTGAGATAGTGGTGATTGTTACGGATTCGGAGCGAACTGCGATTGCCCGCGCGATTGCGGATACCGCTCAGGAAGCCGGCGGTGAAGCCACAGTCGTCGTGTCACCTCCGCGATCCATAGACAACGAAGAGCCCACGCCCCCGGTGGCTGCGGCCATGCTCGAGGCCGATGTGATCTATCTGCCTGTGACCTTCGCAATGGCTCACACGGTAGCCGTCCGTAAGGCCATTGCGGAGGGAGCACGGGTCGTATCGATGTCGGCGTTCACCGAACGGATGATGGAGGAAGGAGGTCTGTTCGCCGACTTCGCCGCACGGCAACCGCTCTGCAAGGCAATGGCCAGGCGTCTCACCGAGGCATCCCAGATCAGGGTCACCAATCCCGCCGGCACCGATCTCTCGCTCGGCATAGAAGGAAGGCGGGGAAACAGCCACGCCTGCATCGTGGACCAAGCGGGATTTACGGCCGTGCCCAATATCGAAGCCAACACCTCGCCGGTCGAGGGAACGACCGAAGGATTGTTGGTGGTAGACGGCAGCATTCCCTACTACGGGGTCGGAGCGATCACCCATCCGGTCCGCTTCGAGATTTCCGGCGGCTTTGTGCGATCGATCGAGGGGGAAAGCCAGGCGGAATTCCTGCGAGAACTGCTGGCCCGCCAGAACGATGACTGGGTATACAACATCGCGCAGTTCGCGATAGGCCTGAATCCCGAGTGCCGCGAATTCACCGGTGAGATGCTGAACGACGAGGGCGTCAACGGCACCATTCACATCGGTATCGGGACGTCATCCAGTCTCGGCGGAGTGGTTCAGGCCAAGACGCACTTCGACGCCATCATCCGCGAGCCGACCGTGTGGCTGGACGAAGAGATCATCATTCGTGGCGGAGTAATCCTGGTGGACGACTAGGAGATCGGGTCTCCCTTTGGCGCATCTCGTTGCGGCTCGAAAGACCCAAAGACAGTGACCTCGTCGACATCCTTCTTCGATGGCATCTGCGGCCATTCCTGCTGCACGCCAATGGGAGTGAAGCATATCAGAGAATAACGTTCGGGAATCTTCAAGAACTCCTTCATGCGCTGTTCCGGAAAGAACGTCGTGAAGAAGCCCGTACCGTAACCCATTGCACGCGCAGCTATCATCAAGTTGCCCGCAGCGAGAGTACCGTCGTAACTGACGTAGTCCGGATACCGTGCCTCGGTGTCTACGAGTACGGCAACATAGAGCGGTGTTCAACTTGACGGTCAACACTCTGCACCCCAGGCTGCCGGTCCACGACCCCGACCGATTGATGGCTTTGCGGCAGTTCAATGTAGAGAAGGGCTACTTCAGCTCATTCTCTCTACCTACCTACATCGACTACAAGCAGCGTCTCAAGGCATTTTCCGGAATCGCTGCCCACGTTAAGCCTGCCGTTCAACCTGACGCTGCCGGAAGGGGCGCGACGAATCTCCGGTGAACTCGTTTCTGGCGACTACTTCTCGGTTCTCGGTTTGACGCCGGTAGCGGGCCGAACGTTCTCACCGGATGACGGTATCGATGTCGGTACACAGCCGGTAGTCGTAGTGAGTCACCGGTTGTGGCGGAGCCAGTTCGGTTCGGATACTTCACTGCTGGGACGCACGATCCTAGTCAACGGTTACGGGTTCACGGTTGTTGGTGTTGCGCCCGAAGAATTCTCCGGCCTGCACCTTGGCGGTTCTGCCGATCTCTGGATCCCGTTATCAATGCGCCGTCACGCGTTGCCGACCTGGGACGACGAGTTCTTCCTTGGCAGGGGTGCCCACTGGCTCTCCGTCATCGGCCGCCTGGACCGGGAAACAGACCGAGAACAGGCGAGTTCCGAGATTGCAGCGCTATGGCCGCCACAGCGCGAAAGGCTTCGCCAGTTTACCGTAGTGCTGTCTACAGCTGTCTCGCTCATCACCCTGCTGATCTGCGCAATGTGGTCAACATGCTCGTCGGACGCGTTGCAGCGCGGCGGAGCGAGATGGTTGTGCGCCTCGCGTTAGGCACCCGCCGCGGTCGCCTGGTGCGGCAGTTTCTAACGGAGACGTTGGCCTTGGCCGTGCCCGCGGGTGCTCTCGGACTGCTCGTAGCGCTGTGGGTCAGCGGCATGCTTGCAGGCTATCGGTTCAGTCGCATACTCCCGGCAGGACTAGAGATAGGCCTTGACGCGAGAGCGATCGCGTTTCTCATCATCGCCACGCTTCTAGTGAGCGCTCTGGTGGCGCTGATCCCGGCGATGCAGGCAACGCGTCAGGAGTTGGGACAGGCATTGAGAGTGGGCGGATCGCGGAACATTGGCGGAACGAATATCACAGCTACGCGGGACTGCCACGGCTACGCTCAGCACTTCTTGGTATGCAGGTGTCACGCCAGAGCACCCCCGTCCATGGCCTGCATTTCGAGAGGAACCCGGAAGATCGCAACGATCTCCTTCCCTACTCCCTACTTACCACTTCCAACCTACCACTTCCAACTTACCACTCCCTACATACCGCTCACTTCGTGCCTACCCCCCT